>NZ_JAELTO010000006.1 GCF_016428875.1 Xylophilus sp. ASV27
CCCCCCCCCCCCCCCCCCCCCCCCCCCCCCCCCCCCCCCCCCCCCCCCCCCCCCCCCCCCCCCCCCCCCCCCCCCCCCCCCCCCCCCCCCCCCCCCCCCCCCTTTCCAGCACCCCCCCCCCCCCGACATCTACACTAGGTTCTCTTCGTCGGCAGCGTCAGATGTGTATAAGAGACAGGGCCAGGGCGGCAATGGCGGCGGCAACGGCCAGGGCCGCGGCGCCCGCGGCAATGGGCCGCGCCCCGCCCACCCGGGCAATGGCGACGGCGCGCAGTTTCCGCGCGAAGAGCGCCAGCCGCGCCACCATGGCAATGCGCCGAGCCCCTCGCATGCCGACGTGGTGGCCCATCGCCGGGCCGAGTCGGTCGGCGGCGCGGCGGGCCAGCCCGATCCCCTGCGTACCAGCGTGGACAGCATGCTGGGCCGTGGACGCCGCGGCGGCGGTGGCGGCGGCGGCAACCGCTCGGGCGGCGGCGGCTATGGCCGCAGCGGCGGCGGCAACCGTTCCTACGGACGCTGATCCAGGCGGAATGCGGCCACCGTGCCGCATCAAAGGAAAAGGGGCGCCGCGGCGCCCTTTTCCATTGCTGGGCGAATACACCCCTCGGCCGGTACGTTATTCGCATGGAGAACGCGAGCTGCGCTGATAATCGTTCGCATCCACCCGGCATTCCCTACAACACCAAGATCGAACGGGCGGAACTCCACGCACCCGTTCTCTGCTTGTTTCCAAGGAATGCCATGACCCGAATCCACCGGCCGCAGCGCGCCCTTGCGCTCGCTTTCGCCGCGTCGCTGCTCGTCGCCGCCCTCCCCGCCCGGGCGGCGGAAGAAGTCACGCTCTACACCACGCGCGAGCCGGCCCTGGTCGCCCCCCTGCTCTCGGCCTTCTCGGCGCAGAGCGGCATCAAGGTGAACACCGTCTTCGTGAAGGACGGGCTGCTGGAGCGGGTGCGGGCCGAGGGCGAACGCTCGCCTGCCGACCTGCTGATGACGGTGGACGTGGGCCATCTGATCGATCTGGTGGAAGGCGGCGTCACGCAGAGCGTGCAGTCCGCCGCGCTGCAGTCGGCCATTCCCGCCAACCTGCGCGGCGCGCAGGGCGAATGGTTTGCGCTGTCGCTGCGCGCACGGGTGGTGTATGCGGCCAAGGATCTGAAGCTGACGTCGTTGCGCTACGAGGACCTGGCCTCCCCGCAGTGGAAGGGCAAGGTCTGCACCCGCGCCGGCCAGCATCCCTACAACACGGCCCTGGTATCGGCCATGATCGCCCACGACGGGCCGGCCAAGACGGAGCAATGGCTGCAAGGCCTCAAGGCCAACCTGGCGCGCAAGGCCACCGGCGGCGACCGCGACGTGGCGCGCGACATCCTGGGCGGCATCTGCGACGTGGGCCTGGCCAACTCCTACTATGTGGGCCACATGAAGGCCTCCAAGGAAGGCACCGACGCGCGCAAGTGGGGCGACGGCATCCGCGTGGTCAAGCCCACCTTCGCCGACAAAGGCAGCGGCACGCACGTCAACATCAGCGGGGCCTCGGTGGCCAGGCACGCGCCGCACAGGGCCAACGCGGTGAAGCTGCTGGAATTCCTGGTGTCCGAGCCGGCCCAGGCGCTCTATGCGCAGGCCAACTACGAGTACCCGGTGCGCAAGGGCGTGGCGCTGGACCCGGTCATTGCCCAGAGCATCGGCCCGCTGCAGGTCGACCCGCTGCCGCTCACCGAGATCGCCCGCTACCGCCAGCAGGCCAGCACGCTGATCGACAAGGTGGGACTGGACAAGTGATCCATTGATGCCTCCGGTCGGGCCGCTGTGGCGCGGCGCGTCGGTGCTGATCGCGCTGGGAGTGCTGGCGCCCGTGGCGTCGCTGGCCTGGCTGGCGCTGGGCGCCGATTTCTCGCACTGGGTGCATCTGGCCACCCACGTGCTGCCGGACGCCGCGCGCAACACCGCCCTGCTGCTGGCCGGCGTGGGCGTGCTGGTGCTGGTGATCGGCACCGGCTGCGCGTGGCTGGTGACGGCCTGCGACTTTCCCGGGCGCCGGGTGCTGCACTGGGCGCTGCTGCTGCCGCTGGCCATGCCGACCTACATCGTCGCCTTTGCCTATCTGGATCTGCTGCACCCGATCGGCCCGGTGCAGGGCGCGCTGCGCTGGCTGCTGGGCTATGACAGCCCGCGCCAGTTCCGCCTGCCCGATCTGCGCTCCATGGGCGGAGCGATCCTGGTGCTGGGCCTGGTGCTCTACCCCTACGTCTACCTGACGGCGCGCGCCATGTTCATGACGCAGCCGGCGCATCTGCTGGAGGCCGCGCGCACGCTGGGCGAAACCCGGCTGGGCAGCTTTTTTCGCGTGGTGCTGCCGCAGGCCCGCCCGGCGCTGGCCGTGGGCCTGAGCCTGGCGCTGCTGGAGACGCTCAACGACATCGGCGCCTCCGAGTTCCTGGGCGTGAACACGCTCACGGTGTCGGTCTACACCACCTGGATCACGCGCTCTGACCTGGCCGGCGCCGCGCAGATCGCCTGCGCCATGCTGGCTGCGGTGCTGCTGCTGGTGCTGCTGGAGCGGCATGGCCGCCGGCACCAGCGCTTCGGCTCGACCCAGCGCATGCGCCCGGTGCAGCCGCGCCGGCTGCGCGGCGCCCAGGCCTGGCTGGCCACCGCAGCGGCCGCGCTGCCGGTGCTGCTGGGCTTTGGCGCGCCGGCTCTCTACCTGCTGGCCGAAACCTGGAAGCGGCTGCGCCAAGGCGGCGTGTCGGCCGGGCTGCTCGACAGCCTGCTCAACACCCTGCTGCTGGCCGGGGGCGCCACCGCGCTGGCGCTGGCGGCCGGCCTGGTGGTGGCCTGGGCCACGCGCCGTACCGGCAGCGGGCCGCCCCAGGCGCGCTGGCAGGCGCGCGCCGCGACGCTGGGCTATGCCCTGCCCGGCACCGTGCTGGCCATTGGCCTGCTGACGCCGGCGCTGGCGGTGGACGCCGCGCTGGGACGGCTGCTCGGCCGCCCGGACCTGCCGCTGATGGGCGCGGGCGCCATCCTGGCTGCGGCCTGCGCCATGCGCTTCCTGGCGATGCCGGTGGGCGGCATCGAGGCCGGCCTGGCGCGCATTCCGCCTGCGCTGGAGCAGGCCGCCCGCCTGCTCGGCGAAACCGCTACCGGCACGCTGCGCCGCGTGCACCTGCCGCTGCTCACGCCGGCGCTCACCGCCAGCGCGCTGCTGGTCTTCGTCGACGCCATGAAGGAGCTACCGGCCACCCTGCTGCTGCGGCCGGCCAATTTCGACACCCTGGCCACCTGGCTCTATGCCGAGGCCGCGCGCGGCACCTACGAGGAAGGTGCGGTCGCCGCGCTGGCCATCGTGCTGGCCGGGCTGCTGCCGGTGGTGCTGCTGGCGCGCACGCAGTTGGGCGGCCCCACGGAAGATGCCCTGATTCCATGAGCACCACGCTGCGACTCGACGCCATCCAACTGGCCTATCCGGGCCGGAACGGCCTGCACACCGTGGTGCGGGACCTCTCGCTGCAACTGCAGGCCGGCCACATCGGCTGCCTGCTCGGCCCCTCGGGCTGCGGCAAGACCACGGCGCTGCGCGCCATCGCCGGCTTCGAGCCGGTACGCGCGGGGCGCATCCTGCTCGGCGAAACAGTGCTGTCCTCGCCCGGGCAGCAGGTACCGCCCGAACGCCGCCGCGTGGGCATGATGTTCCAGGAATATGCGCTGTTCCCGCACCTGAGCGCGGCGCAGAACGTGGGCTTCGGCCTGCGCCGCCAGCCGCGCGCGCTGCGGCAGGCGCGCGTGGCCGAGATGCTGGCGCTGGTCGGCCTGGCCGATGCGGCGGCGCGCCACCCGCATGAACTGTCCGGCGGCCAGCAGCAGCGCATCGCGCTGGCCCGCGCGCTGGCGCCCGCGCCTGGGCTGCTGCTGCTGGACGAGCCCTTCTCCAACCTGGACGGCCCCACCCGCGAGCGGCTGACCCGCGAGGTGCGCGACATCCTGCGCGCCGCCGGCCAGACCGCCCTGCTGGTCACCCACAACGAAGCGGAAGCCGCCACCATGGCCGATGCCATCGGCCGCATGCAGGGCGGCGCGCTGCAGAACTGGGTCACCCGCGCGCCGGCCGCAGCCCCGGCGCGGGAGCGCAGCGCTCATCCGGACGAAAATCAGAAGGAAATACGGCTGTAGCCAAGAATCTATCTAGGCTTTTAGCTATCATAAAAATAGCAAATGGCGCGCGGCGAATTCCGGGGGACACATCGTCGTTCAGTCGCCGTCGGCAGCGCCCTCGTCGCCAGCGGGCTCGGCCATCGCGGCCAGTGCCTCGTCCAGCACCGCATGCAGGGCCGCCACGCGCTGCTCGCCCAGCAGGGCGTTGAGGGACAACTGCGCCGCCTTCCAGTGCCGCTGGGCCTCGCGCTGCCTGGCGCGGCCGGCCTCGGTGATGCATACCAGCCGGCTGCGCGCGTCGGGCCCCGCCTCCAGCACCAGCAGGCCTTCTGCCACCAGCACCTGCAGGTTGCGGCTGAGGGTGGAAGCCGTCATCTGCATCAGCGCGGCCAGTTCCACCGAGCGCAGCGGCCCGAAGCGCAGCACGTGGCACAGCAGCGAGTACTGGGTGGTCTTGAGCCCGGTCTTGCCCACCTCCGCGTCGTAGTGCTGGGTGACGCGGCGGGTGAGCTGGCGCAGCTTGAGGTTGGTGCACCCGCGGGGCTTGTCGGCGGGGCTGGCGGTTTTCATGCGGACAATTGTAGCTACAATCGTTGCAGCTACAACACCCCATGGAGACCTCCCGCATGAGCAATCGCGACCCCGCCGCCACCCTGGCCGATTGGCTGGCAGAAGAAACCGCCGCCCGTCAGCGCCTGGACGCCGGACCCGGCCCCGGCGTGGCCCGGCCGGAGCAGATCGCCGGCCTGAGCGGCCTGCAGCAGATGCAGGCCATGCTGCGCGGCGAACTGCCCTACGCGGCCATCGCCAGCACGCTGGACTTCCTGGTGCTGGAGGTGGACGAAGGCCGCGCGCTGTTCCAGGGCACGCCGCGGCCCGGGCACCTGAACCCGATGGGCACGGTGCACGGCGGCTGGTTCGCCACGCTGCTGGATTCGGCGCTGGGCTGCGCCGTCCAGACCCGGCTGCCGGCCGGCCGCGCCTACACCACGGCCGAACTGGGCATCAACATGGTCAAGGCCATCACGCCCAAGGTGCAGCGGGTGCGCGCCGAGGGCAAGGTGATCCACTGCGGCCGCCAACTGGCCACGGCCGAGGCCCGGCTCACCGGGCCGGACGGCACGCTGTACGCGCATGCGAGCACCACCTGCCTGGTGTTCGATCTGCCGACCCGGTAGGCCACAATCAAGGGCTTCTGCCTCCATCAAAGAAGCCCCCATGCGACTCCTCCACACCATGCTGCGCGTCGGCGACCTGCGGCGCTCCATCGCGTTCTACACCGAGGTGATGGGCATGCAGCTGCTGCGCACCACCGACCGGCCCGAACAGAAGTATTCGCTGGCCTTCGTCGGCTACGGCAGCAACCCGGAGCATGCCGAGATCGAGCTGACCTACAACTACGGCATCGACTCCTACGACCTGGGCAAGGGCTACGGCCACATCGCCCTGGGCGTGCCCGACGTGGCCGCGGCCTGCGAAAGAATCAAGGCCGCCGGCGGCGTGGTCACGCGCGAGGCCGGCCCGGTGAAGGGCGGCACCACCGTGATCGCCTTCGTGCGCGACCCGGACGGCTATCAGATCGAACTGATCGAGCGCACGTGAACCCGCGCGCCATGCCCCTGCACATCAGCACGCCCCTGGTCGAGTCGTGCCCGCTGAGCCTGGCCGCCGGCCGCCCGGTCTGGCTCAAGCTGGAGGCGCTGCAGCCGCCCGGCTCCTTCAAGATCCGCGGCGTCGGTCTGGCCTGCGACACCTACCGGCAGCGCGGTGCGCGGCGCTTCGTCTCGTCCTCCGGCGGCAACGCCGGGCTGGCCGTGGCCTACGCCGGGCGCCGGCTGTCCGTCCCGGTGACCGTGGTGGTGCCCGAGACCACCTCCGGCACCGCGCAGGCCCTGCTGCGCCAGGAAGAGGCCGAGGTCATCGTCCACGGCGCCTCGTGGCAGGAGGCCAATGCGCTGGCGCAGTCCCTGGTCAGCGCGACCGACGCCTTCATCCACCCTTTCGATGATCCGCTGCTGTGGCAAGGCCATGCGTCGATGGTCGATGAGATCTTCGGCGCCGGCCTGCAGCCGGGCGCCGTGGTGCTGTCGGTCGGCGGCGGCGGCCTGCTGTCGGGCGTGGCCGAAGGCCTGCAGCGCAATGGCGGCGCCGGCGTCCCGATCCTGGCGGTGGAGACCGACGGAGCCGCGTCGCTGCATGCCGCGATGGTGGCCGGGCGCACGGTCGAGCTGGAGCGCCTGAGCAGCATCGCCACCTCGCTCGGAGCCAAGCGCGTCTGCGAGCGGGCGCTGCAGTGGACGCAGGAGCGCCCGGTGCAGAGCCTGCGGGTGTCAGACCGCAGCGCGCTCGGCGCCTGCGAGCGCTTTCTGGCAGACCATCGCCTGCTGGTGGAGCCGGCCTGCGGTGCCAGCCTGGCCGCGGTCTATGAGCGCGCGCCCGAGCTGGAGCGTTTCGACAGCCTGCTGGTGGTGGTCTGCGGCGGCGCCACCGCGACGATCGATCAGATTCGGCTCTGGCTGAAGCAGGGCTGAGTCCTCCATCGCCCGCCAGGCCGCCCGCAGCGCGTCGCGCAGCTCGGCCCGGAGCGTGCGGCGGGCGCTGCCAGGGTCATTGATGCTATCTATTTAATAGCCATAAATCCAGGCCCTACCTGGGCTACAAGCCGATTCTGCTTGAAATTCCGGTGCGCGCGCGCATCAGGGCCTGACCTCGAAGCTCAGCGTGGCGGTGTGGCGCACGTCCTCGTACCTCTTGCCTCCGACCGTGACCGCGCCGTTGACCTTGGCCGTCACCTCCAGCACGTAGAGGCCGGGGAACGGCGTGTCGAGGTGGACGCTGCCGTCCTGGGCCGGCGCCAGCACTCGCCGCCAGCCGGCCGAAGTCTCCACGTTGACCTGCGTGGCGGCGACGATGCCGCCCTTCCACACCAGGCGGAAGGTGTTGCCCCCGGGCTCGGTGGGCACCAGCTCCAGGTCGTTGAGCGCCCTGGTCTCGGCGCGGCCGGAGCGGGCCTGGTAGTAGTGCAGCACGCCCTTGTCGGTGACGCGGCTGGCGACCAGGCGCAGGTCGCCCGCAGCGGCGGCGGGGATCCGCATGCGCGCGGGCTCGAGCGTCAGCGGCAGATCCTTGCCATCGGCCAGGAAGGCGCGCGGCGCGGCCACGCTGGAGGCCGCCTGCGGCGTCTTGCCCAGTTCACCCACATAGGCGCTGGCAACGCCGCCGGCATCGCGCTCGAGCCAGACGTAGTCGGCATGGGCGGCGCAGGCCAGCGACAGGGCCGCGAGGGCGAACGACGGGGACAGAAGGCGGCGGAGCGGGGACATGGGCTTGGCGGACAAGGAAACCTCTGGACTATCAATGGAAGGGATCTTCAGAGCGGCCATCCGGCATGGCTCAGGAAAGGGCATGCGGCGCCAGCCACATCGCCATGCCGCCCACGCCGGCCACCCCGGCAAATGCAGCAGCCAGCGCGGCAACGAGCGGCAGGTAAGGAAGCAGCAGCGCAACGCAGAGCGCACCGGCCGACAGGAACCCCAGCCACACTACCACGCCCACGCTGCCGCCCCAGGCGAGCCAACACGGCGCGACGGCGGCGGCCAGCAGCACGGCACCCGCGCCGCGCAGCAGCCGCCGGTGGCCGGGGGGCGCCTCATGCGCCTGCGTGAGCTGTTGGTAGTGGCGGTCCATGGCAAAGCCCAGCCCGGCCATGCCGGCAAAGGCCAGCGCGAGCGCGAGCAGGCAAGCATGCAGCGTCGTCATGCCGAGCGCTCCGCGGCCGTCAATGCGCGGGGCGAACGGCGCGCCAGCGCGGCGCGCTTCTCGCGCCGCCAAAGAAAACGCGCGGCGCATGCGGCCGCAACGCCCAGGGCGAGCGACACCAGCGCGACGCCGACGCTTTCCCAGTCGCCACGCTGCCACTGGGCGGGCAAGTGGTCGCCGGTGCTCAGGAAGTCGAGCACCGGCAGCAGCAGGCACAGGCCCGCGAAGAGGCCCAACTGCTCGCGCCAGGCTTTGGCCGGCGGGCGCCACAAGGCATGCGCCAGCGCCAGCAGCCACAGGCCGAAGAACACGCGCTGCTCCCAGCCGGCGCGCTGCCCGATGCCGAGCGGCACCAGCCGGTTCGCCCAGAGATAGCCGACGCACGCAAGGGCCAGCCCGGCGATGGCCGCGACGTTCAGCGCCTCGATCAGCCGGTAGACGCGCGCGGTGGCGCCGCCGAATTCGCCCAGGTGCTTGCTGCGGCGCTTGACCATGAACAGGATCGCGCCCGTGGCCATCATCGCGGCGCCGGCCAGCCCGCACAGAAAGTAGAGCCACTTCACGGCCCAGCCGCCGAAGCTCGCCATGTGCAGCCCGCCCATGGCGGACTGCGCCAGCGACGCCGTGCCGCCGTCCGCGTCGCCCGGCAGGCGCACCCGCAGCACCGCTCCCGTCGCCGCCGAGAACGAGGCCATGCCGCTCGTCGGGCTCAAATGCCGCTGGGCCGCGGCATCGTCGTTCCAGCCGTAGACGCCGATGCGCGCGGCGGCATCGCCAGGATGGTCGATCACCACCGCGCGCACCGGCTGCCCCATGAGCGCCTGGCCGCGCGCGGCGAAGGCCTCCAGGTCCGGCACGGGCATCGCGCGCCCACTGCGCGCGGGCTGGCCGCCGCCCAGGTCGTCGAGGAACCGCTGCTGCGCCGCAGCGCCGGCGCCGTAGTGCGCCAGCTTGGCCGCGGGCATGAAGCTCATGCCGGAGATCACGATGCCGGTGTAGGCGATCATCAGCTGGAAAGGCAGCGTCAGCACGGCCACCGCGTTGTGCGCGTCCAGCCAACTACGCTGCCCCTTGCCCGGCCGGAAGGTGAAGAAGTCCTTGAAGATGCGCTTGTGCGTGATGACGCCCGACACCAGCGCCACCAGCATGGCCAGGGCGGCGATGCCGACGATCCACAGGCCGATGCTGCCGGCGTGCAGTTCATAGTGGAAATCGACGAAGTGCTGGCCGGCCAACGTGCCGCGCAGCGCGGGGCCGCCAGCGCCGGCGGGCACAGGCGCGCCGGTGGCCGGATCGAGCTTGGCCGAGACGTACTGCTGCTTCTCGTCGAACCAGTACACCGTGAGATCGCCGCCGCCCTGCGCGTCGGACGGCCACAGCTCCCACATCGCCGCCGCGGGGTGGTGCTCGGCCATGTAGGCCACGGCCCAGGCCAGGCGCTGGGCGCGGCCGGCGCCCGGGTCTGCCGGGGCGGCGGCAGCGGCGGCTTCCTCGGCGCGGTGCTCGGGCGTCATCCAGTGCGAGATCGGCTCCTGGAACACGGCCAGGGTGCCCGTGAGAAACACCGCGAACAGCAGCCACGAGAACCACAGGCCGCACCAGGTGTGCAGCCACGCCTGCGCCTGGCGGAAGCCGCCCTGCCCCGGGCCGCTGCCAGACATGACGGTCTTGTGCCGGGCCTTGTTCCGGGAACTGGTCATGTGAGTGATCCATGGCGCTCACGCGCCACCCGCGGCGCATGAAACGGGCAGCTGCGCCAAAGGCCGCGGAGCAGGCCATGCCAGGGCATCCGCGGAACCGGCTTTGCCGGGCCGCTGGATGTGCCCCCTTTGAGGGAGAAGGCGAAGACGCCAAGCGCGCAGCCTGGGGGTGCTTTCATGTCAGCCTCCCAGGCGCAGCAACAGCCAGCCCGACAGCGCGAGCGCGGCGGCGAGCACGATCAGACCCTGCCAGACCCGTGCCGGGCGCACCGGCGAAAAGGCCCAGATCACGGCCGCCACGTGGACGATGAAGCTGGCCTGCATGCCGGCCAGCGCCGCATCGGCCCGGCCGGCCGGCAGCACGGCGCCGACGAATACGGCAGCCGCGGCCGCCAGCGCATAGCCGCCAAGAACGGCGGCCGCCAGGCGCGACAGGATGCGCAGGGCCGGGTGGGAGGTGGAGTGCACAGTGGTCATAGGGCATAGTCGGTCATGGGGCGAAAGGCGCAATATCGCGCCCCTACCCTCTATGACCAACGAGCACGAAAAAAGGGCCACTTCCGGCATCAGAACCTGAAGTTCAGGGCCACCTGGGCATTGCGCGGCGTACCGAACTGGCCCTGTCCGCCGATGTTGGCGTAGTACTTCCTGTCCAGCAGGTTGTTCAGGTTCGCCTGCAGCGAGAGTTGCGGGCTGAAGGCGTAGCGCAGCATCAGGTTGACGATGCCAGAGGCGTTTTGCTGGTAGAGCGTGTCGCCCGCTCGGGTGGGCAGCGGGTAGTAGCTGCGATTCTGCCATTGCAAGCCCCCACCCACCGTGAGCCGCTGCCAGTCGCCTGGCAGGCGATGGGTGGTGAACAGATGCAACTGGGTCCGGGGCGCCCAGCTGTTGACCGCGCTGCCGTCAACGCCGGTGGCAATGGTGCGCGCCAGGCCGGCCGACAGGTTCCAGCCGCTGTCGAAGCGGTGCTCCAGGTTGGCAAACTGGGTGCGGTTGGTGCGGTACCAGCGGGTCCACCGGGCGGCGGTGGTTTTCGAGACGTCCCAGTCGGTAGATGCGCCATCGCTGAACACCAGGGCAAGCCGCCCCAGGTCGAGCCGGTAGGCCGATTGGCCTGGTAGTCGGCGCCCAGGCGCAGGGTCGTGTCGGGTGTCAGGTCGGCGTCGATGACGCCGTACAGCACCTGTTCCAGCAGCATGAGCCGCAGCTCGGGCGGCGGCGCCACGGGCTCGGGCATGGCGGCCAGCGCGTCGAGGTAGGCCTGTTCGATGGCGCGGCGGCGCACCTGGTTGATGAGCAGGTTGCGCGCCACGGTGGTCAGTTAGGCGCGCGGCTCCTGCACCGGGTCCAGCCCCCTGGCGGTGAGCACCTTCAGGAAGGTGCTCACCGCCAGGTCGGCGGCGTCGAAGGCATTGCCCACCTTCTTGCGCAGCCAGTGCTGCAGCCAGCCGTGGTGGGCGAGGTAGAGGGATTCGACGTCGGGAAACACGCAAGGCGATGGGGCGGGCACGCAGCGACCTGATATTGAGAACAATTCTCAAGTATAGATGGATGCACCGCCGCCGCGCGCATCAGAACTTGCCGCGCAGCGTCAGCGTCGCGTTGCGCGGCTGGCCATAGACATTGCCCCAGGCCGGTGCTCCGATGGTCTGGTAGTAGGTCTTGTCGAACAGATTGGCCACGCTCAGCGCCAGCGACCAATTGCGGTCGATCCGGTAGCCAAGGCGTGCCGTCCATACGGCATAGGACGGTTGCACATCGGTGATGGCGCCCACCGCGCGCGAACTGGCCGTCTGGAAATTGACGCCGCCGCCCACGCTCCAGGCGCCCCAGTCGCCAGGCAGGCGGTAGTCGCTCCAGACGCGCAGCATGTGCCTGGGCGTATAGGTGCTCGCAAACTCGACACCGGCATTGGAGGTGTTGTCCAGGTACCTGAAGTGGCTGAACGTATAGCCGGCAAACAACTGCCAGCCGCGGGCCACCTCACCGCTGATCTCGGCATCCAGGCCCTGGCTGCGCACCCTGCCGCTGGAGACATAGCAATAGTTGCCCACCGAGCATGTGTTCACCAGGTCCTCTTCGGCCCGGTTCTTCTGGTCGATGCGAAACAGCGCCACGGCGGCATTGACCCGGCCATCGAGCAGTTCACCCTTCATGCCCACCTCCAGATTGCGGCCCTTGATGGGCGGCAGCAGGGCGCCCGCCGCCGTCAATGCGTTCTGGGCCTGGAAGATGTCGGAGTAGCTTGCATAGGCCGACCACTGGTCATTGAGTGCGTAGATCAGGCCGCCATAGGGCGTGATGACGCCACTTTCCTTGTAGGGATCGTTGTAGGCCGCGCCGGTGTCCCGGTAGCGGCTGCTGCCCTTGAAACGCGTGATGCGTGCGCCGCCGACCAGTGTCAGCACATCGGTCACGCTCAGCCGCGCCACGCCATAGGCGCCCGACTGGGTCAGGCGGGTTTCACTGTCGTCGCCCCGATAGCGGTTGGCCAGGAAGTCGGCCCTGGTGGGTTCCCGGATGGCGGCGTTCGGATCGAACACATTGTTGAGCACGCCCATGCGGATCAGCGAGTAGTCGCTCTGGTTGACCATGTGGCCCGTGTTGGCGCCAAAACTCACCGAGTGCCTGCGGCCGAAGGCATCGAATTTGCCATCCACGGCCACATCCAGCGTCTTGTTGTCCGTGGTGACATCGAACAGCCCCGCATACATTTCATTGCCGGCCAGCGTCGCGGGCTGGATCGCGCCCAGGGCGAACGCGTACTTCATATCGTGCTTTTCGGTGGTGTAGCCCGCAGTGGCCTTGATCGACCAGTCGGCATTGAAGTGATGCGCCAACTCGGCAAACAGCGAGGTCTGCTCGCTGTTCCAGCGGTTCCAGTCCGCGCCCAGGAAGGTGGAGCGCGGCAGCCGCAGGTCCGCGCCGCTGGCATAACGAGGCAGGCCCTGGAAGAACGGCGTGGAGCGCAGCCGCTCATGCGTGGCGCCCAGGGTCAGCTGGGTCTGCGGCGCGATGTCGTACTCCAGCACGCCGTAGAGCACTCCCGTCCGGCTGTCGGCCACGTCGTAGAAGTAGTCGCGGCCGTTGAGGCTGGCGACCACCCGGCCGCGCAGCGTGCCGGCTTCGTTCAACGGCCCCGTGGCGTCGATCTCCGCGCGCAGGTTGTTCCATGAGCCCGCGCTGGCGGACATCTGCAATTGCCGCTCGGCCAGCGGGCGCTTGCGCACCATGTTGATGGTGGCGCTGGGCGAGCCCGCGCCCTGCAGCAGCCCCGTGGCGCCGCGCACCACCTCCACGCGGTCCAGCGTGGCGGCATTGCTGGTGAAGTTGTCGGCCTGCGGATAGTAGAAGGCGCGATTGACGCCGTCGAACTGGTAGGTATCCACCCGGAAGCCGCGCGAATAGACGTAGCGCCCGCCCATGGGACTGTCATACATGGTGATGCCGGTGGTGCTGGCCAGCACGTCGTCGACGGTGTTGAGGTTCTGGTCATCCATTCGCTGGCGCGTGATCACGCTGATGGACTGCGGGATGTCCTTGACCGCCTGCTCGCCCTTGCCCACCGTAACCGCGCGGGCCACATAGGAGCCCGTGCCCTCGCTGATGGCGCTGCGCTCGGCCCGGGCCGTCACCCGCACTTCGTTCAGCGTGGCCGACGCGCCGGCCGGCATCCCGGCCTGCGCGGGCGGCCTGCGCAGCGTGTAGCTGCCATCGCCGCGCGCCACCATGGCCAGGCCGCTGCCCGCCAACAGGCGCTGCAATGCCTGCTGCGGCGAGTACCGGCCATTGAGCGCCGGACTGGTCAGGCCCTCGGTCAGCGCCGGGTCGAAGGACAGCGCGATGCTGGCCGCCATGGCCACGCCGGACAGCGTGCGGCCCAGGGGCCCCGGTGCGATCTGGTAGGACTGGGCGGCCTCGCCCGGGGCCGGATCGGCGGCATGGACGGTGCCAGCGGCAAGCGCCATGCCCAGCAAGGCCAGGCGGGCGGCATGCTCCAGGGGATGGAAAACGGAGTGCGGTACGGGGAAAGCGGCCATGGAATCGGTCTTTGGACTGCGGAAAAGTGAAGGTCTCACCCCCGTTGCCAGCCGAGCGTCGAAAAAGTATCACCCTGGCTCAACTATTTTTTCCCGCCCCCTGCCCCGGCCGTGCCACCACCGTGATCCAGTATCCGCGCAGGCGCATCTGCACATCGACCGGGTAGGTGGAGGCCAGCATGGTCAGCGTGCGGTCGGTGTCCGCCAGCGGGAAGGTGCCCGATACGCGCAATGCCGCCACCTCGGGAGCACAGTGCAGCATGCCCGGACGGTAGCGGCCCAGCTCGGCACAGAAGTCGCCCAGAGGCATAGCGTCGGCCATCAGCATGCCCTGCGTCCAGGCCGTGGCCTCGGGCGGCACGGGCTGCGGCACGGCCACGCCCTGCGCCGACAGCACGGTCTGCCGTCCCGTGGGCACGACCAGTGGCGGCCCGCTCGCGCCGTGCAGGCGGACCTCCACCGCGCCTTGCGTCACCGCCAGGCGGACCGACCCGGAGTCGTCCCGCACCGTGAAGCGCGTGCCCAGCGCACGCAGCCGGCCCAGCGCCGTATCCACCACGAAGGGACGCCGGGGCGTGGCCGGATCGGGTGCGGTCTGAATGGAGATCGCGCCGTGGCGCAGGTCAACCCGCCGCAATGCGGCATCGAAATGGATGTCTACCGCGCTGGCGGTGTCCAGCATCAGCAGGCTGCCGTCGGCCAGTCGCTCGGTGCGCCGCTCGCCGGTGCCGGTGTGCAGGCCGGCGGTCCAGCCCTGCCCGTCGGCTGCGTGCCAGGCCATCCAGGCGGCGGGTGCCACGGCCAGCAGCGCGGCCAGTCTGGCCACGGCGGCACGGCGTCCGGCACGGCTGCGTGCCGGACGGTCCAGCGCCGGCAGGGCCAGGGCCGTGGGCAGGCCGCCGAGTTTGCCCATCAGCAGCTCGGCGCGTTCCCAGGCCCTCGCATGCTCGGGGTCCGCCTGGCGCCAGCGCTCGCAGGCGGTGCGGTCGGCGTCGGTCGCGCCGCTGTCATGCAGCCGCATCAGCCATTCGGCGGCCTCGTCGAGAACGCGTGCCTGCAGGGCGCCCCTCATGGCATCGCCACCAGGCAATGGCGGAAGGCCTGGGCCATGTAGCGCTTCACGCTGGTCAGCGACACCTGCAAGTGCCTGGCAATGTCCTCGTACTTCATGCCGTCGAGCTGCGACAGCAGGAAGGTGCGCCGCACGACAGGCGGCAGCGCATCGAGCATGGCATCGATCTCGTGCAGGGTTTCCAGCACCAGCGCACGCTCCTCGGGCGACGGCGCCAACGCTTCGGGCAGGGTGGCCAGCGCCTCCAGGTAGGCCCGCTCCAGCGCCTGGCGCCTGTACCAATTGACGAGCACTCCCTTGGCCACGGTGGTCAGGTAGGCGCGCGGCTCCTGCACCTGGTCCAGCCCGCGGGCGGTGAGCACTTTCAGGAAGGTGCTCTGCGCCAGGTCGGCGGCGTCGAAGGCATTGCCCACCTTCTTGCGCAGCCAGTGCTGCAGCCAGCCGTGGTGGGCGAGGTACAGGGATTCGACGTCGGGAAACACGCAAGGCGATGGGGCGGGCACGCAGCGACCTGATATTGAGAACAATTCTCAAGTATAGATGGGTGCACCGCCGCCGCGCGCATCAGAACTTGCCGCGCAGCGTCAGCGTCGCGTTGCGCGGCTGCTCGCCCTTGCCCACCGTGCCCTCGCTGATGGCGCTGCGCTCGGCCCGGGCCGTCACCCGTACCTCGTTGAGCGCCGTGACAGTGCTGCTGGTCAGCGCCGGGTCGAAGGACAGCAGCATGCCGGCCGGCGCCTGGTATGACGACCACATCCCCGCACAGGCGTCAGACCCCTCGCAGCGCCGCCTTCAGCTCCGCGCCCAGTTCCGGCTTGTGGGCGAACGGGTCGCTCGGGTTGCGCGCCTGGACCACGTCTTCCAGGCGCGTCTGCACCGGGCCGAGGGCCTGCGGGTGGCTGAAGATGTAGAACTGGTCGGCCGCCACGGCGTCGAACACCTTCTGCGCGACCTGGGCCGCGGTGATCTTGCCGCTGCCGACCGCCTTGTCGCTCATGGCCTGGCCGATCAGCTGGCTCCGGGTGGGCTTGGCCGATGCCAGCGCGCCCGGCCGGTTGCGCTGGCTCTGGTTGATGCCGGTGGGCACGAAGTACGGGCACAGCAGGCTGGCCGACACCTGCTCGCTCACCAGCCGCAGGTCCTGGTAGAGCGTTTCGGTCAGGCTCACCACCGCATGCTTGCTGACGTTGTAGATGCCCATGTTGGGCGGCGCCAGCAGGCCGGCCATGCTGGCGGTATTGACGATGTGGCCGCGCCAGGACGGGTCTTGCCGCGCGGCGTCGAGCATCATCGGGGTGAACAGGCGCACGCCGTGCACCACGCCCCAGAGGTTGACGCCCAGCACCCATTCCCAGTCCTGGACCGAGTTCTCCCAGACCAGGCCGCCCGCGCCCACGCCGGCGTTGTTGAAGACGAAATGCGGCGCGCCGAAGCGCTCCTGGACCTGCGCGGCCAGCGCCTCCATCTGGGCGGCGCTGGACACATCGACCTTGCGCGTCAGCACGGTGGCGCCGGCGGCCTGCATCTCGGCGGCGGCCGCATCGAGCGCGTCCTGCTGCACGTCGACCAGCACCAGGTTCATGCCCCTTCGGGCGCCGATGCGCGCGCATTCGAGGCCGAAGCCCGAGCCGGCGCCGGTGAGAACGGCGGTCTTGCCGTTGAAATCCTGAATCATGGTCTGCTGTCCTTTCCCATGAACAATGGCAAACACCCGAGAGCGTGCATTCAGGCCTCCGCCTTGCGCAGCACGAAGCCGATGCGCGGAAAGTGCACGTGCACCGTGCCGGCGCGCTCGTCGGTGCGGCGCAGGGTGTAGTGCATGCGGGTGGCGGCGATGAGTTCGCCTTCGGTCGGTTCGGGGCCGAAGCTCTCGGCCGTGACCGTCACGCGGCTGCCCAGCGCGATGCCGTGCTCGTCCTGGAACGGTTCCGGGTCCACCGGCACGGGGGTGGCCGCGGCGGCGATGGCGATCGCCTCGGCGGAGCCCAGGTCCTGCGGACGGCCGTGGCCGATCGCCGCCATGCGGTCCATCCAGTCCAGCACGCCGGGCGTGGCGTCGAGGATGCCGGCCATCACCGGCACGCGCGAGCGGGTGAACCACAGGGCGTGGTAGACCGAGAAGTCCGCCACGCAGGGCGCGTCGCCCAGCAGGAAGGGGCTCTCCTCCAGCATGTTGGCCAGGCGGCGCAGGTAGCTGCGGTAGGCCGCGGCGGCGTCGGCCGGACGCAGCCGGGTCATGTTCACGCTCATCGCGCCGCGGTCGTTGGCGAAGGCCTTGGCCGCCTCGGGCGGCGCGCCGGCGAACAGGCTGGCGGCTCCCTTGGGGCTGATGCTGTAGGCCATGGCGGCCCAGAACAGCGTGCTGTCGGCCCACTGGGCGAGGATGCGGGCCATGCCCTTGGCGCGCGCCGGGTAGAGCGTGGGGTTGGCCTGGCGGTGCTCCAGCACGTCGCAGATCAGGGCGGTGTCGCAGTAGATGTCGGCGCCGATCTGCAGCAAGGGCGTGCGTCGGTAGCCGCCGGTGAGCGCCTGCACGTCGGGCTTGGGCATGACGCTGGGGATGGTGACGGACTTCCACGCCAACTGCTTGTAGCCGAGGATCAGGCGGACCTTCTCCGAGAACGGCGACATCGGGTAGTGGTGCAGGATCAGGTCGTTCATGGGAGCTTTCCTTATCGGGGCATGGCCCGTTGCAGGAGGGTGTCGAAGTCGGTGCCGGCGCCCAGGGTGCCGAAGGCATGGCCCCAGTCGCCGCCCAGGCGCGAGTCGCAGAAGGCGCCGAACACGGCGGCCGGCGCGCACTGGTGCAGCAGCGCGGCCTGCACGGCCAGCGCCACGTCCTGCGCCAGGCGGCGCGCCTCGAGTTCGGTGGCCATCTCCTCGACGCGCGTGGGCAGGGCGGCCGCCAGGCGGTCCAGCGCGCGGTGGGCGCCCCGGGCGGGCGCCAGTTCCTGCGCCAGCGCGGCGGCGGCGTCGGCGCGGCGCATGGCGCGCAGCAGGTCCAGCGCCATGATGTTGCCGGCGCCCTCCCAGATCGAGTTGAGCGGCATCTCGCGGTAGATGCGGGCCATGACGCCCTGGCCGCCCTCCTCCACATAGCCGTTGCCGCCCAGGCATTCCATGGCTTCCTGCGCAAAGTGGCTGCCGCGCTTGCAGATCCAGAACTTGGCCACCGGCGTGAGCAGCCGGGCCATGGCCTGCTGGTGCGGGTCGTCCGGCTGGTCGAAGGCATGGGCCAGGCGCAGGGCCAGGGCGGTGGCGGCCTCGCTCTCCAGCGCCAGGTCGGCAAGCACGTTGCGCATCAGCGGCTGGGCGATGAGCGGCTTGCCGAAGGCATGGCGCAGGGCGGTGTGGTGCAGGGCCAGCGCCAGGGCCTGGCGCATCAGGCCGGCGCTGCCGAGCGCGCAGTCGAGCCGGGTCATGGTGCCCATCTCCAGGATCTGCGGCACGCCGCGGCCCTCCTCGCCCACCCGCCAGGCCTGGGCATTGACGAACTCGACCTCCGAGCTGGCGTTGGCCTTGTTGCCCAGCTTGTCCTTCAGGCGCTGAATGCGCAGTGCGTTGTGCGTGCCGTCGGGCAGCACGCGCGGCAGGAAGAAGCAACTGAGCCCGGCCGGGGCCTGGGCCAGCACCAGGAAGGCATCGCACATGGGCGCGGAGAAGAACCACTTGTGACCGGTGATAGTGTAGCGCTCGCCCCAGGCGTCGCTGCCGTCGCGCACGGCCTGGGTGGTGTTGGCGCGCACGTCCGAGCCGCCCTGCTTCTCGGTCATGCCCATGCCCATGGTCACGCCGGGCTTGTCGGCGACGAAGGCCATGCGCGGCTCGTAGGCGCGGCTGGCGAGCTTGGGCGCCCACTCGGCCGCCAGCGCCGGGTTGCCCCGCAGCGCGGGCGTGGCGGCGTAGCTCATGGAGACGGGGCACAGCACCGAGGGCTCGAGTTCGGTGAACAGCATGAAGCCGGCCGCGCGCAGCAGGTGGGCATGGCGCCCGCCCGCCCAGGGCGTGCCGTGCAGGCCGGCGCCGACCGCCGCCTCCAGCAGGACGTGGTAGCTCGGGTGGAACTCGACCTCGTCGATGCGGCGGCCGAAGCGATCGTGCGTGTGCAACTGCGGCAGGTGCGTGTTGGCCAGCCGGGCATGGGCCTGCATGGCGGCCGAGCCGGCGCGCGCGCCCAGCTGGCGCAGCGGCTGCAGTTGCGCGGCGTCCAGGCCGGGCGCTTGCAGCCGCAGGGCGTCCTGCAGCGCGTGGTGGGTGTCGAACAGGTTGAGGTCGGCCAGCGGCGTGCTCTGGTTGAAGACCTCGTGGGTGTCCGTCGGAGCCGCGATGACCGGCGTCATGGCTACACCAGCTTGACCAGTTGCTTGCCGAAGTTCCTGCCTTTGAGCAGGCCGAGGAAGGCCTCGGGCGCCGCTTCGATGCCCTGCGCGATGGTCTCGCGCGGCCTGAGCTTGCCGGTGGCGACCAGCGTGCCCAGCTCCTTCAGCGCCTCGGGCCAGACCTCCATGTGCTCGCTGACGATGAAGCCCTCGATCTTGATGCGGTTGATCAGGATCAGCGCCGGGTTCTGCAGCGGCAGCGGCTGGCCGTCGTAGCCGGCGATCATGCCGCACACCGCCACGCGGGCGAAGGCGTTGGCGCGCAGCAGCACGGCGTCGAGGATGTAGCCGCCGACGTTCTCGAAATGGCCGTCGATGCCGTGCGGGCAGGCTTCCTTCAGGGCGCGCGACATGGACTTGAGGTCACCGTGCTCGCGGTGGTCCACGCAGGCGTCGAAGCCCAGTTCCTCCCGCGCGTACCGGCACTTGTCCGGGCCGCCGGCAATGCCCACCACGCGGCAGCCGCGCGCCTTGGCCAGTGCGCCATAGGCACTGCCGACCGCGCCGGTGGCGGCGCTGACCACCACCGTTTCACCGGCCTTGGGCGCGATGATCTTGACCAGCCCGTACCAGGCCGTGACGCCCGGCATGCCGACCGCGCCCAGGTAGTGCGACAGCGGCACGTGGGTGGTATCGACCTTGCGCAGCGCGCCCGGCTGGGCGGCATCGACCACGCTGTACTCCTGCCAGCCGCCCATGCCGACCACCTGGTCGCCCACCGCGAACTTGGGCGAGCGGCTCTCCACCACCTCGCCCACGGTGCCGCCGATCATCACCTCGCCCAGCGGCTGGGACGCGGCGTAGCTCTTGCTGTCGTTCATGCGGCCGCGCATGTACGGGTCCAGGCTCAGGTAGTGGTGGCGCACCAGCACCTGGCCGTCCTGCAGCGCGGGCGTGTCGGCGGTCACGAGCTTGAAGTTGCTGGCGCTCGCTTCGCCCTGCGGGCGGCTGTCGAGCAGGATCTGGCGGTTCTGTGGCATGCGGTTCTCCTTGGGCGCCCGGGTGGGCGGTAGCTACGGTTTTTATAGCTAGTAGCCCAGATAGAACCTGGGCTACAGCCGTTTTTTACTTGAAATCAATCGGTCGAAATGCCATCGCCGGCGCCCGCCGGCACGCGGCGCTTGACGTACTTGAAGGTGCCTGTGGCATGGGCGCACAGGGCGCCGCTTTCGTCCAGGATGCGGGCCTCGACGAAGGCCATGCTGCCGGTACGGTGCAGCAGCCTGCCGCGCGCGGCCAAGGGGCCGCTGGCCGGCCGCAGGAAGCTGGTCTTCATCTCGATCGTGACCACGCCCATCTCGAAGTCGACGCTGCGCGCCGCCGCCGCCATGGCCACGTCCATCAGCGTCATGGCCGCGCCGCCGTGGGTCACGCCATGGGCGTTCAGGTGCTCGGGCCGCGCGGTGTAGTGCAGCTCGGACTCGCCCTCGCCGATGCGCTCCAGCGTGAAGCCCAGGTGGTGGGCGAACGGGATGCGGCCCCGGGTCCAGCGCTCGATGTAGTCGTTCTGCAGGCTCATGAAAAAAGCAGGGCTTTGGTGAAAGCCGCCATCATCCCCCGGTCACGGCGCTCACGCCACCGTCCACCGCCAGCCACTGGCCGGTGATGTGCTTGCCGGCATCCGAGGCGTACAGCACGCACAGGCCCTTCAGGTCCTCGTCGTCGCCCAGGCGTCCCAGCGGCGCGTGGGCTGCCATCTCTTTCTCGCCCATGGCGGCCAGCAGGCCGGCCGTCATCTTGCTCGGGAAGAAGCCCGGGCAGATCGCGTTGACGCGGATGCCGTAGCGGCCCCATTCGGCGGCCAGGGTGCGGGTGAAGTTGATTACCGCGCCCTTGGAGGTGTTGTAGGCGATGGTCTTCATGGCCGGCGGGTTGCCGCCCAGCCCGGCGATGGAGGCCAGGTTGATGATGCTGCCGCTGCGGCGCGGGATCATGCTCTTCCTGGCGATCTGCTGCGACAGCAGGAAGTAGCCGCGCACGTTGAGGTTCATGACCTTGTCCCAGGCCTCGACCGGGTGGTCCTCGGCCGGCGCGCCCCAACTGGCGCCGGCGTTGTTGACCAGGATGTCGACCGGCCCCATGCGCTGCAGGGTCTCGTCGGCCAGGTGCTGCACGTCCTGCTCGCGGGCGCAGTCGGCCGCCACCCAGCGCGCGTCGATGCCGGCGGCCTGCAGGTCGGCCACCGCCTCTTCCAGGTCGCCCGCCTTGCGCGACGAAAGCATCACCCGCGCGCCGGCCTCGCCCAGCGCATGGGCCATTTGCAGGCCCAGGCCGCGCGAGCCGCCGGTGACGAGGGCATTCTTGCCGGTGAGGTCGAACAGTTGCGGGATCGATCGGGTCATGGTGTCTCCGTGCGTTGGTGATTCGCTGGCAGCATGCGCCGCGAGCCAGGTTCTTGGCCGATTGTGTTCAAGCGCCCTCGCGCGGCGCTGTCACGCCGGCGATAGTGCCGCTCATTCGTCCTCGCCGAGGCGCGCGCGCCAGAGTATCAGGCCGGCTCCAACCAGCGCGGCGAGCCCTCCGCCCACCATCAGCCACTGGCCCAGGCGCTCGTCCACGTCGTGAACCGCCACGCCCAGTACCAGGGTCAGCAGGCCGCCGTAGATGAAGATCCAGACGAGGCGTTCAATGCGCTTGAGGCGGGCGGAAGTGGTCATGGGAAGGCGGTGCGGCGGAGGAGCCTGCATCTTAGGGCGTGTCGTCAAAACCCATCCTCCGGAAGTTCCACGCAGGTCTGGTCCCGCGTGCGCACCACCTGCAGCCAGGCGCCGATCCGGGGCAGCTCATAGCGGTAGAAGTAGCGCGCCGCCGCGCGCCGACCCTGGGCGGCGGGGGTTTCGTCCTGCACCGCCAGCAGCACGTCCAGCCAGATCCAGGCCAGCGCCAGGTGGCCGAAGGCCTGCATGTAGGGCACGGCGTTGGCCAGCGCCGCGGCCGGGTCCTCGGTGGCCCAGGCGGCCTTGGTGGCGGCGCCGACCTGGGCCAGCGCCGCGCCCAGGGCGTTGGCGTGCTCGGCCAGCTCGGGCCGCTGGAGGGCGCGCTCGATGGTGGCGTTGACGCGGCCGGCCAGCAGCAGCAGGCCGCGGCCGCCTTCCATGCGCACCTTGCGGCCCAGCAGGTCGGTGGCCTGGATGCCGTGCGTGCCCTCGTGGATCATGTTCAGGCGGTTGTCGCGCCAGTACTGCTCGACCGGGAAGTCGCGCGTATAGCCATAGCCGCCATGGACCTGGATGGCGAGCGAGTTGGCCTCCAGGCACCACTCGCTGGGCCAGCTCTTGGCAATCGGCGTGAGTACTTCCAGCAACAGGCGGGCGTCGTCCGCGGCCTGGGCGTCGCCGGTCTTCTGCTCGTCCACCAGCCGCGCGCAGTACAGTTCCAGCGCCAGTGCGCCTTCGCAATAGGACTTCTGCGCCAGCAGCATGCGCCGCACGTCGGCGTGCTCGATGATGCGCACCTGCGGGCGCGCGGCATCCTTGCCGGCGGGCCCAACGGGCCGGCCCTGCGGCCGGTTCTTCGCGTAGTCGAGCGACGCGTAGTAGCCCGCCAGGCCCAGCATGACGGCCGCAGTGCCCACGCCGATGCGGGCCTCGTTCATCATGTGGAACATGCAGTGCAGGCCCTTGCCGGGCTCGCCCACCAGGTAGCCCACCGCGCCGGCCTTGCCGCCGACGGGGTACTTGCCCTCGCCGAAGTTCAGCAGCGTGTTGGTGGTGCCGCGCCAGCCCAGCTTGTGGTTGAGGCCCGCCAGCGCCACGTCGTTGCGCTGGCCGGTGAGCCGGCCCTTGGCGTCGACCATGCGCTTGGGCACGATGAACAGCGAAATGCCGCGCGTGCCCGGCACCAGCTTGCCGTTCTCGTCGGGAATCTTGGCCAGCACGATGTGCACGATGTTCTCGGTCAGTTCGTGGTCGCCCGACGAGATCCACATCTTGTTGCCGGTGAGGCGGTAGCGCGGACCGAGCGGGTCGTGCTGGAAGTCGGGGCCGTCGGGCACGGCGCGCGTGGCCACGTCGCTCAGCGACGAGCCGGCCTGCGGCTCCGACAGGCACATGGTGCCGGCCCAGCGGCCGGAGAACTCGTTCAGCGCGAACACCTCCTTCTGCTTGTCGGTACCGTGCACCATCAACAGGTTGGCGTTGCCGCTGGTGAGCATGTTGGAGCCGATGCTCACCGAGGCCATCGCGAAGAAGCTGTTGGCCGCGGCCTGCAGCGTATAGGGCAACTGCATGCCGCCGACGTCGTAGTCCTGCGCTGCGCTCAGCATTCCCGACTCGACGAAGGCCTTGTGCGCGTCGTGCGTGGCCTGCGGCAGGATGACCTTCTCGCCGTCGAAGTGCGGCTCCTGGGTATCGACCGTGCGGTTGAACGGCGCGTATTTCTCGCGCGCGATGCGCTCGCAGGTGTCGAGCACCGCGTCGAAGGTCTCGCGCGAGTGGTCGGCAAAGCGTTCCCGCTGGTTCAGCGACTCGGCATCGAGCCAGTCGTAGAGCAGGAAGTCGAGCGTGGAGCGAAACGTCATGGCCGTGCCGTGCAGGAGGGAGACAAGCCGGTCAATGTACTGGAATCAATGCGGCGACGCTGACTCCTTCAGGACACGTGCCGTGTCGCTCGGGCGCTCGCCGAAGCGCCGCTGGTAGTGCGCCGCGAAATGGCCCGCATGGAAGAAACCGTAGCGCTCGGCAAGCCTCGCCAAGGCGCCGGCGCGGCGCAGGCGGCCCCGCTCACCAGGGCCCGGTGCACCAGGTCCAGGCGCATCCCCCGCCAGTGGGCCATCGGGCTTTCGCCGAAGGCGGCGGCGAAGGCCTGCCGCAGGCCCCGCGCACTCACGCCCAGGTGGCGGCACAGGTCGACCAGCGTGAAGGGCTCGGCGACCAAAAGGCCTCTTCCTGCATATCGGGGCCGGCCCGCAGGGCCGCGCAAAGAACTGCGCATTCGGGATGGCGCCCGCGCTTTGCGGATTCCGCGCGCGCCCGGCGCTGCCTATCGTTCGGCCCATCCCCACGATAAGAGGAGATGGCGATGTTCAAGGGCTTGCAGGACAAGGTGGCAATCGTGACCGGCGGGGCGACCCTGATCGGCGCGGGCGTGGTGCGCGCATTGCACGAGGCCGGGCCGACATCGATGCCGAAGGCGGCGCGCGCGTCGCCGCCAGCTGCGCTGGCGGGGACAAGGTGTGGTTCCGCCGCACCGACATCACCGACGACGCCCAGGTCCGCGCCTGTGCCGACGAGACGGCCGCGCGTTTCGGCCAGGTGGACTTCCTGGTCAGCCTGGCCTGCAGCTACGTCGACAACGGCGTCGAATCGCCGTGCGCGGACTGGCTCGCGGCGCTCAACGTGAACGTGGCCAGCGCAGTCGTGATGCTGCAGGCGGTGATGGCTCTATCCCACCAGCAAGGCCGCGCTGGTGCAACTCACGCGCAACATGGCGCTGGACCTGGCGCCCGACAACATCCGCGTCAACAGCGTCTCGCCCGGCTGGACCTGGTCGGCCATCATGGACCAGCTCACGCACGGCGACCGCGCCAAGACCGATCGCGTGGCCGCCCCGTTCCACATGCTGCGCCGCGTCGGCGACCCCGAGGAGGTGGCGCAGGTGGTGCTGTTCCTGTGCTCCGACCACGCCAGCTTCGTCACCAGGGCGGACTACGCCGTGGAGGCGGCTATTCGGCCATGGGCCCCGAATCCTTCGAGCCGGCGATCCCGAAACTGATGGCCTGAGCCGCATCACGAACATCTGGAGACACCCATGCGCAACATCCTCATCGTCGGCGCCGGCCAGTCCGGCCTGCAGCTTGCCCTGGGCCTGCAGGCTCGAGGCTATGGTGTGACCGTCGTCTCGAACCGCTCGGCGGACGAGATCCGCCACGGCAAGGTCATGTCCAGCCAATGCATGTTCCATGACAGCCTGCAACTGGAGCGGGACCGCGGCCTCGCCTTCTGGGAGCAGGACTGCCCGCCGGTGGAAGGCATCTCCTTCGCCGTCCCCCACCCCGGGCAGCCAGGCGTGAAGGCGCTGAGCTGGAGCCACCGGCTCGACCATGTCGCGCAGTCGGTCGACCAGCGCCTCAAGGTGCCCGGCTGGATGGACACCTTCGGCCGGCGCGGCGGAAAACTGATCTTCAAGGACGCCGAGATCGAGGACCTGGAACAGTGCACGCGCGCGCACGATCTGGTGATCGTGGCGGCCGGCAAGGGCGCGATCGCCAGGATGTTCGAGCGCGACACCGACCGCAGCCCCTACGACCGGCCCCAGCACGCCCTGGCGCTGACCTACGTGCATGGCATGCGGCCGCGCGAGGAACACAGCGCGGCGTGCTTCAACCTGATCCCGGGCGTGGGCGAGTACTTCGTGTTCCCCGCGCTCACGCACAGCGGCCCTTGCGAGATCATGGTGTTCGAAGGCATCCCCGGCGGCCCCATGGACTGCTGGGCCGGCGTCCGCGGCCCCGCAGAGCACCTAGCACGCTCCCTGGAGATCCTGCGGCGTTTTCTGCCCTGGGAGGCCGCGCGCTGCACACAGGTGGAACTCACCGACGCCAACGGCCTTCTCAGCGGCGCCTTCCCGCCGACGGTGCGCAAGCCGGTTGGACGCCTGCCCAGCGGCCGCCTGGTGATGGGCATGGCCGGCGCGGTGATGCTCAACGATCCGATCACCGGTCAGGGCTCGAACAATGCCCCGGAATTCGCGCATGCAGTGGAAAGCGCCATCGTCGCGCAGGGCCAGGCGGCATTCGACGAGGTCTTCATGCACGACATCTTCGAGCGCTTCTGGAACGGCTACGGCACGCATGTGAGCGGCTGGACCAACGCCATGCTGGCGCCGCCGCCTGCGCACCTGATGCGCTTGCTGGGCAGCGCAGCGGCCTCGCCTGCGGTGGCGCGGCGCATCTCATCGGCGAGATCAAGGCCGTGCAGCTGCGCCCGGGGCGCCATGCGCCGCTGCTCTACGCCGACGGCCGCTACACCACATTGCACCCCCAAGGAGCCCCCACCCCATGAGCACCGCACCCGACACGCATGCAAGCCGCGTGGCCGAGCCCTATGTCAACCACATCCCCACGATGACCGGCGGCGTGGGCCACCGAATGCTGTCGCGCTTCTACCGCCACCACTTCGTCGATGCGAACCCGCCCGACACCACGCTGATCCCGATCTCGCGCACCATCGGCACCAGCCAGATCGTGGACGAGATGCTGTTCTGCTTCACCCACAGCTGCGAGATCGACTGGCTGCTGCCCGGCACACCGCCCACGGGCAAGCGCGTGGAGATCCCGCTCGTGGCCATCGTGAAGTTTCGCGGCGACAAGCTCTGCCACGAGCACATCTACTGGGACTAGGCCAGCGTGCTGGTCCAGATCGGCAGGCTGGATCCTACGGGGCTGCCGGTGGCCGGCGTGGAAACCGCGCGCAAGCTGCTCGACGAGAACCTGCCTTCGAACACGCTGATGGCCCGCTGGGCGAAGTCCGCGTAGGCGCGCATCCCTCGGCATGCGCATGGAAAAGGAAAAGGCCGCGCCGGGCAGGACACCCGGCGCGGCCCATGTGCCGAAGAGGGTGAACCCCCAGGCGGGGAGGATCAGATCACTTCGAACACCCCTGCGGCGCCCATGCCGCCGCCGATGCACATGGTGACCACCACCTTCTTGGCGCCGCGGCGCTTGCCTTCGATGAGCGCGTGGCCGGTCAGGCGCTGGCCGCTGACGCCATAGGGGTGGCCCACGGCGATGGCGCCGCCGTCCACGTTCAGGCGGTCGGCCGGAATGCCGAGCTTGTCGCGGCAGTAGATGACCTGCACGGCGAAGGCTTCGTTCAGCTCCCACAGGTCGATGTCGTTGACCGTGAGGCCCAGGCGCTTGAGCACCTTGGGAATGGCGAAGACCGGGCCGATGCCCATCTCGTCCGGCTCGCAGCCGGCCACGGCAAAGCCGAGGAAGCGGCCCAGCGGCCTGAGGCCCTTCTGCTCGGCGTACTTCTCGTGCACCACCACGCAGGCGCCGCCGCCGTCGGAGAACTGGCTGGCGTTGCCGGCCGCGATCAGGCCGCCCGGAAGGGCCGGACGGATGCCGCTGATGCCTTCCTTGGTGGTGCCGGGGCGGATGCCCTCGTCGTTCTCAAGCGTGACTTCCTTGGTGCGCAGGCCCAGCACCGGGTCGGCCACGCCGGCCATCACGGTGATGGGCGCTATCTCATCCTTGAAGCGGCCGGCTTCGAGTGCGGCGGTGGCCTTCTGCTGGCTGGCGGCGCCGTATTCGTCCATGGCGTCGCGGCCGATGTTGTAGCGCTTGGCGACCTGCTCGGCGGTCTGCAGCATGTTCCAGTAGATCTCGGGCTTGTGCTGGACCAGCCACGGGTCGGCCAGCATGTGCTTGTTGGCTTCGTTCTGCACGCAGGAGATGCTCTCGACGCCGCCGGCCACGTAGACCTCGCCCTCTCCCGCGATGATGCGCTGCGCGGCGGTGGCGATGGTCTGCAGGCCGGAGGAGCAGAAGCGGTTGATGGTCATGCCCGAAGTGGTGACCGGGCAGCCGGCGCGCAGCGCGATCTGGCGCGCGATGTTGGAGCCGGTGGCGCCTTCGGGCGTGGCGCAGCCCATGATGACGTCATCGACGGCGGCGGCTTCGATGCCGGCACGCGCGATGGCGTGCTGCACCGCGTGGCCGCCGAGCGTGGCGCCGTGCGTCATGTTGAAGGCCCCCTTCCAGCTCTTGGCGAGCGGCGTGCGGGCAGTGGAAACAATGACGGCGCTGGTCATGGTGAGGTCCTTTGAAGATGGGTGGGAAAAGAGCTTGTCGTCATTGCGCCGGAGCAGCGTTGGCGTTGCTCAGGAGCTGGCGATAGAAGCCGATCATCTCGCCGTAGTTGGCGATGGCCAGGCGTTCGCTGGTGCCGTGGAAGCGCGCCAGGTCTTCGCCCTTCACCCGGAACGGCGAGAAGCGGAAGACGGCGTCGCTCACCAGCGCGAAATGGCGCGAGTCGGTGGCGGCGGTCATGAGGCCGGGGGCCACCACCGCATCCGGGAAGCTCTGGCGCACCGCCTGCCGGATCGCGCGGTAGCCGGCGCTGTCGGTGGGCGATACGGGCGAGGGCTCCGAGTTGCCGGGGTACTGCTTGATCTTGATATCGTCGTTGGCCAGTTGCCTGCGCAGGTGCGCCTCGACGCTGGCGAGCGTGTCGCCCGGCAGGATGCGGAAGTTGACGGCAGCCTCGGCGCGGCCCGGCAGCACGTTGTCCTTGTTGCCGGCGCGCACGATGGTCAGCGCGGCGGTGGTGCGCAGCATGGCGTTGCTGCTCGGGCTCTTCTCGAGCTGGCCGCGCACCAGCGGCTCGGTGAGCCACAGGTTGGACAGCATCACCCGGTTGATGCCGCTCATCTCCGGCGCGAGCGCGCCGAACATCTGGCCGGCCACGCCCTGGATGCCGCCGGGCATCGGGTGGGCTTCGAGCCGTGCCAGCGCCGCGCTCATGCTGCCGATGGCGCTGTGCTGCGGAGGCATCGACGAATCGCCCGGAGCGGTGTCGAGCGACAGGAAGAAGGTGCCGTAGCCCTTCTCGGCCACGCCGATCAGGGCCGCAGGCCTGGAAAGACCGGGCAGCACGCCATCGAGCACCAGCAGGCCCTCGTCGAGCACCAAGTCCAGGCGCACGTTGCGCGACTTGAGCAGTTCCGCGATGGGCCGCGCGCCACGCAGGCCGCTCACCTCTTCGTCGTCGCCCATCACGAGGTAGACGGTCTGCTTCGGCTTGAAGCCGCTGCCAATGAGCAGTTCGACGGACTCCATCTGCGCGAAGAGATTGCTCTTGTTGTCGAGCGTGCCGCGGCCCCAGACGAAGCCGTCCCTGATCTCGCCGGCGAAGGGGTCGACCGTCCAGACGGCTTCCGTGCCGGGCGCGATCGGCACCACGTCCTGGTGCGCCATCAGCGCGATGGGCGGCGCATTCGGGTCGGTACCGGGCCATGTGTAGAGCAGCGCCTTCTGTCCCACCACTTCCTTCTTGAGGGTGGCGTGGACCTTGGGGAATTGCCGCTCCAGGTAGACGTGCAGCTTGTCGAACTCGGCCAGGCTGGCGGCCGGGTCTTCAAGGCTGGACACGGTGCGGAAGGTGATCGCGGTGGACAGCCGTCGGGCGGCTGCCTGCAGGTCGATGTCCGGCCGGGGTGCGGGCGCCACCGCCAGTTGCTGCGATGGCGTGGCCAAGGTCCTGAGCACCACGGCCGCCAGCAGCAGGACGATCGCCAGCAGCAGCCCGAGGGAAATGCGTTTCAACATGGGCGCTCAGGGTCGCTTCGCAGCCTTCTCAGTCAGCTGAACTGCTTGCCTTCTGCCACCAGCTTCCGGATCAGCGGCGCGGGCTGCCAGAATTCGGCGTCGTCCTGCGGGTTGCGGGCAAAGCGCTGCATGCTCTGCATCACGTTGAACAGGCCCACCTGGTCGGCATAGTGCATGGGGCCACCGCGCCAGACCGGAAAGCCATAGCCCGTGAGGTAGACCACGTCGATGTCGCTGGCCTTGGAGGCGATCCCGTCCTCCAGGATCTGCGCGCCCTCGTTCACCAGCGCGTACACCAGGCGCTGCACGATCTCTTCGTCGCTGATCTTGCGCGGCGTGATGCCCTGGTCCTTGCGGTACTGCTCGATCATGTCGGTGACCAGCTTCGAGGGAATGGCATCGCGCTTGCCCGGCTGGTAGTCGTACCAGCCGGCGCCGGTCTTCTGGCCGAAGCGGCCCATTTCACACAGCAGGTCGGCGGTCTTGCTGTACTTCAGGCCCGGCTTCTCGACGTAGCGGCGCTTGCGGATCGCCCAGCCGATGTCGTTGCCCGCCAGGTCGCCCATGCGGAACGGGCCCATGGCGAAGCCGAACTTCTCGATGGCCTTGTCCACCTGCTGCGGCGTGGCGCCCTCCTCCAGCAGGAAGCCGGCCTGGCGGCTGTACTGCTCGATCATGCGGTTGCCGATGAAGCCGTCGCACACGCCCGACACCACCGCCGTCTTGCGGATCTTCTTGGCCACGCCCATGACGGTGGCCAGCACGTCCTTGGCGGTGGCCTTGCCGCGCACCACCTCCAGCAGCTTCATCACGTTGGCCGGGCTGAAGAAATGCATGCCCACCACGTCCTGCGGGCGCTTGGTGAAGGCAGCGATCCTGTCCACGTCCAGCGTGGAGGTGTTGGAGGCCAGGATGGCACCGGGCTTGGCGACCTCGTCGAGCTTGCGGAACACCGCCTCTTTCACGCCCAGGTCTTCGAACACCGCTTCGATGATCAGGTCGGCGCCCTTCAGGTCGGCGTAGTCCAGCGTGGTGCTGAGCAGGGCCATGCGCTGCTCGTACTTGTCTGCCTTGAGCTTGCCCTTCTTGACCTGGGCCTCGTAATTCTTCCTGATGGTGGCGATGCCGCGGTCCAGCGCCTCCTGCTTCATCTCCAGGATCTTCACCGGGATGCCGGCGTTGAGGAAGTTCATGGCGATGCCGCCGCCCATGGTGCCGGCGCCGATCACCGCCACGGACTGGATGGCGCGCTGCGGCGTGTCGGAGGGCACGTCCGGGATCTTGGAGGCGGCGCGCTCGGCCACGAAGATGTGGCGCAGCGCCCGGCACTCGGGCGTCCACATCAGGTTGGTGAACAGTTCGCGCTCGTAGGCCATGCCCTCGTCGAACTTCTTCCTGGTGGCGGCCTCGACCGCGTCCACGCACTTGAGCGGCGCGGGGAAGTTCTTGGCCATGCCGGTGACCATGTTGCGCGCGAACTGGAAGTACGCATCGCCCAGCGGGTGCTTGCAAGGCAGGTTGCGCACCAGCGGCAGCGCGCTGCCATCCGCATGCTTGGCGGCCACTTCACGGGCGAAGGCCAGCGCCTCGTCCAGCAGGCTGTCGGCCGAGGCCGCCATTCTGTCGAATAGCTTCTGGCCGGGTTGCTGGGCCAGCAGCTCGCTCTTGACCGGCTCGCCGGAGACGATCATGTTCAAAGCCGTTTCCACGCCCAGCACGCGCGGCAGGCGCTGCGTGCCGCCGGCACCGGGGATCAGGCCCAGCTTGACCTCGGGCAGCGCCACGCTGCAGCCGGGCGCCGCGATGCGGTAGTGGCAGCCCAGCGCCAGCTCCAGCCCGCCGCCCATGGCCACCGTGTGCAGGGCCGCCACCACCGGCTTGGAGGTGTTCTCCACCGCCAGAATCACGCTCAGCAGGTTGGGCTCCTGCAGCGCCTTGGGCGAGCCGAACTCCTTGATGTCCGCGCCGCCCGAAAAGGCCTTGCCGGCCCCCGTCAGCACGATGGCCTTCACGGCCTGGTCCGCCTGCGCCTTGGCCAGCCCATCCGTGATGCCCTGCCGCGTGGCATGGCCCAGACCGTTGACCGGAGGATTGTTCAGGGAGATCACGGCAACGTCGCCGTGCAGTCGGTATTCAGCCGTCATGCGGAGGGTTCCTTGGTTGGGGAATACGGAAGGGGGATGTCTCGGAGCTTGTAGCCGTTGCGGGCGGCGAACGGTCGTGCTTTTCTGAAGCATTCTAGGAGGGAGCGCATAGCGGAGCAAGAAGGGTTGTCTCTGGGGGGACAAGAGCGGGCTGCATAAGATCTGAAGGCTGGCCTTGCCCGCGGAAACCGCATCTCCTGCTGAGATACAACTCCGCGAAGACGTCAAGGGTGTTGCCACTTCAGGAGCCTCTGTTCTGCAGCCGCCAGGACGCTGTTGCTCAGGAAGCCGATGGCTCCCAGTAGCAAGATGCCTGCAAAGAGGTCGTCCGCGCGGAACGAGCGCGCGGCCAGCAGGATGGTCAGACCCAGCCCGTCCTGAGACGCGACCATCTCCCCCACCACGGACACGATCAGCGACACGATCATGGACAGGCGCATGCCCGCCAGAACATCGGGCAGCGCATTGGGCAAGCCGATCTTCCAGACGAAGGTGCGGCGCGGCATCTCCAGCGCCTGCGCCACCTCGCGCAGACGCACGTGCACCGAGGCGATGCCATGGACCGTGTTCAGCAGCACCGGCCACATGGCGCCGAAGGCGACGACGAACAGCACCATGCCGCTGGACAAGCCGAAGATCGACATGGCCAGGGGCATCACCGCAGAGGCCGGCAGCGGCCGCACGAACTCGAGCGTGGGCGCGAGCCACGCGCGCGCTGCCGCGGAGGCGCCGATCAGCGCGCCCAACAACATGCCCGCGACCGAAGCCAGGCCCCAGCCCAGCGCCATGCGAAGCACAGTGGCTCCGGTCTGGTAGAGCAAATCCCCCTCCTGCAGACCGAAATGCAGGCTCGCCCAGGTGGCCTCGGGAGTCGGCAGGAACACCTTGCTGACCCAGCCGCCATGCGTGGCGGCCCACCACAGGACTACCAGCGCGGCCAAGATGCCGACGGCACCTGCGGCTTCGACGGCATGCCCTCTCAGTCGCGGCCGTGCCGCCGTAGTGGCGCCGCTCATGGCTGCGCCTCCCCCATGCGCCGCGCCACCCAGCGCTGCAAGCGCAGCGTCCCCGCATTGACGGCGAAGCCCACCATGCCGATCCAGAACAGCCACGACAGCATCAAGGCAGGGTCCAGGCTCTGCTGCGCAACCATCAGCGCATAACCCATGCCGTGCGGATTGGCGGCAATCTCCACCGTCACCGCCACCACCAAGGCAATGGCCGCGCCCAGTCGCAGCGCCACGAAGAGGCGCGGCACGCTGCTGGGCAGCACGATGCTGACGAAGCGCTTCAGAGGTGAAAGCTGAAGCGCGCGCGCCACCTCCAGCAGTTGCGGATCGACCTGCCGCGTAGCGGCCTGGGTCAGCACCAGCATGGGCCAGAAAGTAGCGAAGCCCACCACACTGACTTCCATCCCCGGACCGAAGCCGAACACCAGCATGGCCAGCGGAATAAGCGCCACCGAAGGCACGGGCCGCAGCATCTGGATGGTGAGCGACCCCACGCGGGCAGCACGTGTCGACAACCCGAGTACCGTGCCAAGCGAAATGCCCAGCGCACTGCCGATCAGCAGACCCAGCGCGGCGCTGCCCAGCGTGAAACCGGTGGCCACGAACAGGGAGCCGTTGCTGATGCTGGAGACGAACGCCCGCAAGGCGGAGGTGGGCGGAGCGATGGCATCGCTGCCCTGGCCTGCGGTGCGTGCCCAGCCCTCCAGCAGCAGCAAAAGGGCTGCCGGGAACACGAGCGGCCGTATCAGATTGAACGCGCGCACCATGTCAGTGATGCCCGAGGTATTGATAGAGTTCGCGGCGCAATCGCAGAAACTCCGGGTGCTCCTTGGTGGTGAGCTGGTTGCGCGGCTGCGGCAAGGGCACGTCCAACATCGCCGCCAGACTGGGCTCTCCTGCTGTGGGGTTGGCGCGCAGGGCAATGACACGGTCGCCCAGGTAGATCGCCTCCTCCAGGTCGTGGGTGACGAACATCACCGTCAGCCCCTGCTCGCGCACCAGACGCGCCAACTCGTCCTGCAGGCTCTCGCGGGTCATGGCGTCGAGTGCGCCGAAGGGTTCGTCCATCATCATCAACGCCGGCTCTTGTGCCAGACAGCGCGCGATCTGCACCCGCTGCTGCATGCCCCCGGAGAGTTGGGCCGGAAACTTCCCGGCATGGGCCGACAAACCCACCGTCTCCAGCACGCGGGCGATGCGGGCCTGCCGCTGCGCCGCCGGAACCTGGGCCGCCTCCAGCGCCAGGCTCACGTTGGCCTGCACCGTACGCCACGGCAGCAGCGCGCGGCCGTAGTCCTGGAACACGAAAGCCACCTCCCGGGACGGCCCCATGATGGCCTGACCCTTGCGGCTGACCTGCCCACCGCTGGGCGTGACAAAACCCGCCGCCGCGCGCAGCAGGGTCGTCTTGCCGCAGCCCGAAGGACCGATGACGCAGACGAACTCGCCGGGCTTCACCGAAAAGCTGGTGGGCGAAAGAATCTCTCGCCCACCGAGATGGATGGACACCTCGTCAAAATCGAGCGCGGATTCAAACATCGCGGGCGCCCGGGCTTGGCTTGAACAACAGCGCGCCGACATTGAGCCTGCTGCGCAAGACGCCTTGATCCGCCATTAGATCCACCCAATAGCCGAGCTGCTTCTCCGTGACCACGGTGCCAGCCGGGGAGATGCGCACCTTGTCAAGAGCATCCGGCGGGAGCTTGAGGTACTTGCCAACGTGGGCCCTCAGCTTGTCGGCGTTCCTCGGGTCTTGCATGAAAACCGCTGCTTCCTGCACAGCCTCACGGAACGTCCGTGCCGTTCCTTGGTTCCTGTCCACCCAGGTTCGCTTGGCAACATACAGGACGGTGGGATTGCCGTCGGGCAGGAAGGTGCCGTAGTAGGAGGCCACATACCCGGCGCCGCTGTCGACGATGCGGCTCACGAACGGTTCGACGGACACCACGGCATCCAGCGAGCCACCGCGAATCAGGTCGTTGTGCTGCGGGAAGGAGGCCTCAACGAAGATCACCTTCCTCTGATCCACGCCTTGCTGCTTGAGCCAGGCGCGCAAGGTCATATGCAGAAAGCCGCCAAGCCCGGGCACCCCGATTTTCTTGCCCACGCAATCCTGCGCCGAGCGCACGCCACTGCCGGCCCGGCCCACCAGCGCCACGTTGGTGGAGGCTTTGGAGGTCACGCCACCGCCAGCGACCACCACGTGGTCGAGGCCTCCCTCGACCGACTGCAGAAAGACGCTGGGCGTTGGCCCACCGATCTGCAGAGAGTCGGACTGCACGGCCGCGGGGATGGTCGAGCCGTTGGGGATGAACTTCAAGTCCACGTCCAACTGGCGCTTGGTGAAGAAACCCTCCTCGGCGGCCACGAACACGGAAGCGAAGTCGGTTACTGCCGTGTAGCCAAAAGCGATCTTCCTGGCCTGGCCAAAAGAGGGCAGCGAGGCAGTGGCCGACAGAGCTGCAATGGTTTGAAGAATTGTTCTGCGTTTCATATGTGTCTCCTGTGGGGTGCAAGCAGATGATGAGATTGCACTACGGCGCGGCCAAAACGCTGAGGACGGCGAGCGACATCGCACTGACGCCATTCTTAATCGATGGTTCTGGAATCGGGGCAAAGAAGGGCGAGTGGTTCGCAGGCAGCGGCTTTCCGCCGGGCTTTCTGGATGCCTCGAACTGCTTCGGATCCGACGTTCCGATCATGAAGAACATCGATGGCACGCCCTCGTTCACGAAGGCCGAAAAATCCTCGCTGGCCGCCAGTGGGGGCATGCGTCGCACGTACTTGTTTCCGAAGCTGGCCGACAGCACAGCCTCGACACGCGTCACCACCTGTTCGCTGTTGACCACGGCAATTCCACCTTCGATGAGTGACACCTCGGGAGGCACACCTCCGGAGGCCATGGCCGCGGCATTTGCCGCGCGCTGAACGCCGCTCAACAACTTCTCTCTCACCGCAGGGTTGTAGGTGCGAATGGTTCCCTGCAACATCGCCGCGTCGGGAATGATGTTTCCCGCTGTCCCTGCTTGAAAAGATCCGAACGTCACGATTCCGAATTCGCGAGGGTCTTTCTCCAGACTGACCAGCGTTTGTACGTCGGTGATGAAGCGGGAACCCATGACGATCGGATCTATGGCCTTGTCTGGCGCGGAGCCGTGACCCCCGCGACCTTTGAAGGTGATTTCCACCATATCCGAAGAGGCTGTCATCGCGCCCACGTTGGTCGAGATCCCGCCATAGGGCCCGGGTGATGTGTGCAAGGCAAACGCGAAGGCCGGCTTGGGAAAGCGCTTGAACAGACCGTCGTCCAGCATGGCCCGTGCGCCAGATACGGTCTCCTCGGCCGGTTGGGCCACAAACATCAGAGTACCTTGCCACTTCGCCTTCATAGCGACCAGTGTGCGTGCAGCGCCGATCCAACTCGCCATGTGGATGTCATGCCCGCAACTGTGCGCTACCTGGATTTCCTTGCCCTTGTAGAGCGCCTTCGCCTTGCTGGCGTAGGGCAAGCCGGTCTTTTCCTCCATGGGCAGACCATCCATGTCGGTGCGCACCATTACGGTTGGGCCTATGCCATTGCGAAGCGTGGCCACCAAGCCCGTCTTTCCAACGCCCTCAGTGACGTCAAATCCCAAAGCCCGCATTTCGGCAGCCAGCTTTCTGGCAGTGTGAACTTCCTCGAAGGCGAGTTCGGGATGCTGGTGCAAGTCCTTGTAAAGCGCGTCCAGTTCGGGATACACTGCGTTCACCATGCCGCCGATCTCCGGGGCCAGTTTGTCCACTGTCTGCGCATCGGCTGCTGAAGTGGCGATCGTCAGAATGGCGGCGCAAGCAGCGCGAGGGATGAGCGATGAAGGGTTCATTTCTTGTCTCCAGGATGTGGCCATCTCGATGGGACGGCGCACGTGATAACGAACAAATCAGCCAGCGGTGCCTGCGTCGAGCAGGTCGTCAAAAATCGCCACGGCTCGCGTCCATCCTGCCGAGGCGCCGCGGATCTTGTGTGGGAAGCAAGATATGTAGAAACCGTTGGCCGGTAACGCCTCCAGGTTGTGCAGCTTTTCGAGATGGCAGTAGCCGATATCGCGGCCGGCCTTGTGGCCTTCCCAGATCAGCGAGGCGTTGCCGGTTTCCGCGTACCTTTCGGCCGTATGGACGAAGGGCGCATCCCAGCTCCATGCATCCGTGCCGGTCAATTTAACGCCGCGCTCGAGCAGGTACACCGTCGCCTCGTAACCCATGCCGCAGCCGGCCGAGACGAAGTCGGCGCGGCCGTAGCGCAAGCCTGCGCGCGTGTTCACCACCACGATTTCGAGGGGCGAGAGCGTGTGGCCGATGCGGGCCAGTTCTGCTTCCACCTCTGCGGCACTGACCACGTAGCCATCCGGCAGGTGGCGGAAGTCGAGCTTCACTCCGGGCTGGAAGCACCACTCCAGCGGCACCTCGTCGATCGTGATGGCGCGCTCCGCGCGCCCAAGCGCCTTGTTCATGGTGCTGTGGAAGTGGTAGGGAGCGTCGAGATGGGTGCCGTTGTGCGTGCTCAGGTGCACGCGCTCGAAGGCCCAGGCCTCCGCGTCGGGCAGGTCGGCGGGCTTCAGGCCGGGGAAGAACTGCGCAATGCTCTCGAACGTATCGCCATGCGCGAAGTACTCGATTCTCGGCGCAAGCGGAGGCGGATCGCTCAGCACCTCGTTTTCGAGATAGATGGAAAGATCAATGAAGCGGCGGGGCATCTGGGAAATCCTGGTGGTAGCGTGCGGTGGCTGGTACGCCCCGCATCAATGGATCTTGCGATGCCGATCGAGCGAGAAGAACATGTAGCTCATTCGGCGGTACCAGGGCATGCCCACCTTGCTGGTGTAGCCCTGCGCCACACCGTCGTTGGCCAGCGCGGTCTGTGCCTGCACGATGTCTTCGGCCTGCAGGTTGGTCATCATGCCGAAGATCGACAGATCGAGCACGGTCTTGATCTTTCCGCCTTCAGCCGTCAGGAAGGCCCCGGTGTATTTGTCCAGCGCCTTGATGCCGGAGTAGATGTCGTCCACGGTCGCGCCGATGACGCCGATGTGCTGCGAGGGCGATGAGAAGTTCATGCCCACGGCTCCCTTGGTGATGGTGTAGCCGGTGATGTAGGCGTTCAGGATGTTGCGTTTGCCGTTCTTGGCGTAGCGCTCCACCACGGAGATGCGCGCCAGATTCATGCCGTTGAACTCGGGCACGACCTTGCCGTCCTTCACGTCCAGCCACTGCTCGGTGAAGACCTCCTTGTCGGCAAAGGACTGGTTCCAGAGCATCACCTTCGCCTTGCTGCCGTCGGCCGACAGTTCCAGCGGTCGGAGCACGAGGTCCTCCTTCTTCAGGTCGTCAAGGCCGGGCCGGGCCGTGGCGATCACTGCGGAGTAGTCAACCTTGATCTCCTTCCCTGGCATCAGCTGGCCGTTCTCGGCCACCAGTTCGCCGCCCTTGAAGACGTAGGCAGGCTTGATCTGGTCGATACGCGGGATCAGCAGAATGTCCGCGTAACGCCCCGGCGTGAGGGAGCCCAGCTTGTCTTCCATCTTGAAGCTGCGCGCGACGTTGTAGCTGGCCATCTTGATGGCGTCGATGGGGCTGACGCCCATGCCGATCACCTTCTGGACGATGTTGTCCATGTGACCGTTCTGCACCAGGGTGCTGACGGAAATGTTGTCGGTTCCCAGCAGCAGGTTGTCGGTTGGCAGCTTGTGGCTCACAACGCCGGGGATGATCGCTTCCAGGCTGCCCAGCATGTCGCGCACGACGGTGGGCAGTCCCATGCGCAGGCTGGTGACCGTCTCTGCGTAGGTGATCACGTTGTGGTTGTTGGTGGTCCCCAGCGCGGGGAACAGGTTCACTTGGTTTGCCGACTTGGTGAATTCGACGTGGCCATCGACGATCATGCCCCTCGACGCGGCGATGGCCAGCTTCTCGAACTCCGCGTCCTGGCCGGCCAGCAGGAGGTTGTGGTTCAACTCCCCCAGGCCGATGACGGGCTCCCAGTCCAGCAAAGTCCTGACGGCGGGCAGATCCACTTTCTTGCCCGGCGCAAGCACGAACATGCGGTAGGGGAATTTCTCGTAGTCCAGGAAGACCGCCTTGGCCGCTTCCACGCCCTGCGACTTTGCCGCACTCACAAGGTCGGGGATCTCCGCGTAGATCGAGGTAGTGCCATGCGGCACCAGCAGCTTCTGCATCGCCGCCGGGGTGACCCACTGCGACTCGACGTGGAAGTGAGCGTCGATCAGTCCGGGGATGGCGATCATGCCCTTGCCGTCAAACACCTTCCTGGCGCTGATCGCTTGGCTGGGGTTGACGGCGATGATCTTCTCGCCCTGAATCAGCAGAGATCCCGGCTCAACGCTGTTGGTGTAGACGTCCAGAATCTGCACGTTCTTGATGAGCAGGTCCGCCGGAGCCTTTCCGCCGATGATGTCAAATGTTTTCTTGTATTCGGCCTTGAGCGCCTCGATCGATGGCGGCTTGCCCACGGCCCACGTGCTGCTGGCGCCCAGCAGCATGGCGAGCAGCAGCGGTACCGCCGGAGTCGGGATGAAGTTCATGTGGGACCTCCGCGAATGGGTTTGAGACGAAGTGCTGGAATCAGAAACCGTGGCGAATGCCGGCCGCCAGGGTGGTGCCGCTGTTCTTGCCCGTGAAGCGATCAGACATTCCGATCAAGTAAACATCGGTGCGCTTGGACAGGAAGTAGTCATAGCCGACGGTCAGCGTCTTGTTGGTGGCGTCCGCCGCGGCGAAATGCGAGGTGGCGTTGCCGTACTGCGCCAGCACCTTGCCCGCCCCGATGGGCATGGTGAGGCCGACGTTGTAGATGCTGGTGTGGGTGTTGGCGCTGGCCCGCGTGCTCACCTTGCCGACCTGGCCAAACACTTTCAGCGCGGCGAAATCGTACGCGGCGCTGAGTTCAAGCGTGTCCTGATGCTTGAAGCCCGCGGGCACGCCTGATGCGCCGTTCTTCACGCGCTGGAACGCGAGTGCGCCGGAGAAACTCTTGCTGTAATAAGCAACGTTGCCGCCGATGTTGTTCCCGAACGAGCCGCTGCTCTGCTCTCCGAAACTACCCATCACGCTGGCGGCCAGCCCGCCGTAGCTATTGGTCGAATAGCCCACTGCGTTGTTCCATGCGGTGTCACCGAAGTAGCGCAAGGCGGACGCGTTGGGAGAAAACACCTGGCGAATCGCGGGCGAGAAACCAGTCGAGCCGCCGAAGGGATCGAAGCGGCCGGCTGCGGCGCGCGTCGGCGTGCTCTGGCGGCCAAGGCGAAGCGCGCCGAAGTCGCCACTCAGGCCGACGTTGGCGGCGCGCGAGAAGAAGCTGTCACTGTTGTAGCGGCCGGGCTCGCCGGTGTCGGCGCGGAAGAAGGACTCCAGCGCAAACACCGCCTTCAGGCCGCCCCCCAGGTCTTCCGAGCCGCCCATGCCGAAGAAGCTGGTGAACAGCTTGCCGCTCTCCAGCCGCATGCGGCTGTCAGAGCCCGCATCCTGGAAGCGGCCCACCGACTGGTCGATCACACCGTAGAGCCGTATGTCCGACTGCGCCAAAGCACCGACCGAGACGGTGCCGCAGGCAAGGGCTGCGAGTTTGGAAAGGGATTTCATGAATGTCTCCGTCGTTTGTTAGAGATGTCGCGTTGCCGGGAACTCGGGCGGTTCGCATGCAGCACGGGCACGAATGTGGCAGTCCTGCCGCGGTTCGCATAGCGTTTAATTTGCACATGGGTGATTCGAAAAAAGCAACGGCGAAGAACCATGCCGCATGGGCTAGCTGGAGATACTTGACCCAGCCGTTTCAGCGCCAACCGAGACCCATCCCATGCGCATCCACGCCCGATCGCTCCACTACTTCGACATGATTCGCCGCTGCGGATCCATACGCGGCGCGGCACGCCTGCTCAACATCACGGCGTCAGCGGCCAATCGCCAGTTGCTGGCGCTGGAGGAGGAAGTCGGGGCGCCGCTGTTCGAGCGCCTCAGCAGCGGACTGCGCCTGACGGCCGCGGGCGAGTTGTTTGCGCACCATGTCATCACCGTGCTGCAGGACGCGCAGCGCCTGGGCGGAGATCTCGACAACCTGCGCGGCCTGCGGCGCGGAAGCCTGCACATCATGGCGGTGGAAGGCCTGCAGTCGACCTTGATGGCCACACTGGCCACGCGCATGCTGTCCCAGCACCCGCAGGTCGAACTCACCATTACCTCAGGCACTTCGGCCAGCATCTTTCAGGCCGTCGCCAGTGGCGACGCCGACATCGCCATCGGTTTTCCCACGCACCGTAATCCAGCCCTGCATCAGGTGGCGTTGGCGCGGTTCGAGTTCGTGACCATCATTCCACCCGATCACCCTCTGGCGGCCCGCAAACAGGTGAGCTTCAGTGACTGCGCCAGATACCCGCTGATCCTGCCCAGCGCCGATCTGTCCATGTACGACGCGCTGCAGCCTGCCATCGAGTCCTATGACAAGCCCTTCAAGGTGGCCTTGCGCACCACGTCCACCGAGCTGATGAAAAGCCTGGCGGCGTCAGGCGTCGGCGTCGCCTTCCTGACGCGAATCCGCACCGGGAGCGAGATGGACGCGCGGAGCCTGGTCCACGTGCCGCTGGTCGCGCCCAGGGCCATGTACTGGGAAATGGGCGTCTACGTGCGCGCCGGCCGTACCCTGCCGCCCGCCTTGCAAGCCTTCGCGCAGATTGCGACCGAGGAAATCAACAAGCGGCTGGCGGACGCGCGACGCGCGAAACCCAGATCCTAGGCGACGCTGAATAAGCGCCCTCGACACGCAAGGGACTTGTTCAGCGTTGCCCCAAGTCACATTGAGGGTTCTGTCCTCGCCGCCCTCGACGCGCTCCACTCGAATGACATCAGCACCCATGTCGGCCAGCAGCGCGGCGCAGTAGGGGTCGGAAATGTATCGACCGAAATCGAGTACGCGAATACCTTCAAGAATCTGCCGCATCGGGCCCTCGGAACGTTGATTCTTCGACGGTCAACGCACGTATTCGCGCACGGCTTTGCGTGCCGGCATGAGCTGCCCCCGACACTCGCCGAAACCGATCCGCCGGAAGCCGTGGCGCTCGCACCACCCTCGCAGGACGACCGTATCGCCATCTTCAAGAAAGCGCCGGCTCTCACCGTTACCGAGATCGACCGGCTCCTTGCCTCCCCGGCTCAGTTCAAGCAGGCACCCTTCTTCGCCGCGCGCAGGGCCTGACTGAGTGCCCGTTCCCAGCATGTCTCCAGGACGAAGATTGCAACCTCCTTCTGTATGGTGCGCCACCATCTGGGCAAGCGACCAGTAGGTATGCTTGGCGCTGGTGCGGCTGAGTCGGACGCCTTGGTCTCCGGTCTTGGGAGTCAGCAGCCAGGCTTCGAGCTGGATGTCGAGTCCGCCATTTTCGCCAGCACGCGTTGCTCGAAGATATGGCAACGTCGGCGGGTCGCTCTCAGCCCGCACCAGCGGCACGCGAAAGGGCGCCAAGGCTTCCATGGTGACGATCCAGGGAGAGATGGTGGTGAGGAAATTCTTGGCCAAGAAGGGACCCAGCGGCATCGACTCCCAGCCCTGCACGTCGCGTGCCGACCAATCATTGAGCAGACACACGCCAAAGATGTGCTGCTCCGCCTGGTCGATGGGAATGGGCTCGCCCCTGGCATTTCCCGGGCCCATGAAGGCGGCCAGCTCAAGCTCGTAGTCCACGCTGGTCGACGGGCCGAACGCCGGCACGTCGCTTCCGGCCACGGGGCGACGTTGGCCGTACGGTCGGTAGAAACTCCCGCCGCTGACTTCAATGGAAGAAGCTCTGCCGTGGTATGCAATGGGAAGCCACTTGAAGTTGGGGTACAACGGGTTAGCGGGGGCGAAGATCTGTCCCACATTGAAGGCGTGATACTGCGACGCAAAAAAGTCCGTGTAGTCCCCGATCTGGGCGGGAACTCCGAATTCTGCTCCGGACTGCGAAACGAGGCAGTTGCGGAGGATGCACGCCTCAGGCGCACCCACACGCAGCGCCCGTGAAAGCGCCAACCGCAAGCCGCTCCAGGCGTGGGGACCCGAAGCCATCAGCGCATTGAGAGTGGGCTGCGCCGCCTTCGCCGCAGCGTCGGCATCCGGCCCTTTGAAGACGCCCAGCGAGCAGGCCTTGTGCATATCCAGGATCATGTCGCCGATCGCAACGCCGCCCCGGAAACCCTCGGTGGCACCACGCACACGAAAGACGCCGTGAGGCAAGTTCTGAATCGGGAAATCGCCATTGGCGAGGTTGGCGGTTTCCACCCAGCTCATCAGTTGGGGATCGTGGGTTTCGTTGGGTGCGCTCATGTGCTCGTTGTGTCAGGAGAGGAAACTGCAGGCGATGGAAGCCTGGGTTCAGATGGAGCGTCCTGCCTTCTCCCAATAGGGATCGCGCAGCTTTCGCTTGAAGATCTTTCCCGAATCTTCACGCGGCAACGCCGCAGAAAATTCGATCACTCTGGGCACCTTGAACCGAGCCAGCCTCGAAGCCAGGTGGGCCCGCACCTCCTGCGCAGTGACGGCGCCCTGCTCTCCCACTTCGATATGCGCACAAATGCTCTCGCCGAATTCCTCATCCGGAATGCCGAAGACGGCACAGTCCTTCACGCCGGGCATGTCGATCAGCACTGCTTCGATCTCCGCGGGATAGATGTTCACACCGCCGGAGATGATCATGTCTTTCTTGCGGTCGCACAGAAAGATGTAGCCGTCCTCATCGATCAGTCCCACGTCGCCCACCGTGACAAGCCCCCCACGATCGATCTCCTGACGCTTTTCGGCGTTCCCTTGGTAAGTGAAGTCGGGCAGGAAACTGGCCCGCATATGGATTTCGCCGACCCGTCCTGGGGCCAGTTCATTCCCTGCGTCATCGAACACCTTGGCAGTGCAGCCGTGGAGAGCACGGCCCACCGTGCCGGGCTTGCGCAATGCCTCCTCGGCGTTGTGCCAGACTGGAATTCCGGTTTCCGTGGAGCCGTAGTACTCGCAAATCACCGGCCCCCACCAATCGATCATGGCGCGCTTCACATGAATCGGGCACGGCGCTGCGCCATGCACCACATGCCTGAGTGACGACAGCGCGTATCGGGCGCGCACTTCTGCGGGCAGCCTCAGCAGGCGCACGAACATGGTCGGCACGATATGCATGTGCGTCACGCGGTACCGATCAATCAGATCCAGCATCTCCTCTGCATCGAACCGGGCTTGTAGCACGATGGAGGCGCCGATGCGGGCGGCGAGCATCCCGTAGGCGTTGGGAGCGGAGTGGTACATCGGCCCGTTCATGAGCACCACGCCGGGCTCATCCGCCTTCAGCCCGTAGATGATCGCCGCGTGCTGCTCGCTGAGGATCCTCTGCTCAGGCGTCGGCCGATTTCTCCGGACGCCTTTCGGTCTGCCGGTGGTACCAGACGTGTAGACCATGGAGGCAGGAGGTGCGCCCGCATCAGGAGCCGCCGAAGAGTGCTGTGTCAACCACATATCCCAGTCGGCGCCGCCCTCGCATGAGAACCCGGCGGGTACCGCAAGGCCATAGGCAGCGGCAATCTCGGCAGGAGTGGCCACCACCAGCAAACGAACGCCGGCAGGAATGCTCCCGATGAGCTGGGGGATGAGATCCGCGTGCGCCACGAGCACTTTGGCGTTGCAGTCCTGCAGGATGTAGCGCACTTCATCGGCGGTGAAATGCCAGTTGATCGGCGTAGCGTAGGCACCGATCAATCCTGCGCCCAGCGATGCCTCGAAAAACGCGAAGTCGTTGCGCATCAGTATCGCAACCGAATCGCCATCGCTCAGACCCATGGAACGAAAGCCATTGGCAGCCCGTGCAGCGTTCAAGCGCATCTCTTCGACGGACTGGCGGCGTTCGCCAGAAATAAGACGGGCCTGCGCGCGCTGCATCGGTTGATGGAAATCGGTCATGGGTCGTTGTCTCAAGCTGGTTTTTTCGAGCGAACGGCTGCCCGGCTTGCGGGCGCGGTCTTCGCCGCAGTGGCGAGCACGCTCGCAGCCTCATCGGCGGCATGGAGCATGGCCGGCGTCATCAAGATGTGGGCCCGAACAGCTTCGCAAGCAGCGGACTCATGGCGATCCAGCACCAGTCGGGTGAGCTCGTCGTGCTCCGCCGCGATCAGCGATGAACGGCCAACGCCCTTCATCATGTGGTGGCGGTAGCGGTAGGTTTGGTCGTAGAGGGAACTCTGCAGCTCGATCAGACGCGGCGATCCGCACGCGGAGATCAGTGCCACGTGGTAGTCCTTGTGAAGGCTGTCGAACTCGCCGGCTGCGGCCTCGTCCCAGGCCGTCACCTCCTCGAACCGTCGCATGCGATGGAGCGCTGCGACGACCCGGGCCTCCCACTCGTGATCGCCGCGCTGGATGGACGCACGCAGCGCTTCGACCTCGACCAGCGTGCGCACGCGAACGATGTCGTCCAGATCCTCGCGGCTCATGCCGGCGACACGAAAACCCTGGTTGCCCGTGGCCACCACGTGGCCGCGCGAGACCAGGCGGAGCAAGCCCTCCCGAATGGGCGTCGTGCCAAACCCCAACTGCCGCGCCAACTCGTGCACCCGCAGCTTTGAACCGGGCTCCAGCTCGGATTGAAGGATCGCGTTCTGCAGTACGGCGGTGGCTTGCTCGGCCAGCGTGTCGGAGGGCGGCGTCGCGGTCTTCATCATCGATGCCTCACGGGTGGGATTGATCATGAGTCGATCATATACAGAATTGTGTTTTGTGCAAAGTTTGGCGTATTATGCAAAATAAATCTTCTGCACAAGGACCTTGCATGCCATTGCCGCCCATCCTCCAGGACCGACTGCGTCTGCCCGTGATCTGCGCACCGCTGTTCATCATTTCCAACCCGGACCTGGTCATTGCCCAATGCCAGGCCGGCGTTGTCGGCTCTTTCCCGGCGCTCAACGCACGGCCCGCCGCGCAACTGGACGAGTGGCTGCATCGCATCACTGAAGAACTCGCCGCCTGGGACCGCAGGCACCAGGATCAGCCGGCGGCGCCCTTCGCCGTGAACCAGATCGTCCACAAGACGAACGACCGCCTCGAACAGGACATGGAACTCTGCGCCAAGTACAGGGTGCCGATCGTCATCACCTCGCTCGGGGCCCGCACCGAGTTGAACGACGCGGTGCACGCCTACGGAGGCGTGGTGATGCATGACGTGATCAACAACACCTTCGCTCGCAAGGCGGTCGAAAAGGGCGCAGACGGCCTCATCTGCGTGGCAGCCGGTGCCGGCGGCCATGCGGGACGTCTCTCACCCTTCGCTCTGGTGCAGGAACTGCGCAGCTGGTTCGACGGTCCCATTGCATTGTCCGGATCGATCGCCACGGGCCGTGCCGTGCTGGCCGCTCAAGCGATGGGCGCAGACCTGGCCTACATAGGGTCCTTGTTCATCGCGAGCCAGGAAGCGAATGCGCCGCAGGACTACAAGCAGATGATCGTGGACAGCCATGCGGATGACATCGTCTACACCAACCTCTTTACCGGGGTGCACGGCAATTACCTGCGCCCGTCCATCCTGAAGGCAGGGCTCGACCCCGAGAACCTTCCCGTCAGCGACCCGAGCCAGATGAGCTTTGGCTCGGGCAGCAGTTCCAAGGCCAAGGCGTGGCGCGACATCTGGGGCTGCGGGCAGGGCATCGGCGCGGTCTCGGCGGTGGAGCCCGCAGGCGCACACATGGCGCGGCTGCAACGCGAGTACGAGGCTGCGCAGAGGGAACTCAGCGATAAAACCCGGCGGCCATTGGCGTGCGCGGCGGTATAGGTGCAGCTCAAACGCGCCGGCGGACGAGGATCGAGACCATGAAATTGAGCACGCAAGCGCACATCGAAGCCGTTCTCGACAACTTCGCCCAGCACGTTGCCAACATCTCAGGCTGAAAGCGGCGGCGGTTCTGCCCGGCGCATCGTCAATCCGGCACCACCGCCGTCGCCTCGATCTCCACCAGCGCCTGGTCCTCGATCAGCGCCGACACCTCCACCGCGGTCATCGCGGCATTGAAGCTGCCGATCAGTTCGCGGAAGGCCACGCCGATCTCGGGGTAGGCAGCGACGTAGGCCTGCTTGTCCGTCACGTACCAGGTCATGCGCACGATGTGCTCGGGGCGGGCGTCGCCGGCCTTGAGCACGTCGACGACGTTCTGCAGCGCCTGGCGCACCTGGGCGGCCATGCCGCCTTCGGCGAAGCGGCCCTGGGCGTCCCAGCCGATCATGCCGGCGACGAAGACCATGCGGCCGCGGGCGGTGACGCCGTTGGCGTAGCCGCGCGGGCGCGGCCAGCCGGGGGGGAGAAGGACTTGCATGGGGGCGCTCCTGTCAGCGTTCGGGATGGTAGGGGGCCAGCGCGGCGCGCATGTCCTCGGGGATGGGGATGGCGCGGTGCGTGTCCAGGCTGGTGGTGACCAGCACCTGGCGCGAGCGCACGCGCAGTTCGTCGCCCAGGCGCGCGTCCAGCGCCAGCGCGAGCGAGCTGGTGCCGATGCGCTCGACGGCCAGCTCGAAGATCACGCGCTCGCCCATGCGGCTGATGGCGCTGAAGTCGCACTGCAGGCTGACGATGGGCATGCCGATGCGGCGGCGCGCCAGCAGGTCGGCATAGGGGATGCCGAGGCCGTCGCTCACCCAGTCTTCCACCAGGGCGTTGAAGAGGACCAGGTACTGCGGAAAGAAGATGATGCCGGCCGGGTCGCAGTGGGCGAAGCGGATCGGGTACTCGCGTTCGAAGCGCAGGGCGGGGGGAATGCTCATCGGGATGGTTTTTTGATGAAAAGTGCCTGTAGCCCAGGTACTACCTAGGCTTTTAGCTATGTATTTTATAGCAACGCCGTGTTGCTGCCAATGGCGCCCGGAACCATCAGGCCGGCTGGCGCAGCCGAAACCGCTGGAGCTTGCCGGTCTCGGTGCGCGGGAGATGGGTGCGGAATTCCACCGCGCGCGGGTATTTGTAGGGCGCGATGCGCTGCTTGACGAAGTCCTGCAGTTCCGCGGCCAGCGCCTCCGTCGGCTCGGCGCCGGGGCGCAGCACCACGAAGGCCTTGACGATCTGGCCGCGCTCCTCGTCGGGCACCCCGATCACGCCGCATTCGGCCACCAGCGGGTGCTGCAGCAGCGCGTCCTCGACCTCGGGCGAGGCGATGTTGTAGCCGGCCGAGATGATCATGTCGTCGGTGCGCGACTGGTAGTGGAAGTAGCCGTCCTCGTCCATCAGGAAGGCGTCGCCGGTGAGGTTCCAGCCGTCCTGCACGTAGTGCTTCTGCCGCTCGTCGGCCAGGTAGCGGCAGCCGGTGGGGCCCTTGACCGCGAGCCGGCCGACGGTGTTGGGCGGCAGCGGGCGGCCCTGCTCGTCCACCACGCGCGCCTGGTAGCCGGGCACGGGCTTGCCGGTGGCGCCGGGACGGGCGCTGGCCTCGTCGGCGGAGATGAAGATGTGCAGCATCTCGGTGGCGCCGATGCCGTCGATCAGCTCGATGCCGGTGGCCTCCTTCCACAGCGCGCGGGTGGCCGCCGGCAGCACCTCGCCGGCCGAAACGCACTGGCGCAGCCGGGTGGCGCGCAGCTCTGGCCCGCTGGCGGCCATGGCGCGGTAGGAGGTGGGCGCGGTGAACAGCGTGGTGGCGCCGAAGTCGCCAATGGCCTGCACCAGCTGCGCCGGCGATGCCTTCTCCAGCAGCACGGTGGCGGCGCCCACGCTCATGGGGAACAGCACCAGTCCGCCCAGGCCGAAGGTGAAGGCCAGCGGCGGGCTGCCGATGAAGACGTCGTCCGGCCGCGGGCGCAGCACGTGCGGCGGCCAGCAGGCGCAGATCGCCATCACGTCGCGGTGGAAGTGCATGGTGCCCTTGGGCATGCCGGTGGTGCCGGAGGTGAAGGCGAGGATGCAGGTGTCGTCGGCGGCGGTGTCCACGTTGGCGAAGCTGCCGCTCTGGCGCGCCATGGCGGCCTCGAGCCCGTCGGGGCCGGCGTCGTGGAAGCAGCGTATGCGCGACAGCACCGGGCATTGCGCCGCCGCGCTGCGCAGATCGTCGGCCAGGCGGGCGTCGCACAGGGCATGGGTGATGGCGCCCTTGTCCATCACCTGCGCCAGCTCCTTGGCGCGCAGCAGCGGCATGGTGGCCACGGCAATGGCGCCGGCCTTCATCACCGCGAACCAGCAGGCCACCATCATGGGGTTGTTGGGCGCGCGCAGCAGCACGCGGTTGCCGGGCACCAAGCCCATCTCGTGCACCAGCACGGCGGCGATGCGGTTGGCGCGGTCCTGCAGTTCGGCATAGCTCCAGCGCAGGCCGGGCGCCAGCAGGCAGGTGCGGTCGCCCTCGCCCGCCGCCACGCGAAGGTCCAGCAGTTCGGTGGCGCAGTTGAGCCGCGCCGGGAACTGCAGCGCGGGCAGGTCGAAGCAGTACTCGGGCTGCTGCGACGGCGGCGGCAGCCGGTCGCGGGCGAAGGTGTCGATATGCGCGCTGGTCATGGGCGGGCCCCCTGGTGGTGTGCGGATGGAACGGTTCACGCGGCCGGCGCGAAACCGCGCAGCAGATCGCGGCCGATGATGAGCTGCTGCACCTCGGTCGCGCCCTCGTAGATGCGCAGCGCGCGGATCTCGCGGTACAGGCGCTCCACGGTCTGGCCGCTGACCACGCCCTGCCCGCCCCACAGTTGCAGCGCGGCGTCTATCACCTGCTGCGCGCCCTCGGTGGCGGCCATCTTGGCCATGGCGGCCTCGCGCGTCACGGTGTGGCCCTGGTCGCGCTTCCACGCGGCGCGATAGGTGAGCAGCGCGGCGCCGTCCACCGTGGTGGCCATCTGCGCCAGGCTGGCCTGCGTCAGCTGGAAGTCCCCCAGCACGCCCTTGAACATGTGCCGCGTGCTGGCGCGCTCCAGGCCCTCTTGCAGTGCACGCCGTGCAAAACCGAGCGCGGCCGCGGCCACCGAGGTGCGGAACACATCGAGCGTGCGCATGGCCACCTTGAAGCCCTCGCCCGCCGCGCCCAGGCGGTGGCTGAGCGGAATGCGGCAGCCGTCGAAGCGCAGCCGCGCCAGCGGGTGCGGCGCGATCAGCGCGATGCGCTCGGCCACCGTGAAGCCCGGTGCGTCGGCCGGCACCACGAAGGCCGAGATGCCGCGCGCGCCCGGCGCCTCGCCGGTGCGGGCGAACACCACGTAGAAGTCGGCGATGCCGCCGTTGGAGATCCAGGTCTTCTCGCCGTCGAGCACCACCGTGTCGCCCTCGACCCGCGCGCTGCAGGCCATGGCGGCGACGTCCGAGCCGGCGTCGGGCTCGGACAGCGCGAAGGCGGCGATCGCCCTGCCCTGCGCCACGGCCGGCAGCCAGCGCGCCTTCTGCCCGGGCGTGCCGTGCAGGCTGATGGCGCCCGAGCCCAGGCCCTGCATGGCAAAGGCGAAGTCGGCCAGCCCGTTGTGGCGCGCCAGCGTCTCGCGCACCAGGCACAGGATGCGGGTATCCAGCGCCTCGCTGCTGCCGCCATGGGCGGTGCCGGCCACCGCGTGGCGCAGCCAGCCGGCGTCGCCCAGGCGGCGCACCAGGGTGCGGCAGTCGGCGTCGACGTCATCGCCGTGCAGGTGCGCCACGCGCTCGGCGGCCCAGGCGTCGAGTTCCAGCGCCAGGGCCTTGTGGTGGGCGTCGAAGAAGGGCCAGTCCAGGTGTTCTTGGTGCTGCATGGGCCGGCCCTCAGTTGCCCTGGAAGACGGGTTTGCGCTTCTCGGCGAACGCGTGGTAGGCGCGCGAGAAGTCCTCGGTCAGCATGCACAGCGCCTGGGCCTGGGCCTCGGACTCGATGGCTTCGTCCACGCCCATGGCCCATTCCTGGTGCAGCATGGTCTTGGTGATGCCGTTGGCAAAGCTCGGGCCCTGGGCGATCTCGCGCGCCAGCGCCTGGGCCTGTTCCAGCACCTCTTCCGGCGTGCACAGCCGGTTCAGGAAGCCCCACAGCGCCGCCTCTTCGCCGTCCAGCGCGCGGCCGGTGTAGAGCAGTTCGCTGGCCCGGCCCTGCCCGATCAGGCGCGGCAGCATCGCGCAGGCGCCCATGTCGCAGCCGGCCAGGCCGACGCGGTTGAACAGGAAGGCGGTCTTGCTGCGCGCCGTGCCCAGGCGCATGTCGGAGGCCATGGCCAGGATGGCGCCGGCGCCGGCGCAGATGCCGTCGATGGCGGCGATCACCGGCTGCGGGCAGTGCCGCATGGCCTTGACCAGGGCGCCGGTCATGCGGGTGAACATCAGCAGCTCGGGCGCGGGCAGGCCGATCAGCGGGCCGATGATCTCGTGCACGTCGCCGCCCGAGCAGAAGTTGCCGCCGGCGCCGTGCAGCACCACCGCCTGCACGTCGTCGGCATAGCGCAGTTGCTCGAACAGGTCGCGCAGTTCGGCGTAGGAGTCGAAGGTCAGCGGGTTCTTGCGCTCGGGCCGGTTCAGCGTGATGGTGGCCACGCCGTGCTGCACCGACCAGCCGAAGTGCTGCGCGGCATAGGCGGCCAGGCTGCGGCGATTGCCGGCCCGCAGAGAGGGGTCGAGGGGCATGTTGGCTTGTCTCCTTGAAATGGTGTCAGCCGGCATCCTGGGTGCCGGCGGTGAGTTGCACGCGCAGCTCGCCCAGCAGGCCGTGCATCTGGCGCTGCTCGGCCGCGCCCAGGCCGGAAAAGATCTCGACCACCCAGGCCTCGTGCACCGCGGCGATCTTCTCGAAGGCGCGGCGGCCCTTGGGCGTGAGGCGCACCTGGGAGGAGCGCCGGTCCTGCGGGTTGGCGCTGCGCTCGACGAAGCCTTCCTTCTCCAGCTCGTCGGTCAGGCCGGTGACGTTGCCGCCGGTCACCATCAGGAAGCGCGACAGCGCGCTCATGCGCAGGCCCTCGGGGTTGCGATATAGCTGGGCCAGGTAATCGAAGCGCGCCAGCGTGATGCCGAATTCGGCGCGCAGACGCTTGCGGATCAGCGTCTCGATCTGCGTGCTGCAGGACAGCAGCCGCAGCCAGAGCTTGAGTGACTGGTGGTCGTCCGAGGCCACGCGGCCTTCCAGGCCGATGCTCTGGTCGTCCAGCAGGCGCTCGGCCGTCATCTTGGGATTGCGTTTCACATGACCTCCCCGCCTGATATAGATATGCACTGGCCGGTGACAGCGCCGGCACCCTCGCCGCATAGCCACAGCACCGCGTCGGCCACCTGCTGCGGCTGCACCAGGCGCTGCTGCGGGTTGCCGCGCTCGAAGCTGGCGCGGGCCTCGGCCGCGCTGCGGCCGGTGGTGGCGACCACGCGGGCGATGCTCTCGTGCAGGATCTCGGTCTCGGTATAGCCGGGGCAGACCGCGTTGACGGTGATGCCCCTGGCCGCCACCTCCAGCGCCACGGAGCGCGTCAGCCCGACCACGCCATGCTTGGCCGCGCTGTAGGCCGCCACATAGGCATAGCCGCGCTGGCCGGCCGTGCTGGCGATGTTGACGATGCGGCCCTGGCCGGCGGCCAGCATGTCGGGCAGCGCCTGCTGCATGCAGTGGAAGCTGCCTGACAGGTTCACGTCCAGCATGCGCTGCCACAGCGCGCGCGAGGTCTTGCCGAAGGGCGCGCTCTCGGCCTGGCCGGCGTTGTTGACCAGGATCGAGACCGGGCCGTGCCGCTCGCGCGCGGCAGCAAAGGCGCGGGCTAAAGCGTCTGGATCAGTCACGTCGGCCGCGATGGCGGCGGCCCGCGGCAGTTCGGCAGCCAGCGCCTGGAGCGGCGCGATGCGGCGGCCCAGCAGGCTCAGGCGCACGCCGCGCGCGGCCAGCGCGCGGGCGATGGCCGCGCCTATGCCCTGCCCGGCACCGGTGACGACGGCATGCAGGCCCTGCATCATCAGACCGGCTCCTTGGCCTGCGGCGCGGCGGCCTGCGCCTGGGCGCGCTCGCGGGCGTAGTTCGATTCGAGCTGGCCCTTGGCCGAGCGGTAGGGGCGCGGCCAGTCGAGGGCGCCGTAGCCGATGCGCGCGGCCTGGTCCAGCGTCCAGGCCGGGTTGGCCAGGTGCGGCCGCGCGATGGCGCACAGGTCGGCGCGGCCGGCGGCGATGATGCTGTTGACGTGGTCGGCCTCGGAGATGGCGCCGACCGCGATGGTGGCAATGCCCGCCTCGTTGCGGATGCGGTCGGAGAACGGCGTCTGGAACATGCGCCCGTACACCGGCTTCTCCAGCTTGCTGACCTGGCCGGACGAGCAATCGACCATGTCGGCGCCCGCGGCCTTGAAGGCGCGCGCGATCCGCACCGCGTCGGCCGGCGTGGTGCCGCCCTCGACCCAGTCGTGCGCCGAGATGCGCACCGACATCGGCAGATGCGCGGGCCACACCCGGCGCACCGCGGCGAACACCTCCAGCGGGTAGCGCAGCCGGTTCTCCAGCGCGCCGCCGTACTCGTCCGTGCGCTGGTTGGTCAGCGGCGAGATGAAGGACGACAGCAGGTAGCCGTGGGCGCAATGCAGCTCCAGCCAATCCGCGCCGGCCTCGGCCGCCCAGCGCGCGGACTGCACGAACTGCTCGCGCACCTGGTCCATGTCGGCGCGGGTCATGGCGCGCGACTGCTGGCTGACGCCCTCCAGGTACTGCTGGGGCGAGGCCGACAGCAGCGGCCAGTTGCCCTCGGGCAGCGGCTGGTCGATGCCGTCCCAGGCCACGCGGGTGGAGGCCTTGGCGCCGGCGTGGCCGATCTGCAGCGCAAACTTGGCGTCGCTATTGGAGTGGATCCAGTCGGCGATGCGCTTCCAGGCGTCGCGCTGGGCCTCGGTGTAGAGCCCCGGGCAGCCGGGGGTGATGCGGCCTTCGGCGCTGACGCAGGTCATCTCGGCGAACACCATGGCCGCGCCGCCCATGGCGCGCGCGCCCAGGTGCACCAGGTGGTAGTCGCCGGCAATGCCGTCCATGGCCGAGTACTGCGCCATGGGCGAGACCACCACGCGGTTCTTGAGCGTGACGCCGCGCAGCGTGAAGGGCGTGAACATGGGCGGCGGCGCGGCCGCGCCGGGGGCGAGGGTAACGCCCGCCTGTCCGGCGAACCAGCGCTCGTAGCCTTCCAGCCAGGCGCGGTCGCGCAGGCGCAGGTTCTCGTGGCTGATGCGCTGCGAGCGGGTCAGCATGGAGTACATGAACTGCTCGGGCGGCAGGGTGTCGGCATAGCGCTCGCCCACCGCCTCGAACCATTCCATCGCGTTCCAGGCCGCGTTCTGCAGGCGCAGCACGTCGACGCTGCGCAGCGCCTGGTAGCGCCTCAGCACCTCGGGGATGTCGGCCGGGCTGTAACCCACGGTGTCGAACTGGCGCACCAGCTCGATCGCGTCCTCCAGCGCCAGTTTGGTCCCAGAGCCGATGGCGAAGTGCGCGGTGTGGACCGCGTCGCCCATCAGCACCACGTGGCTGTGGCCGTTGAACAGCGACCACTGCTCGCAGCGCACCCGCTGGAAGTTGAGCCAGGCCGAGCCGCGCAGGTGGCGCGCGTTGCTCATCAGCGGCTGGCCCTGCAGATGCCTGGCGAACAGCTTCTCGCAGAAGGCGATGGAGGCCTCGGTGTCCATCCGGTCCAGGCCGTGGGCGCGCCAGACCTGCTCGGGCGTCTCGACGATGAAGGTGGTGGTATCCGGGTCGAACTGGTAGACGTGCGCCTGGAACCAGCCATGCTCGGTCTTCTCGAACGTGAAATTGAAGGCGTCGTAGCGCCGGTGCGTGCCCAGCCAGATGAAGCGGTTGGGCCGGGTCACGATGTCGGGCTTGAAGACATGAGCGTGCTTGCGGCGGACCTTGGAGTTGACGCCGTCGCAGGCCACGACCAGGTCGGCGTCGGGGAAGTCGGCATCGGACTCGACCTCGCGCTCGAACTCCAGCGCCACGCCCAGCGCCTCGCAGCGCCGCTGCAGGATGTTGAGCAGGCGCTTGCGGCCGATGCCGACGAAGCCGTGCCCGCCGCTGCGGATGGTGCGGCCCTTGAACTCCAGCTCGATGTCGTCCCAGTGGTTGAAGGCGCGCTCGATGTCGGCCGCCGTCTCGGCGTCCCAGGCGCGCATGTTCTCCAGCGTGGCGTCGGAGAACACCACGCCCCAGCCGAAGGTGTCGTAGGGCTTGTTGCGCTCGACGACGGTGATGTCGTGCGCCGGGTTGCGCTTCTTCATCAGCAGCGCCAGATACAGGCCCGCCGGTCCACCGCCGATGCACACCACCTTCATGGGGATTCCAGGGTCGAGTTGATGAGGTGCCTGGCAATTTATCCATGATTACTTTAGTTGTCAACTATATGAACCAGCAGGACGCCTCGCGGCAACGGGGCGGGGGGTCGATCAAGGACAATGGCGCCCTCTCCCAGAGTCATGCCCCATGTCCCGCACCACCTTGCAGATCTCCGCCGGCCAGGCCGGCCCCACCCTGACGCCGCAGCAGAAGCGCTTCAACACGCTGATCCGAAAGATCGCCGAGGCACGCCGGACGCTGGCGCAATGGCAGGACAACATCGGCCTGTACCGGCAGGCCCATTCGCGGGCGCTGCTGCCACTGGAGAACGAGCTGGCAGCCCTGCGCAGGCAGTGGGTCTTCGCGCTGGACGAGGTGCTTGGCCAGCGCGGGTGGACCAAGGCGGAACGCGAAACGCTGCGCGAACTGGTGTGCGAGTACGCCGGCCTGCTGCTGAATACGCAGGGCGACGATGAGGAGTTGAAGGCAGTTTTCGACAGGCACGCCGAGGTCGACTTCGACACCGAGCAAAAGCAGATCGTGCTGACCCTCAAGGATCTTGCGCAATCCCAGATGGGCCTGGACCTGGGCGACGACGAAGGCATCGATACGCACGCCGACCTGCTGCAGCGCCTGCAGCAAGGCATGCGCGAGCGGGCGGCGGCCGAGGAGGCCGAAGGCGGCGCCCAGCCCGCGCCCCGCCGCAAGAGCGCCGCGCAGCAGCGGCGCGAAGCCGAGGCGCAGCAGGCCACGCAGTCGGTGCGCGAGATCTTCCGCAAGCTCGCCAGCGCCTTGCACCCCGACCGCGAGACCGACGCAGCACAGCGCGAAGCCAAGACCGGGCTGATGCAGAAGGTGAACCAGGCCTATGCGGCCAACGATCTGCTCACCTTGCTGGAGCTGCAGTTGCAGATCGAGCAGATCGATGCCGGCCACATCGCCAATGCCAGCGCCCAGCGCTTGAAGCACTACAACAAGGTGCTGGCAGAGCAGTTGGAGGAACTCGAGGCGGAAATCGAGCGCGTCGAGATGGGGTTCCGGCTCGACTTCGGGCTCGAACCCGGGTGGGGATTGAAGCCGGGCAAACTGGTCGGATTGCTCGACGAGCACGAACGGGAGTTGCGGGCCGAGCTGGACCAGCAGCAGTACGACATGAGCGCGCTGCAGGACAAGACCGCGCTCAAGCGCTGGCTCAAGCAGGAGCGGCAGCGGCGGCTGTTGTACGAAGAGGCGTTCGACTTCGACGGGTTCTGAGCGTCGCCCGCGCGCCATAGGCGCCACCGCCGCATTGCTATCAAATATATAGCTAATAGCCCAGAAACCACCTGGGCTACAGGCACTTTTCGCTTGAAAACAAGCGCCCCGCGGCCCCGCTCACACCTCCAGCCACTCCTTGCGCACCCCCGCGTTCTCGCGCAGGGCCGCGGGCGTGCCTTCGAACACGATGCTGCCATGGCCCATGAGCAGCACCCGGTCGGAGATCTCCATGGCGATGGTGAGCTTCTGCTCGATCAGCAGCACCGAGATGCCGCGATCCTTGAGCCGGCGCAGGTACTGGCCGACCAGTTCCACGATCTTGGGCGCCAAGCCCTCGGTGGGCTCGTCGATGATGATCAGGTCCGGGTCGCCCATCAGCGTGCGGCACAGCGTGAGCATCTGCTGCTCGCCGCCGGAGAGCACGCCGGCCTCGGTGTGCTGGCGCTCCTTCAGGCGCGGGAACATGGCGTACATGTCCTCGAAGGTCCAGCGGCTGCCCTTGCCCGCGCCCTTCTGCCCCAGCAGCAGGTTCTGGTGCACCGTGAGCTTGGGGAAGATGTCGCGGTTCTCCGGCACGTAGCCCAGGCCCAGGTGGGCGATCTCGTAGGCCTTGCGGCCCTCCAGCGAGCGGCCCTTCCAGAGCAGGCCGCCCTGCCAGTCGACCAGGCCCATGATGGCCTTGGCGGTGGTGGAGCGGCCCGAGCCGTTGCGCCCGAGCAGCGCCACGATCTCGCCCGGCCGCACGTCGAACGTGACGCCGTGCAGCACGTGGCTCTTGCCGTAGTAGGCATGGAGTTGGTCGATCTTGAGCATCAATGGCCCCCTTCGTCTGCCTGGCTGTCGGCCACGGCGGAGCCCAGGTAGGCCTCCTGCACGCGGCGGTTGGCCCGCACCGCTTCCGGTGTGTCGAAGGCGATCACCTCGCCATAGACCACCACCGCGATCTTGTCGGCCAGGCCGAACACCACGCCCATGTCGTGCTCCACCGTCAGCAGCGTCTTGCCGACGGTGACCTCGCGGATCAGGTTGATGAAATGCCGGGTCTCGCTGCGGCTCATGCCCGCGGTGGGCTCGTCCAGCAGGATCACGTCGGCGCCGCCGGCGATGGTGACGCCGATCTCCAGCGCGCGCTGCTCGGCGTAGGTGAGGTTGACCGCGAGCACGTCGCGCTTGGACTTCAGGCCGATCATGCCCACCAGTTGCTCGGCCCGCGCGTTGGCATCGTGCAGCCGCGAGAGGAAGCGCAGGAAGCTGTAGCGGTAGCCCAGGCTCCACAGCACGCCGCAGCGCAGGTTCTCGAACACGCTGAGCTTGGGGAAGATGTTGGTGATCTGGAAGCTGCGCGCAAGCCCCATGCGGTTGATCTCGTAGGGCGGCTTGCCGTCTATGCGCTGGCCGTGCAGCAGCACCTCGCCGCTGCTGGGCGCGAGCCGGCCGCTGATCAGGTTGAACAGCGTGGACTTGCCCGCGCCGTTCGGGCCGATGATGGCCACGCGTTCCCCGGGCGCCACCGACAGGTGGGCGCCCCGGATGATGTCGGTGCGGCCGAAGCTCTTGCGCAGGTCGCGCAGCTCAATTGCGGGCGGCGCGGCGTTCATGTCGACTCCTTCATGCGCAACTGGCGCTCGATGGCTTCCTGGGCCGCACTCCAACCCACCATGAAGCGCCTGCGCGCGGCCTCGAGCAGCACCAGGCCCACCGCCAGCACCAGCACCGCGCCGATCCAGCTCATGGCGCGGTCCACGCGCAGGGTCAGGCCCAGGAACGGCAGCTCCGGCCCGAGCGCGGCGTTCAGCTGCACGTGGTAGAGCATCTCGATCAACGCCGCCGCGCCGGCCAGCGCCACCAGCGCGCCCGCCACCAGGGCCGCATAGCCGAGCAGCAGCGGCTTGAAGCGGCCAAAGCGCAGCACCCGCAGGTTCATCATGATCAGGCTGGCGATGCCGCCGGGCGCATACATCACCATGAGCAGGAAGGCCAGCCCCAGGTACAGCAGCCAGGCCTTGGTCAGCTCCGACAGCAGCACCGAAGCGAACACCAGCAGCACCGCGCCGATCATCGGCCCGAAGAAGAAGGTCGCGCCGCCCAGGAAGGTGAACAGCAGGTAGCCGCCCGAACGCAGCACGCTCACGCTGTCGGCCGCGGTGACGATCTCGAAGTTGATCGCCGCCAGGCCCCCGCCGATCCCGGCGAAGAAGCCGGAGATGATGAAGGCGAAGTAGCGCACCCGCTGCGTGTTGTAGCCGATGAACTCGACCCGCTCCGGGTTGTCGCGCACCGCGTTGAGCATGCGCCCCAGCGGCGTGCCGGTGAAGGCGAACATCAGCCCGGTGCAGACGAAGCAGTAGACGGCGATCAGGTAGTACACCTGGATCTGCGGGCCGAAGTCCAGCCCCAGGAACCTGGCGCCATAGACGCGGTCGGTGGTGATGCCGCCCTCGCCGCCGAAGAATTCCGGGAACATCAGCGCCATCGAGGCCACCAGCTCGCCGATGCCCAGCGTGATCATGGCGAAGGTGGTACCCGACTTGCGCGTGGTGACGAAGCCCAGCAGCGCCGCGAAGAACAGCCCGGCGAGCCCGCCGACGGCCGGGATCAGCACCAGCGGCACCTGCAGGCCGCCCTGCCGCGCCGCCATGTTCATGGCGTGCACCGCGATGAAAGAGCCGAGCCCGGTATAGACCGCATGCCCGAAGCTCAGCATGCCGCCCTGCCCCAGCAGGATGTTGTAGGAGAGGCAGATGATGATCAGGTAGCCGATCTGCGACAGCATGGTCAGCGCCAGGCTGCTGGTGAACAGCAGCGGCGCGACGGCCAGCGCGAGCGCGAACAGCGACCAGAGCAGGTAGCGGCCGATGTTCAGCGGCTGGAAGCGGTAGTGGGTGGAAGGAGCGTGCATATCAGTCCTCCCGCGTGCCCAGGAGGCCCTTGGGGCGGAAGATCAGCATCAGCACCAGCAGCAGGTAGGGCAGGATCGGCGCCACCTGCGAGATCGTGAGCTTGAGCAGCGGGTAGCCGAAGGTCTGGTCGGTCACGGCCATGCCGAGCGAGCGCAGGCCGCCGGCCATCGACCAGTCCAGCGCCACGGCGAAGGTCTGCAGCAGCCCGATCAGCAGCGAGGCCAGGAAGGCCCCCGCCAGCGAGCCCATGCCGCCGACCACCACCACCACGAAGACGATGGAGCCGACCGAGGCCGCCATGGCCGGCTCGGTGATGTAGGTGTTGCCGCCGATGACGCCGGCCAGCCCGGCCAGCGCGGCGCCGCCGCCGAACACCAGCATGAACACGCGCGGCACGTTGTGGCCCAGCGCCTCGACCATGTCCGGGTGCTTGAGCGCGGCCTGTATCACCAGCCCGATGCGGGTGCGGGTCAGCAGCAGCCAGACCGACAGCAGCATGAGCAGCGCCACCAGCATGATGAAGGAGCGCGATTTCGGGAACTGCGTGCCGTACAGCGTGAACAGCGGCCCCTGCAGCTGGGTGGGTAGGCCGTAGGGCACGGTGGAGCGGCCCCAGACCAGTTGCACCAGCTCCAGCACCAGGTAGGACAGGCCGAAGGTCACGAGCAGTTCCGGCACGTGGCCGAACTTGTGCACCCGGCGCAGGCAGTAGCGCTCGAACAGGGCGCCGAGCGCGCCCACCAGCAGGGGCGCCACGAACAGCGCGGGCCAGAAACCCACCACCCCGGAGATCGAATAGGCGAAGTACGCGCCCAGCATGTAGAAGCTGGTGTGGGCGAAATTGAGCACGCCCATCATGCTGAAGATGAGCGTGAGCCCGGAGCTGAGCATGAACAGCAGCAGCCCGTAGCTCACCCCGTTGAGCAGGGAGATGACCAGGAATTCGGAATTCATCGCGTCGGCGTTTGTCAAAGAAAGGCCACCTCCGCCGCTCGGCCAGGCCGGCGTCGGGGTGGCGGGAACCGGCCGGCTGGCGCGGCGCGATCAGGAGCCCGGGCGCTTCATCTGGCAGGAGGTCGGCGTGCTGGCGACGTAGGCGTCGTAGTACTTGACCGGTGCCAGCGTGTAGCCGGTGTTCTCGGGGCTGTAGGGATACTTGGCGCTGGCCTTCTCCCAGCGCGTGATGTAGAGGCCCTGCTGCAACTGGTGATCGCTCTTGCGCATGTCGACCTCGCCGTTGAAGCTCTTGAACTTCATGCCCTCGAGCACGGCGGCGACCTTCACCGGGTCGGTCGACTTGGCCTTCACGAAGGCGTCCACCAGCGACTGGAACACGGTGTAGGCGTTGGTGGAATACATGTCGTCGTTGAAGCGGGCCTTGAACTGGTCCGCCAGCCGCTGCATCTCGCCGCCCATGTTGTAGTGGCCATAGCCCACCTGGTAGACCTTGCCGTCGGAGGCGGCGCCCATGGCCGTGGGCGTGCCGGTGGTGACGGCGTAGTAGGTGTAGAACTTCACGTTCAGGCCGGAGTCGTTGGCGGCCTTGATCAGCAGCGCCAGGTCCGAGCCCCAGTTGCCGGTGATCACCGTGTCGGCGCCCGACTGCTTGATCTTGGCGATGTAGGGCGAGAAGTCGCGCACCTGGGCCAGCGGCGAGAAGTCGTCGCCGACGATCTGCACGTCCGGGCGCTTGTCCTTGAGCATCTGCCGGGCGTACTTGGAGACCTGCTGCCCGTGCGCGTAGTTCTGGTTGATCAGGTAGACCTTCTTGACCTCGGGCTGCTCCTTGATGTAGGAGGTCAGGGCTTCCATCTTCATCGAGGTGTCGGCGTCGTAGCGGAAGTGCCAGTAGCTGCACTTGCTGTTGGTCAGGTCCGGGTCCACCGCCGCGTAGTTGAGGTAGAGCGCCTCCTTGCCGGGATTGCGCGCGTTGTTCTTCTCCAGCGCGTCCATGATGGCCAGCGCGGGGCCCGAGCCATTGCCCTGCACGATGTAGCGCACCCCCTGGTCCATGGCCGAGCGCAGCGCGCTGGTGGTTTCCTGCGGACTGAGCTTGTTGTCGATGCCGATGATCTCGAACTTCACCCCCGCGGCGTTCTTCTTGCTGAATTCCTCGGCCAGGAACTGGAAGGTCTTCAACTGGTTGGTGCCCACCGCGGCCATCAGGCCCGACAGCGGATCGAGCCAGGCGAGCTTGACGGTTTCCCCGCTCTGCGCCGATGCGCCTGCGGCCAGCGCCAGCAGGGTGGAAGCCACTGTCGTCTTCAGGGTGAATCGCATGCTTTGGTCTCCTTAGGGTTGCCTTGATCGGGCCAGCTTACAAGGCAAGCATGGCCCTCTGAACAGGGAATGCCCGTAGCGTCCGGGCGCCCTGTAACCTGGGCGACTGCGCCGCCCGCCATCCGCCGCCGCCGCTTTCAATCCTGCGGCAGGCGGTAGTCCTTCAACTGCTCGCGCAAGCGGGTCTTGAGCATCTTGCCGGTGGCCCCGAGCGGGATGCTGTCGACGAACACGACGTCGTCCGGCATCTGCCACTTGGCGGTCTTGCCTTCGTAGAACTTGAGCAGTTCGTCGCGCTCGAGCACGGCACCGGGACGGCGCACCACGACAACCACCGGGCGCTCGTCCCACTTGGGGTGCGGCATGCCGATGCAGGCGGCCATGGCAACCGCGGGGTGCGCCATGGCGATGTTCTCGATGTCGATCGAGCTGATCCATTCGCCGCCTGACTTGATCACGTCCTTGCTGCGGTCAGTGATCTGCATGAAGCCGTCGGCGTCGATGGTGGCGACGTCGCCGGTGGGGAACCAGCCGCGCCCCTGCTCGTCCGGCACCAGCGGGCTGGCGTCGCTGCCGTAGTAGGAATCGACCGTCCACGGTCCGCGCACGTAGAGGTCGCCGAAGGTCTTGCCGTCCCAGGGCAGCTCGCGGCCTTCGGCGTCGACGATCTTCATGTCCACGCCATAGATGCAGCGGCCCTGCTTCATGCGGATCCGCATCTGCTCCTCGGCCGGCAGCGCCAGGTGCTTGTTCTTGAGCGTGCAGAGCGTGCCCAGCGGGCTCATCTCGGTCATGCCCCAGGCGTGCAGCACTTCCACGCCGTACTCGTCCTGGAAGGCCGAGATCATGGCCGGCGGGCAGGCCGAGCCGCCGATCACCGTGCGCTGGAGCGTGGAGAAGCGCAGGCCCTGCGGCTTCATGTGGCCCAGCAGCATCTGCCAGACGGTGGGCACGCCGGCGGCGAAGGTCACGCCCTCCGCCTCGATCAGCTCGTACACCGACTTGCCGTCCAGCGCCGCGCCGGGGAACACCAGCTTGCAGCCGGTGAGCAGCGCCGAGTACGGAATGCCCCAGGCATTGACGTGGAACATGGGCACCACGGGCAGCACCGAGTCGCGCGCCGACAGCGACATCACGTCGGGCAGCGCCGAGCCATAGGCATGCAGCACACTGGAGCGGTGGCTGTAGAGCACCGCTTTCGGGTTGCCGGTGGTGCCGCTGGTGTAGCACATGCTCGACGCGGTGTTCTCGTCGAACCGGGGCCAGTCGTAGCGATCGGACTGCGCGCCGATCCAGGCCTCGTAGCTCACCAGGCCAGGGATGCCGGTGTCCGCCGGCAGCCTGTCGGCCTCGCACAGCGCCACCCATTGCCGCACCGCCGGGCAGCGGGCGTGCACCGCCTGCACGATGGGCAGGAAGCACATGTCGAAGCACAGCACCTGGTCCTGCGCATGGCCGACGATCCATGCGATCTGGTCCGGGTGCAGGCGCGGGTTGATGGTGTGCAGCACCCGGGCGGAACCGCTCACGCCGTAATACAGCTCCAGGTGCCGGTAGCCGTTGACCGCCAGCGTGGCCACGCGGTCGCCCTCCGCCAGCCCCAGGCCGTCGAGCGCATGGGCCAGTTGCCTGGAGCGGCGGGCCAGGTCGCCGTAGGTGTAGCGGTGGATGTCGCCCTCCACCCTGCGCGAGACGATCTCCCCGTCGCCGTGGTGGCGCTCCGCGAACTCCAGCAGCGACGAGATCAAAAGCGGTTGGCTCTGCATCAAACCCAGCATCGACGAACTCCTCAAGTGAATTGGTTTGGCAACCGGCGCACGGCGCCACGGCCCCTGCAGGAGCCCTGGGTCCCCGCCCGGACGCCAGGTGGGCACGGCACGGTTGGCGTATTGTGTTGTCGCATTCCGGCGGCACCCTGGCGTGCCCGTTTGGGACATACCCTAGGGCAACGCTGAATAAGTCCGCGTGATGGCGCGCGCCCTGGTTGTCCAGTCCGCATGCGTGTCTCCTGATGGTTTTCTGGGGTTTCCCGCACGGGGCGGCCGCCCATGGGTCACACTGCGCAGTCATTCGCCGCGCTGCAAAAATTCTAGGAATGGCCCGTCCCAACGCTGCTATCGCAACCACGCCAAAACAGTGACTTCAGAACGCCAAACACGCCCCGCGGCATCATGGAAAACCCGGGCATGACGACGCCGCGCAGCAGCTCTGCCGCCTGGGTCCGGGGCATCCTGGACATGATGGCCGCCGAGGGATTGGCCCTGCAGGCGCTGTGCGCCGAGGCCGACATCGACCTTGCCGCGCTGCAGCATTCGCAGGCCCGCGTCGACGTGGATCGCGTGAGCCGGCTCTGGGAGCGGGCCGTGGCGCATTCGGGCAATCCCACCCTGGGGCTGGACCGGCGACTGGCCTCGCGCTATGGCAACGTGGACCTGGTCGGCTACTCGATGGCCTCGGGGCCCTGCCTGATGGCGGGCTTCCAGGACCTGCAGCGGCACATGGCCGTGATCTCGAACGCCACCTGCTTCGGGCTGGAGCGCGACGCGCGCGGGCATTGGCTGTCGATCCACCACGTCGGCGCCACGCGGCCGGTACCGCGCCAGCGCCAGGAGTTCGCCATGCTCACGCTGCTGATGCTGTGCAACTGGCTAACGCGGCGCGAGATCCAGCCGCTGGCCGTGGAGTTCATGGCGGCCCCGCCGCCTGCCGCCTGCGAGGCCGGCTACCGCGCCGCCTTCGGGCTGATGCCGCGCTTCGGCCAGGAGGCCAACCGCATCCTGCTGTCGCAGGCCGACCTGCTCTACCCCATTCCCACGCACAACGCCGAGCTGTGGGCGCTGCATGAAAAGCTGGTGGAAAACGAACTCGACCAGCTCGGCCTGACCTGCGCGAGCGCACGCGTGCGCCATGAGATCGCCCGCCTGCTGCCCCAGGGCGAACCGCGCCGCGAGGACGTGGCCGCCCTGCTCGGCCTGACCGACCGCACGCTGCAGCGCCGCCTGCAGGCCGAGGCCGTGAGCTACCAGCAGTTGCTGGACGACACCCGCCGCGAGCTGGCGCAGCAGTACCTGGGCGAGCCGCGCCGCAGCCTGGCCGAGGTGGCCGACCTGCTCGGCTTCATGGACCAGAGCAATCTGTTCCGCGCCTGCCGGCGCTGGTTCGGCATGCCGCCGGGGCAGTACCGCCAGCAGTTGCGCGCATGAACCCTGTCCGCCACCGGGCATAGGGGCTGGGGGACAATTCCCCGATGCATCCCCTTCGCCCCCCGATCCCCTGGCAGCCGGGCTTTGCCGCACTCGGGCCGGCTTTCTACACGGAACTGCGCCCCACTCCGCTGCCCGAGCCGTACTGGATCGCCGCCAGCGCCGACGTGGCGCGGTCGCTGGGGCTAGACCCGCACTGGCTGGCGTCCGACGAGGCGCTGCAGGCGCTCACGGGCAACGTGCCGCTGCCGGGCAGCCGGCCGCTGGCCAGCGTCTACAGCGGCCACCAGTTCGGCGTCTGGGCCGGCCAGTTGGGCGACGGCCGCGCCATCCTGCTGGGCGAGACGGCGTCGGGCCAGGAAGTTCAGCTCAAGGGCGCCGGCCGCACGCCCTATTCGCGCATGGGCGACGGCCGCGCCGTGCTGCGCTCCTCGATCCGCGAATTCCTCTGCAGCGAGGCCATGCATGGACTGGGCATCCCGAGCACGCGCGCGCTCAGCGTCACCGGCTCGCCCGCGCCGGTGCAGCGCGAGGAGATCGAAACCGCCGCCGTGGTCGCGCGCGTGGCGCCGAGCTTCATCCGCTTCGGCCATTTCGAGCACTTCGCGGCGCGCCGGCAGATCGACGAACTGCGCCGCCTGGCCGACTACGTGATCGAGCGCTATTACCCCGAATGCCGCACGGCCGATGCCCAGGCCGGCAATGCCTACGCCCACCTGCTGCGCGCCGTCGGCGAGCGCACCGCGTGCCTGCTGGCGCAGTGGCAGGCGGTGGGCTTCTGCCACGGGGTGATGAACACCGACAACATGAGCATCCTGGGCCTGACCATCGACTACGGGCCGTTCCAGTTCCTCGACGCGTTCGACCCGCGCCACATCTGCAACCACAGCGACAGCCAGGGCCGCTATGCCTTCGACCAGCAGCCCAACGTCGCCTACTGGAACCTGTTCTGCCTGGGCCAGGCGCTGCTGCCGCTGATCGGCAGCGAGGAGCAGGCGCTGGCCGCGCTGGAGCCCTACCGCAGCCGCTTCCCGCAGGAGTACCTCGGCCGCATGCGCGCCAAGCTCGGCCTGGCCGACGCGCAGGAGGGCGATGCCGCGCTGCTCGACCGCCTGCTGCGCCTGCTGGCCGGCGGCAGGGTGGACTGGACCATCTTCTGGCGACGACTGTCGCACTACGTTGCCGACGGCGCCCTGGAGCCGGTGCGCGACCTGTTCGCCGAACGCGACGCCTTCGACCAGTGGATGCTATCCTATTCAGAGCGGCTAGCCCAGGAAGTAGCTGGGCTGGCGGGCGATTTGATGCTCAAAACCAATCCGAAATTCGTGCTGCGCAACCATCTGGGCGAACTGGCGATACGGCGCGCGAAACTTCTCGACTTCGGCGGAGTCGATACCCTGCTGAAGCTGCTGGCATCGCCTTTTGACGAACACCCCGGCCAGGACGACTACGCCGGCTTCCCGCCCGACTGGGCCTCCCGCATCGAAATAAGCTGCTCCTCATGACCGACGACACCGCCACCCCACGCAAGACCGATGCCGAATGGAAGGCGCTGCTCGCGCAGAAAGGCGCCGAGCCCGGCGCCTTCGAGGTCACCCGCCATGCGGCCACCGAGCGCCCCTTCACCGGCAAGTACAACGCCGTCTGGGCCGATGGCAGCTACCACTGCATCTGCTGCGGCAACCTGCTGTTTGACGCCAGCACCAAGTTCGATGCCGGCTGCGGCTGGCCGAGCTTCTCGCAGGCCGTGCCCGGCGCGATCCGCGAGATCGTCGACCGCAGCCACGGCATGGTGCGCACCGAAACCGTCTGCGCCCGCTGCGACGCCCACCTGGGCCACGTGTTCCCCGACGGCCCGGCGCCCAGCGGCCTGCGCTACTGCATGAATTCCGCGTCGCTGGAGTTCACGCCCGAGGCCTCCTGAACTGCACCGGGCGGCAGGCGACAATCGCGCTCTTGCCACCTCGCCGCCCTTGACCGGAACACTTCCGCGCCGCATGAAACTGCTGATCGACTTCTTTCCCATCATCCTGTTCTTCGCGGCCTTCAAGCTGTACGGGATCTACGCGGCCACGGGCATTGCCATCGCCGCCACCATCGTGCAGATCGGCTACCTGCGCTGGCGCCATGGCCGCATCGAGCCGATGCAGTGGCTGAGCCTGGGCGTGATCGTGCTGTTCGGCGGCGCCACCCTGATCGCGCACAACGACACCTTCATCAAGTGGAAGCCCACCGTGCTGTACTGGGTGATGGGCGCCGTGCTCATGGGCGGGCAACTGCTGTTCCGCAAGAACCTGCTCAAGTCGGTGATGGGCGCGCAGATGCAGCTGCCCGAGCACGCCTGGCGCGTCGCCAACTGGAGCTGGGTCGGCTTCTTCGCCGTGATGGGCGCACTCAACCTGTGGGTGGCGTACACCTACGACACCGACACCTGGGTCAACTTCAAGCTGTTCGGCGGCATGGGGCTGATGGTGGTCTTCGTGATCGCGCAGGCGCTCTACCTGAGCCGCTTCATGAACACCGACGAGGCCAAGCCCGAATGAGCGCCCCTGCCCTGTCCCTCACCGCCGAAGGCCTGCACCAGCGCCTGACCCAGGTCTTGACGCCCACCCGGCTCGAAGTGCTGGACGAAAGCGCCGCGCATGCCGGCCACGCGGGCGCCAACGGCACCGGCTTCGGCACCCATTTCAGGGTGCGCATCGCAGCGCCCGCATTCGCCGGAAAGCCGCGCGTGGCGCAGCATCGGCTTGTGTATGATGCGCTGCGCGATTTCATCGACCAGGGCGTGCACGCGCTGGCGATCGAAACACTCTGAAACCGTTGCGGCCCGCCAATCCCCATTCTTTTCCCCTGGCCCTCCGGCCGTCTCTTCGCCGCAGCGCCTCTGGTAGTGCAGCGTTTCGTCCCCTCCCCTTCGAAATTTCCAGGACTCTCAAGGAAACAACCATGCAGAAAACCCGTGCGTCCGGCATCGCAGCCGTAGCCCTCATGACCGCGCTGGCCCTGCCGGCCTTCGCCCAGAACATCGCCGTGGTCAACGGCAAGGCCGTGCCCAAGTCGCGCGCGGACATCCTGACCCGGCAGGTGGAGAAGTCCGGCCGCCCGATCACGCCGGAAGTGCAGCAGCAGATCAAGGACGAGGTCATCGCCCGGGAAGTCTTCATGCAGGAAGCGCAGAAGGCCGGCCTGGAAGCCACCGACGACTACAAGAACCAGATCGAGCTGGCCCGCCAGACCATCCTGATCCGCGAACTGTTCGCCGACTACATGAAGAAGAACCCGGTCACCGAGGCGGAAGCCAAGGCCGAGTACGACAAGGTCGTCGCCGCCAACGGTGGCAAGGAATACAAGGCGCACCACATCCTGGTCGAGAAGGAAAGCGACGCCAAGGACATCATCGCCCGCCTGAAGAAGGGCGCGAAGTTCGATGACATCGCCAAGAAGCAGTCGAAGGACACCGGCTCCGGCGCCAACGGCGGCGCGCTGGACTGGGCCAGCCCGAACAGCTACGTGCCGGAATTCACCGCGGCGATGGTCAAGCTCAAGAAGGGCGAGACCACGACCGAGCCGGTCAAGAGCCAGTTCGGCTGGCACGTCATCCGCCTGGACGACGTGCGCGACGCCAAGCTGCCCTCGTTCGAGGAAGTCAAGCCGCAACTGATGCAGCAGTTGGAACAGCAGAAGCTGGCCAAGTACCAGGAAGACCTGCGCACCAAGGCCAAGATCGAGTAAGCGTCCTCCCCGCGCTCGTGGCGAACGGCCTTGCGGGGCCGTTTTTCACGCCTGCGCGGCACCGGCATTCGCTACAAAAGATATAGCGCAAAGCCCAGAAAAAACCTGGGCTTCAGTCACTTTTCATGCAGATTCAGCCGCCGTGCAGCCAGGCGGACAGCAAGGCCAGCGCCCCCAGCAGCACCGGCTGGTGCAGCATGTACCAGGGCAGGCTGTGGCGTCCCAGCCAGGCCAGCGGGCGCAGCGCGGCATGGCCCTGCCCCAGCGCCAGCCAGTGCGGCCGGCGGCGCTGCGCCCAGTGGCCGGCGGCCATCCCCCACCACAGCACGCCGAGCCAGGGAAAGACCGGCACGTAGTCCTCGGTCACCGGCTTGCGGGTGATCCAGCCGAGCCAGTTGAGCGCGGGGCCGTTGAACAGCGGCGCCAGCGCGCCGTCCTGCAGCAGCGCGCCGGCCAGCCAGGGCGAGGCCACGGCCAGCGCGCCCAGCGGCCAGAGCCAGCGGCCGGCGCCGGCACCCGCCGTGAGCCGCGCCACGACCAGCATCACCGCCAGCCCGTGCAGCACGCCGAAGTAGATGAAGCTGCGCGGGAACAGCCACCACGAGCCGGCCGTGACCAGCAGCGCGCAGCCCGCCACCTGCCGCCAGCGCCGCCAGAAGCGCGCCCAGTCCTGCCCCTGCCCGACCGCGAGCGCCTGCCCCAGGCCGGCGCAGAACACGAACAGGCTGACGATCGCCGTGCGCTGCAGCGTCCAGAGCGGGTCGCCCAGGAAGTTCTGGCGCCAGAAACCGTGGAAGGACAGGTCGAAGCAGAAGTGGAAGGCGGTCATCCAGACCACGGCCGCGCCGCGCAGAGCGTCGACCGCGCCCGCGCGAGGGCCGCGCGCCGGCCCTGCGGAGGAAAGAGAAATCATGGCCGGCACGATAACCGAGCAGCATTACCTCCTCTTGACCGAAGTGCGGGCTTCCGGTCAGGTTCTGCGCCTAGAGTGCAGCCCTGACCCGGCGCCGACGGCCGCCGGCATGGCACGACACAGGGGGCACCGCATGACTCTCCTCCACGCTCTCAGGAGCTTCTTCGCGCGGCTCCTGATCAGCCGCGGCTTCTACCGGCACTTCCAGCGCCTGGCGCTGTTCGAGTCCCTGGCCGGCACCGACGTCAGCCGCGAGATGCCGGCCTCGCTCGGTCAGGCGCTGAGCGCGGCGGCGCGCAGCGACGCCGGCGCGCTGCTGCAGTCGCTCGGCTCGCGCCCCGAGGGCCTGAGCCTGGCCGAGGCCGACGCGGCGCGCGCCGAGTTCGGCCCGAACGAGGTCGCCCAGGACAAGCCGCTGCCCTGGTGGCGCCACCTGTGGCAGAGCTACCGCAACCCGTTCAACCTGCTGCTCACGCTGCTGGCGCTGGTGTCCTGGCTCACCGAGGACACCAAGGCCACCATCGTCATCGGAACCATGGTGCTGCTGTCCACCCTGCTGCGCTTCTGGCAGGAGTCGCGCTCCAACGACGCGGCCGACAAGCTCAAGGCCATGGTGAGCAACACCGCCACCGTGCTGCGGCCCGATGGCGCCGCCGCCCCCGAGAAGGCCATGGCCGGGCCGCCGCGCGTGGAAGAGCCGATCCGCCAGCTGGTGCCGGGCGACGTGGTGCTGCTGTCCGCGGGCGACATGATCCCGGCCGACCTGCGGGTGCTCTCGGCCAAGGACCTGTTCGTGAGCCAGGCCGCGATGACCGGCGAGTCCATGCCGGTGGAGAAGTTCGCCCTGCCGCGCAGCCTCGCGGCGACCAACCCGCTGGAGCTGGAGAACCTGCTGTTCATGGGCACCAACGTGGTCTCCGGCTCAGCCACGGCGGTGGCCGTGGCCACCGGCGGGCGCACCTACTTCGGCGCGCTGGCGCAGCGCGTGACCGCGGCCGCCCCGGCCACCACCTCGTTCCAGGCCGGCGTCAACAAGGTGAGCTGGCTGCTGATCCGCTTCATGATGGTGATGGTGCCGCTGGTGCTGTTGATCAACGGCTTGACCAAGCACGACTGGCTGCAGGCCTTCCTGTTCGCGCTGTCGGTGGCGGTCGGGCTCACGCCCGAGATGCTGCCGATGATCGTCACCTCGACCCTTGCCAAGGGCGCGGTGGTGCTGTCGCGCAAGAAGGTCATCGTCAAGCGCCTGGACGCGATCCAGAACTTCGGCGCCATGGACGTGCTGTGCACCGACAAGACCGGCACGCTGACGCAGGACAGGATCTTCCTGGCGCGCCACACCGACGCGTTCGGCGACGCCTCCGACGACGTGCTGGAGATGGCCTACCTCAACAGCTACTACCAGACCGGGCTGAAGAACCTGCTCGACGTCGCGGTGCTGGAGCATGCCGAGGTGCACCGCGAGCTGGAGATCGCCACCGCCTTCCGCAAGGTGGACGAGATCCCGTTCGACTTCACCCGCCGCCGCATGTCGGTGGTGGTGGCCGAGCACGACGAGCACCACCTGCTGGTGTGCAAGGGCGCGGTGGAGGAAATCCTCTCGGTCTGCGACCAGGTGCGCCACGGCGACGCCACCGAGCCGCTCACGCCCGCGCTGCTGGAGCGCATCCGCGCCGTGACCGCCGCCCAGAACGAGGAAGGCCTGCGCGTGGTGGCGGTGGCGGTGCGCGACATGCCGCCGGCGCGCGACACCTACGGCGTGGCCGACGAGGCCGGGCTGACGCTGGTGGGCTACGTCGCCTTCCTGGACCCGCCCAAGGAAAGCACCGCGCCGGCCATTGCCGCGCTGCATGCCCATGGCGTGGCGGTGAAGGTGCTGACCGGCGACAACGAGCGCGTCACCGCCAAGATCTGCCGCGAGGTCGGCCTGTCGGTCGACGGCATGCTGCTGGGTGCCGAGGTCGAGGCCATGGACGACGCCCGGCTGGCGCGGGCGGTGGAAGGCGCCAACGTCTTCGCGCGCCTCACGCCCGCGCACAAGGAGCGCATCGTGCGCGCGCTCAAGGGCAACGGCCACGTGGTCGGCTTCATGGGCGACGGCATCAACGATGCGCCGGCGCTGCGCAGCGCGGACATCGGCATCTCGGTGGACACGGCGGTGGACATCGCCAAGGAGGCGGCCGACATCATCCTGCTCGAAAAAAGCCTGATGGTGCTGGAGGAAGGCGTGCTGGAGGGCCGGCGCACCTTCGCCAACATGCTCAAGTACATCAAGATGACGGCCAGCTCCAACTTCGGCAACGTGTTCTCGGTGCTGGTGGCCAGCGCCTTCATTCCCTTCCTGCCGATGCTGCCGATGCACCTGCTGGTGCAGAACCTGCTGTACGACATTTCGCAGATCGCCATCCCCTTCGACAACGTGGACGCCGAGATGCTGCAGGCGCCGCAGCGCTGGCAGCCGGCCGAGATCGGCCGCTTCATGCTGTTCTTCGGGCCGATCAGCTCGGTGTTCGACATCACCACCTTCCTGATGATGTGGTACGTGTTCCACGCCAACTCGCCCGAACACCAGACGCTATTCCAGTCGGGCTGGTTCGTGGTGGGCCTGATCACGCAGACGCTGGTGGTGCACATGATCCGCACGCCCAAGATCCCGTTCCTGCAGAGCCGCGCGGCGCCCGCGCTCATGATCGGCACGGCCCTCATCATGGCGGTCGGCATCTTCCTGCCGATGGGGCCGCTGGCGCACTACTTCAAGCTGCAGGCGCTGCCGCCGTTCTACTTCGTGTGCCTGGTGCCGATCCTGCTGGGCTACATGGCGTTGACGCAGGCGGTCAAGGGCTTCTATGCGCGGCGCTACGGCTGGCAGTAGCCGCGCCCGGGCCGCTCAGGCCGGCGTCGGCGTGGGCGCAGATTCGGCAGGCGTTCGCCGCGCCACGCTGCGCGCCCACAGCAGCCACACGGCCAGCACGTCGAGCATGATCAGCGCCTGCCACAGGTACTCGTGCGCAAAGCGAAAGAGCGTGTCGCTCCACTGCCCCAGATAGAACAGGCTGACCACCCGCACCACGTTGAGCGCCTGCACCGCCACCAGGCCGATGGCCAGGCCCTGCAGCTTCTGCCGCCAGGTCGAGGGGTAGGCCAGGATCGCGGCAAACAGCACGATGCAGGCCTCCACGCCGTTGCAACCCGGCTCGATGGAGACACCGAAACCCGTCTTGGTGTCCCACAGTACCTTGCCCGCGGAGGTCACGTTCGGGTCGAACCAGAGCACCAGCGCAGCGCAGACCCGCGCCAGCAGCGCCGTCCAGGGCAGCACGAAATGCTGCTGCACCGGCTGCAGCAGTTCGATACCGAAGAGCGACAGTTGAACCGTCAGGAATATGGCAAAGAATCGAAACATGGGGCGAGAGGGTACCGCAAGCGGGGCGGCAGGGAAATCGGAATGTCGACTGGCTGTGCGAAGGAGGCCGCAAACCGGTGAAGCCTACCCCACCCACCTGCGCGCGTTGCGCCAGATCTGCATCCACGGGCTCGGTGCGCCGGGGTCGCCGCCGGTCCAGCTCATCTGCACGTTGCGGAACACGCGCTCCGGGTGCGGCATGAGCGCGGTGAAGCGGCCGTCGGCCGTGGTCACGCCGGTCAGGCCGCCGGCGCTGCCGTTGGGGTTGAACGGGTAGCGCTCGGTCGGGCGGCCGGCGTTGTCCACGTAGCGCAGCGCGGCCACCGCCGCGGCCGGGTCGCCGCGGCGCGCGAAGTTGGCATAGCCCTCGCCGTGCGCCACGGCGATCGGCAGGCGCCAGCCGGCCATGCCCTGCAGGAACAGGCTGGGCGACTCCAGCACCTCGACCATGGCCAGGCGCGCCTCGAAGCGCTCGCTCTGGTTGGTGGTGAAGCGCGGCCAGGCGGCGGCGCCGGGGATGATGTCAGCCAGTTCGGCGAACATCTGGCAGCCGTTGCAGATGCCCAGGCCGAAGGTGTCGGCGCGCCCGAAGAAGGCGGCGAACTGCTCGGCCAGCAGCGGGTTGAAGGTGATGCTGCGCGCCCAGCCGATGCCCGCGCCCAGCGTGTCGCCGTAGCTGAAGCCGCCGCAGGCCACCACGCCGCGGAAGTCGGCCAGCGCGGCGCGGCCGGTCTGCAGGTCGGTCATGTGCACGTCCACCGCCTCGAAGCCGGCGGCGTCGAAGGCGTAGGCCATTTCCACATGCGAGTTGACGCCCTGCTCGCGCAGGATGGCCACGCGCGGCCGGGCGGCGCCGACGATGGCGGGG
>NZ_JAELTO010000451.1 GCF_016428875.1 Xylophilus sp. ASV27
GGGGGGGGGGGGGGGGGGGGGGGGGGGGGGGGGGGGGGGGGGGGGGGGGGGGGGGGGGGGGGGGGGGGGGGGGGGGGGGGGGGGGGGGGGGGGGGGGGGGGGGGGGGGGGGGGGGGGGGGGGGGGGGCGGGGGGGGGGGGGGGGGGGGGGGGGGGGGGGGGGGGGGGGGGGGGGGGGGGGGGGGGGGGGGGGGGGGGGGGGGGGGGGGGGGGGGGGGGGGGGGGGGGGGGGGGGGGGGGGGGGGGGGGG
>NZ_JAELTO010000452.1 GCF_016428875.1 Xylophilus sp. ASV27
CCCCGGCGAGGGTGGCGCACAGCGCTACGGCCAGGATGGCCTGCAGGTCGTGGCGACGCGTGCGGTGGCTTCGGGGGTCGGAGATGCTCTGCAGGTGGTGCAGTAGGTTCATCGGGGCAGCGCTAGGGAAGCTCTGCGCAATGCGCTTTGAGATGTGCTGAGGCGGCCTGATAGAGCCAATTTGCAAACAAGTCCAGCCGTGCCGCGGTCTTTGGGCCCTTGCGGGCCTGTTTTTCGGCCATCAGGCCG
>NZ_JAELTO010000453.1 GCF_016428875.1 Xylophilus sp. ASV27
AGCTGGAAGTTGCTCATCTTGCGCTTGACGCCGCGCGGGTTGAGGCGCCCACGGCTGCCCACGCTGCGCCCGGCGCCGATCTCCTGGATCATCGCCTCGCACCACTGTGGCAAGCGCTCAGGGGGGGGATGGCCGCAGCTTGCGGCATCTTGCGCTTGATCACGCGCAAGGCGTGCACGAAGCTCAATCGGTCCGGATCGAGTTGCCGCCCCCAGGCGGCCTGCTCCATGAGCTGGCGCACCGCGAAG
>NZ_JAELTO010000070.1 GCF_016428875.1 Xylophilus sp. ASV27
GCCCGGCGGGCTGTCGGAGCTGATCGCGCGCCAGCTCTCGCGCCAGACCACTGGCGCCGAGGGCGAGGGCGAGGCCGCGAAGATGGAATTCAGCGTCCCCTCCACCCTGTCGCTGGGCCGCTACGGCAGCACCGGCACGGCGGCCACTGGCCCGGCCGCGCCCGCCCCCGCGGCGCGCGTGCGTACGACGCAGACCCAGGCTGGCTTCGTGCAGGCGCACAGCGATACCGCGGCACGGGTGGCGCAGGACAGCGGCATCCCGGCCGCCTTCATGATGGGCCAGGCCGGCCACGAGACCGGCTGGGGCCGCAGCGAGATCCGCATGAAGGACGGCAGCAACTCCTACAACCTGTTCGGCATCAAGGCGGGCGCCGGCTGGACCGGCAAGGTGGCCGAGGTCACGACCACCGAGTACGTGGGTGGGCAGCCGCGCAAGATCACGGCCCGGTTCCGCGCCTACGACAGCTACGAGGAATCGTTCCGCGACTACGCCCGCCTGATCAACGAGAGCCCGCGCTATGCGGCCGCCCGCCAGAAAACCGACTCGGCCATGGCCTATGCCACCGAACTCAAGCGCGCGGGCTACGCCACCGACCCGGCCTACGCCGCCAAACTGAGCCGGGCCATACACAGCACGATGCAGTTGCAGCGCGCGCAGCAGGCTCAGGGCGTGATGCCCCCGGCCAATGGAAACACAGCATGAGTAACCTGCTCAACGTCGGCGTGGGCGCGTTGCTGGCCAACCAGGCCGCGCTTTCGACCACCGGCAACAACATCGCCAACGTCAAGACCCCCGGCTATTCCCGGCAGAGCGTGGTGCTGGGCCAGGCGCCAGGCCAGAACCTGGGCAGCGGCTACATCGGCAGGGGCGTGCAGGTGGTCACCGTCATGCGCCAGAGCGACGATTTGCTGACGCGCCAGAGCACCGCAGCCAATTCCGTGGCCGCCGCCGACACCACGCGCGCCACCCGCCTGTACCAGTTGGAAGACCTGTTCCCCGCCGGCACCACCGGCATGGGCGCGGCGCTGACCAGCCTGCTCAACTCCTTCGCCACCGTCGCCAGCACACCCACGAACCTGAGCGCGCGCACGGTGGCGCTGTCCAACGCCGACGAACTCGCCAACCGCATGCGCACCGCCTCGTCGCGGCTCGATGATCTGGCCGGCGGAGTGCGGCAGGAGCTCAACACTTCGGTCGCGGCGGTCAACCGCCTGAGCTCGCAGATCGCCAGCGTGAACGAGCAGATCGCCCGCGCCAAGAGCAACGGCCACTCGCCCAACGACCTGCTCGACCAGCGCGACCAGTTGATCGACGACCTCAACGGCTACGTGCAGACCACCCAGGTGACGGACGACGACGGCAGCACCAACGTCTTCGTCGGCAGCCAGCCGCTGGTGCTGGGCAACACGGTGACGCAGCTGTCGCTCAAGACCGACGACCCGACGGGCACCAAGCTGGCGATCGTGCGCAACGGCGCCACCACCACGCTGGACGAGAACACCATCGGCGGCGGCAGCATGGCCGGCCTGCTGAAGTTCGCCAACACCGACCTGGTGGACGCCCGCAACCAGCTCGGCCGCATGGCCGTCACGGCCAGCGCGCTGCTCAACGCGCAGCACCAGGTCGGCCAGGACCTGGACGGCAACTCCGGCACCGCCCTGTTCAGCGCGCCCTCGATCAACAACGTGTACGACACGAGCGGCCTCAAGACGTCGGCGCTCGGCGTGGGCCTGACCGATCCCTCGGCGCTCAGGGCGACCGGCTACCAACTGTATTTCGACAGCACCGGCTCGGCCGGCACGCTGGTGCGCAGCTCGGACGGCAGCAAGGAGAGCTTCACCGTCGGCGCCGGCGGGGTCCTGACCTTCGCCGGCGGCGACACCAGCATGGACGGCCTGAAACTGACGGCCGGCACGCCGCAACCGGCGCCCAGCAGCACGCTCACCGTCAAGCCGTTCGAGAGCGCCGCCGGCGACATCAAGACCACCATCTCCAACCCGCGCCAGTTGGCCGTGGCCAGCCCGATCCAGGCCGTGCCCGGCAGCGCCAACACCGGCACGCTGGCGGTGGCCTCGGTGTCGGCCGTGCCCGGCCTGGTGCTGCCGACCACGCCGCTGACGTTGACCTTCGCCAAGGCCGTGCCGCCGGCAACGCAGGACACCTACAGCTACACCGACAGCAGCGGCGCCACCGTCACGGCGAACTACACACCGGGCGAACCGATCACGATCGAAGGCCGCCGCGTCACGCTCAAGGGCACGCCCGGGGCCGGCGATACGCTGACCCTGGGCCCGGCCACCGCCGCCTTCCGCGGCACCAGCGGGGGCAACGCCGGCGCCCTGGCGGGCCTGGCCGACGCCGCCGCCTTCGACGGTGCGACGCTGTCCGACGGCTACGCCGGCATCATCGCCAACGTCGGCCTGAACGTGCAGAACTCCAAGTACGCCGCGCAGGTGTCGAGCTCCATCGCCTCCGGCCTGGCCGGCGACAAGGCCTCGGTCGCCGGCGTCAGCCTGGACGAGGAAGCCGGCAAGCTGCTGATGTACCAGCAGGCCTACCAGGCCTCGGCCAAGATGATCCAGGTCGCGCAGGGCATCTTCGATACGCTGATCCAGAACATGAGATGACATGGCGCACTCCCAGGCTTCGCGCTCCGCGCCTTCGCATGGCCTGCTCCGCGGCCTTCGGAGTCCTGGGGCTGGAGGCCCGGCGCACTGACCCCCTGATACGGAGAGACGCAGCATGAGCAATACCTTCGGCCGCATCGGCACCGCCAACGCCTTCGACAACGGCCTTCGCAACCTGCAGTCGCGCCAGAGCGCGATCATCGACCTGCAAGGGCAGATCAGCGCCCAGAAAGGCGTGCAGCGCGGCAGCGACGACCCGACCGCCGCGGCGGCGGCCGAGCGTGCCACCACCCGCCTGTCGCGCATCGGCACCGAGCAGAAGGCGCTGGCGGCGCAGACCGCCACCATCAAGAGCTCGGAAAGCACGCTGGGCAAGGTCACGGACGCGGTGCAGGCTTTCCGCGACCTGGTGGTGAGCGCCGGCAACGGCAGCTACGACGCGGCCGCGCGCGCCGACCTGGTGCAGCAGCTCAGCTCGCTGCGCGACCAGGTTCTGGCGCTGGCCAACCAGACGGACAGCAACGGCATGTCGCTGTTCGGTGGCCTGGGCAGCACGGCCACGCCCTTCGTCGACGGCGGCGCCAGCGGCGTCACCTACAACGGCGTGCGCGGGCAGAACGCCAGCAACGGCAACGCGATCTCGACCACCATCGACGGCTACGCGGCCTTCATGGACGTGCCCACCGGCAACGGCGTCTTCACCATCGGGCTGCCGAAGGACGCGACGGGCAAGGTCACCAACACCGGCACGGCCTGGGCCAGCGGCGGCACGGTGACCGACCCGACAGCCCTGACCGGCAACAGCTACAGCGTCACGTTCGCGGTCGACGCTGCCGGCAACACCACCTACAGCGTGCCCAACAGCAACCCGCCCATCGCCGGGCAGCCCTATACCAGCGGCCAGCCGATCAGCTTCGACGGCATGTCCTTCACCGTCTCGGGCAAGCCGGCCAATGGCGACAGCATGGACATCGGGCCGAGCAAGAAGACCAGCATCTTCTCGGTCATGGACCAGGCGATCAGCGAGATCGGCAAGGCCGGCGCCAACGTCGGCGCGATCAGCCAGACCGTCAGCCAGTCGCTGCTGCAGCTCGACAGCGGCATGGCCCGGGTCAGCGCGAGCCGCTCCTACGCGGGCGAACTGCTCAACCGCGCCGAACGCATCGGCGACACGCAGGACGAACGGTCGGACCAGGTCACGGCGGACCTCTCGCTCGCCGAGGGCTCGGACCTCAACAGCCAAGTCAAGCGCATCTCGGAGTTCCAGAGCCAGCAGACGGCCTATTCCGCGGCGCTGGCGTCCTACGCCCAGATCCAGAAGCTCTCGCTGTTCAACTACATCAGCTGATCGTGGCCCCCGGCGGGGTGCGGCGCTACGATGGCGAACCCGTCACCCTCCGCGTTGCGCGCATTGCATGACCGACACCGTCCTGGACAGCATCACACTCGGCTACCAAGTCCTGTGGGGTCCGAGCCGTTCGCTGCGCGGCGTGGCGCTGTTCGCGCGGCCGCAGTCCGACGGCGCGGTGGACGCCAAGCACCTGCTGGAAGTGCTGCAGACGCTGCTGCCCGGCGACGCCCCGCCGATCTTCCTGGTGGCCCAGGAGCCGCGCTTGCTGGCGGACCTGCTGGAGCACGCGCAGCCGCCCGGCGTGGAGCACACCTTCTCCACCCAGGCCTTCTTCACGCCGACCCTGGTCGTGCCCGCCGCCGCGCTGGCGCATGCGCCGGTGGCCGAGGCGCTGCGCCGCGCCCAGAGGCGCGGCCTGCCGCTGGTCTGGCAGGGCGAGGCCGAGAAGCCGCCCGACCCCGGGCTGGCCGGCTGCTTCGGGCACCGCTGGATCAGCGTCTCGCCGGCGCTCGCCGCCCTCGCCCTGCATGAGGCGCTGCGCCAGGACCGGGTGGCGCCCGACCGCGCGCCGGCGGCGCCGCCGCTGCCGGTCGGGCAGATCTTCGAAGGCATCGCCAGCCACGTGCTGGTGGACTACTGCTTCCAGCGCTGTCGCGCCTACGCGCTGGTCGGCTGGCCGGCGGAGGATGCCGTCCACAGCCTGCGCCGCGGCCCGCTGGAGCCCGACCACCGCGTGGTGCTGGCCACGCTGCAGGCGCTGGAGGCCGAACGCCCGGCCGACGTGGTGGAGCGCACGCTGTGCGACGACCCGCTGCTGGCCTACCGCTTCCTGGTCTATGCCAATTCGCCCGGCGTCGGCCTGCGCAGCGGCGTGCAGTCGATCCGCCACGCGCTGATGATGCTGGGTACGGTCACGCTGGCGCAGTGGCTGGCGCAGCAGTTGCCGCGCGCCAGCCACGCCACCATGCTGCGCCCGGTCAAGGCCGGCATGGTGATGCGCTCGCGCCTGATGGAGCGTCTGCTCGACGCCGGCATTGAAGAGGCGCTGCGCCGCGAGGTGGTGCTGTGCGGACTGTTCTCGCAGCTCGACCTGCTGCTGGACCTGCCGCTGGGCAGCATCCTCACCCGCCTGCCGCTGTCGGACCGCCTCTACGACGCCATCGTGCTGCATTCAGGCCCCTATGCCGCCGCGCTGGAGACCACGGTGGCGCTCGAATCCTCCGATACCGAGGCCATCGCCCGCGTGTGCCGCGAGCACGACATGGGCCGCGTGCACGTCAATCGCGCCCTGCTGCGCATGGTGGGCGGCCTGCACGCCGAGTGAGGCCTGCCCGCGGGCTGCGCACGGCGCCATCGAGGACTGGCGATATGCTGGGGCTCGGTCCGTTCCCTCCGCTCCTCCACCATGACACCTGCCCCCATCGAAATCGAAACCGGCCCGCAGCCGCGCGCCAGCATCCTGATCCTGCACGGCCTGGGCGCCAGCGGGGACGACTTCGTGCCCATCGCCGAGCAACTGCAGCTGGCCCAGGTGGGGCCGGTGCGCTTCGTGTTCCCGCATGCGCCGGTGCAGCCGGTGAGCATCAACGGCGGCTACGCCATGCCGGCCTGGTACGACATCCTCCCCGGCACCGACCTCGCCCTGCGCGAGGACGAGCCCGGCCTGCGCCGCTCGCGGGCCACGGTGGAGGCGCTGCTGGCGCACGAGAAGGCGCGCGGCATCGCGGCCCGGCGCATCGTGCTGGCCGGCTTCTCGCAGGGCTGCGCCATGGCCCTGCTGAGCGGCCTGCGCCATGCCGAGACGCTGGCCGGCATCGTCGGCCTCTCGGGCTACCTGCCGCTGGCCGCGAGCACGGCGGCCGAGCAGCACCCGGCCAACCAGGCCACGCCGATCTTCCTGGCCCACGGCCGGCAGGACGGCGTGGTGCCGCTGGCGCGCGCCGCCGCCTCGCGCGATGCGCTCACGGCGCTGGGCCATGCCGTCGAGTGGCACGAGTACCCGATGGAGCATTCGGTGTGCCCGGCCGAGATCGCCGACCTCCAGCGCTTCCTGCTGCGCGTCTGGGCCTAGTTTCAGGCGGAAAGTGGCTGAAGCCCAGGTAGGTTCTGGGCTTCCAGCTATGCTAAACATAGCAAAAATCCCCCCGGCGCCCGGGCCATGCGCCACGGCTTGGCGCGAACGCAGCGCCGGTGTTACCGTGCGGCCCAACACGAACGGAACATTACTGGCAAACAGCATATGGGTGAAATAGAACAGCGGCTGGAGACACTGACGGCCGAGCGCCTGCGCGGCATGCGGCGGGGGATGGAGAAGGAAAGCCTGCGCGCGCGCGCCGACGGCAAGCTGGCGCTGACGCCGCACCCGGCGGCGCTGGGCTCGGCGCTCACCCATCCGCACATCACCACCGACTTCAGCGAGTCGCAGCTCGAACTCATCACCGGCGTGCATGCGGACGTGGACGGTTGCCTGGCCGAACTGCGCGAGGTGCACCAGTTCGTCTACCAGACGCTGCAGCGCGAATGCGCCAACGTGGACGACGAGCTGCTGTGGGTCTCCAGCATGCCCTGCGGCCTGCCCTCGGACGAAACCATTCCGCTCGGGCGCTACGGCACCTCCAACATCGGCCGCGCCAAGAGCGTCTACCGCATGGGCCTGGGCCACCGCTACGGGCGCCGCATGCAGACCATCTCGGGCATCCACTACAACTGGTCGCTGCCGGGCGTGTCGAGCGAGGACTACTTCGCGCTGATCCGCAACTTCCGCCGCCACGCCTTCCTGCCGCTGGTGCTGTTCGGCGCCTCGCCCGCGGTGTGCGAGAGCTTCGTCGAAGGCCGCCCGCACACGCTCGAGCGCATCGGCGGCTACACCATGCACATGCCCCACGGCACCTCGCTGCGCATGGGGCGCCTGGGCTACCAGAGCGAAGCCCAGGCCTCGCTCTCGGTCAGCTACAACAGCCTGGAGGGCTATGGCGCCTCGCTGCAGGATGCGCTGACCCGGCCCTACCCGGCCTACGAAGCCATAGGCGTGCGCAACCTGGGCGGCGAGTACAACCAGCTCGCCACCACCCTGCTGCAGATCGAGAACGAGTTCTACGGCACCATCCGCCCCAAGCGCACCATCCACCAGGGCGAGCGGCCGCTGCACGCGCTGCGCGAGCGCGGCGTGGAGTACGTCGAGGTGCGCCTGATGGACCTCGACCCGTTCGAGCCGCTGGGCATCAGCGCGCAGACCATGCGCCTGCTCGACGTGTTCCTGCTGCACTGCCTGCTGGCCGACAGCCCGCCCGACACGCCGGCGGAAATCGCCGAAGTCGCCCACAACCAGCACCTCACCGCCGCCAGCGGCCGCCGGCCCGGCCTGCTGCTGCGGCGCCAGGGGCGCGACGTGGCGCTGCTCGACTGGGCCGCGCAGATCCTGGACGAATGCGCGCCGATTGCCGCGCGGCTCGACGACCTGCACGGCGGCCACCTGCATGCCCGGGCGCTGCGCGCGGCGCAGGACGCCATCGCCGCCCCGCATACCCTGCCCTCGGCCCGGGTGCTGGCCAGCATGGCGCAGCAGCATGGCAACGCCTTCGTCGACTTCGTGCGCGCGCGCTCGCAGGCCACGCGCGAGGCGCTGCTGGCCACGCCGCTGGCGCCGGCGCGCCAGGCCGCCCTGGAGCGCATGGCGCAGGAATCGGTCGAGGCCCAGCAGCGCATCGAGGCCGCCGACACCATGCCCTTCGAGCAGTTCCGCGAACAGTACGTCTCGCCCCTGCGCCTGACGCCGCGCAGCAGGCTGCGCGCCTGAGCTGTCCGCCGCCGCTCAGGTGACGGACAGGGCGCGCCGCAGGGCAGGCTGCGCCAGGACTCCCGCGGAACCGGCTTCGCCAGGCTGCAGGCTGTGCTGCCTGGAGGGCGGAGGCGCGGACACGAAGCGCGCGGCCTCTGCGTGCTCCATCCCATCCGGCAGGCGAAAGCGCGCCACCACCTCGGCCAGGTGGCCGGCCTGCTGCCTGAGGCTGTCGGCGGCGGCCGTGCTCTGCTCCACCAGCGCGGCGTTCTGCTGGGTCACCTGGTCGAGCTGCACGATGGCGTGGCCGACCTGCTCGATGCCGTGCGCCTGCTCGCTCGAAGCGCTGGAGATCTGCTGCATCAGGGCATGCACCTGGCGCACCTGGTGCAGGATGTCTTCCATGCTGTGGCCGGCCTGGTTGACCAGCACGGTGCCGCCCTCGACCTTCTCGACGCTGGCGCCGATCAACTGCTTGATCTCCTTGGCGGCGGTGGCCGAGCGGTGCGCCAGCGAGCGCACTTCGCCGGCCACCACGGCGAAGCCGCGGCCCTGCTCGCCGGCGCGCGCGGCCTCGACGGCAGCGTTGAGCGCCAGGATGTTGGTCTGGAAGGCGATGCCGTCGATCACGCCGATGATGTCCGCGATCTTGCGCGAGGCCGCCACGATCTCTTCCATCACCCGGATCACCCGGTTCACCACGACGCCGCCGTTCTCGGCGGCCGTGGAGGCGTTGGAGGCCAGCCGGCTGGCCTGCTGCGCGGTTTCCGAGGTGTTGCGCACGGTGGTGGTGAGTTCGCCCATGGACGAGGCCGTCTGCTGCAGGTTGCTGGCCTGCTGCTCGGTGCGCTGGCTGAGGTCGTGGTTGCCTAGGGCGATTTCGCGCGAACCGGTGGCGATGCTGTCGCTGCTGTGGCGCACCTGCTGGACGATGTCGGCCAGGCCGGCGTTCATAGCGTGCAGGGAGCGGGCCAACTGGGCCATTTCGTCGCGGCCCCGGATCTCCACGCTGGCGCTGAGGTCGCCGTTGGCCACCGCCTCGGTGAGGGTCAGCGCCTGGCCTATCGGCCGCGTGATGGAGCGGGTGATGAGCACGGCGCCGAGCAAGGCGATCACGGCGGCCAGCGCGCCCAGCGACAGGAACAGCAGCACGGCCCTGCGGGCCGTGGCCGCCGCTTCGGCTCCGGCCTGGGTCATGCTTTTCGACTGGACGTCGACCAGCCGGTCCAGCGCGGCCAGGTAGGCCCTGAGCGGCGGCGCCACGTCGTCCAGCACGGTCTGGCGCGCCGAGGTGGTGTTGTTGTCCTGCACCAGCTTGATGACCTTCTGCAACCCTTCTGCGTACTGGCCGCGCGCGCGGGCGGCGGCGTCATACGCCGCCTGGCCGTCGTCGGACAGGCTCAGGCCGCGCAGCATCTTCATGGCGCCATCGGCGCGCTGGCCGGCCTCGGCGGACTGGGACAGGGCGGCGTTCATCTCCTTGTCGCCGATCTCGATCAGCGCGTTGGTCAGCATGCGCGCCTCCTCGCTGACGCCGCCGTGCGCGGCCTGGGCGTACTGGACCTTGGCATAGCCGTCGGACAGGATGAAGGCGGTTCTCTGGTCGATGTCGCTGAGCAGGCGGGCCCCCAGAACGGAGAACAGCAGGACGATCAGCACGAGGGCGGCGAAAGCCACCCCCAGGCGGGCACCGACACGGAATCTGGACAGGGAGTTCAACGCGGTTTCCTTCCGAAAAACAGGCTGCCTTGCCGACCGCGCCCCGGGACGGGGCCCGAAGGGCGGGAGGTCTTCGCCTCGGATTGCCGCGCATCATTGTTCTTTTCTGTTCGAAATTGTTTATCGTTTTCCCTGAAGCCGATCAGAAAGGTTCGTTTTCATTCCTTTGAGGGTGATCTTGAGCCAGTCCCGTCGCTCAGCCCCGCATCGAGTCGCGCATGCGCTCGAAGGCCTGCCAGAAGATCGTGTCCTGCGTGTTCGCGAAATTGATGCGCATCAGCGTGCTGGGCTGGCGCGTGGCGTTGAACAGCGCGCCCGGCGCCAGCAGCCAGCCGTCGTCCAGCATGCGCTGGGCCAGCAGGTCGGTGTCCACCCCGGTGTCGACCCAGCCGAACACGCCCATGGGCTCGGCCACGAAGCGGCAGCCCGCGGCCAGTGCCAGCTTGACGCTGCGGCTGCGCGCCTGCTCCAGCCGCGCGCGCACGCGCTCGGCGTGGCGGCGCAGCTGGCCCTGCTCGATGCAGATCGCCATGGCCTTCTCCAGCAGCGAGGGCGTGGTGAGGGTCGACAGCAGCTTGGTGTCGAGCAGGCGCTCGAACAGGTCCGGCGGCGCCGCCAGGAAACCCACGCGCCAGTTGGGCGCGAGGATCTTGGCGAAGCCGCCCACATAGACGGTGCGGCGCAGGCCGTCGAGCGCGGTGACGCGCGTGGCGTGCTCCGGCGCGATGTGGCAGTAGGTGTCGTCCTCGACGATGTGGAAGTCGTGCTTCTGCGCCAGCTCCAGCAGCCGGTGCGCGCTGCCGGGCGTGAGGCAGTAGCTGGTCGGGTTGTGGAACACGCTCACGCTGATGAACAGGCGCGGCGCCTGCGTGCTGCAGTAGCGCGCCATCACCTCCAGGTCGGGCCCGGCGGCGCTGCGCGGCACCGGCAGCACGCGCATGCCCAGCGCGGCGAGCCGGGCGAATTCGACCGACCAGCCGGGCTCCTCCACCATCACCGGGTCGCCGGGCTTGAGCAGGGTGCGGCTGACGATGTCCAGCGCATGCGTGGCGCCGACGCTGGTCATGATCTGCGCCGGGCCGGCCTCGATGCCGATCTGCGCCAGGCGCTGCGACAGCACCGCGCGCAGGCCGCCGTCGCCCTGCGGCTCGCCGTACTGCAGCGCGCTGCGCGCCCAGGACGCGCTGGCGGTGACCTTGCGCACGGCCGCCTGCAGCGCCGGCAGCTCCAGCCAGTCGGGCGGCATCACCCCGGAGCCGGGCTGCGCGCGGCCCGAGGGCGAATGGAACATGCCGCGGATCAGCGCCGTGGCCTGCAGCGGCGCGTTCTGCAGCGGGCCGGGCGGCGCCAGACGCGCTCTCACTCCTTTTTTGATAGCATCATGCCCAGGTGAATCCTGGGCTTGGGGCCTGTTTGGCAAAGAATCGCGGACGAAGAAGCCGCGCTGGCGCCGCGCCTCCACCAGCCCCTGGGCCAGCAGCAGGTCATAGGCCGCCACCACGGTGTGCGGGCTCACGCCCTGCTGGCGCGCGCATTCGCGCACCGAGGGCAGGCGCGCGCCCGGCACCAGCAGCCCGGCGCGCACGCGCTCGGCCAGGCGGCCGGCGAGCTGCTCGGTCAGGGTTTGCGTGGGGGTACGGGTGAGCATGCCCGGGATAGCCTGTGCCGACACTTCAGACAATACAGATTCATTCATTGTGCGCCCATCTGTACCGGTTCTGTGATGGTCAAGACTTTAAAGTACCGGGCATGAACTGGCAACAATCCACCCCGACCCCCAGCACCCTGACGGCCCGGTGGAGGGCCCGCGCATGAAGCCGGGCATCCAGGACGAAACGCTGGGCATGTGGCTCGGCGTGCTCGGGGTGGCCATGTTCGCGGTCACGCTGCCGATGACGCGGCTGGCCACCGGCACGCAGGCCGCGCCGCAGCTGTCGCCCTGGTTCGTCACGCTCGGGCGGGCGGCGCTGGCGGGCGTGCTGTCGGCGATCTTCCTGCTGGCCACGCGCTCGCCGCGGCCGGCGCCGCAGCAATGGAAGCCGCTGGGCATGGCGGTGCTGGGCAACGTCGTCGGCTACCCGCTGCTGCTGGGCTATGCGCTGCGCGTGGTCACGGCCAGCCATGCGGCGGTGGTGACGGCGCTGCTGCCGCTGGCCACGGCCGCCGTCGCGGCCTGGGTGCTGCACCAGCGCGCGCGGCTGGGCTTCTGGCTCTGCGCCATGGCGGGCAGCCTGCTGGTGGTGCTGTTCTCGGTGCTGCGCGCCGGCCAGGGCGGCCACGGCTTCGGCGTGGAATGGGCCGATCTGCTGCTGCTGGGCGCGGTCATTGCGGCGTCCTTCGGCTACATCTACGGCGCCCAGGTCACGCCCGCGCTGGGTGCGGAGCGCGTGATCTGCTGGGTCTGCGTGATGGCGCTGCCGGTCACCCTGCCGGCCACGCTGGCGCTGTGGCCGCGGCAGCCGGTTGCCGCCTCGGCCTGGGTCGGCTTCACCTATGTCGGCCTGTTCTCGATGTGGATCGGCTTCTTCGCCTGGTACCGGGGCCTGGCCATGGGCGGCGCCCTGCGCGTGAGCCAGACGCAACTGCTGCAGCCCTTTCTGGCCATACTCGCCTCCATCCCGCTGTTGGGCGAAGCACTCGACCTGGTGACGCTGGGCTTTGCCCTCGCCGTGGTGGCCACGGTGCTCATCGGCAAGAAGCTGTCGCAGCCGCAGGCCGCCGTCGCGCCGCGCATCGCCGCGCAGGTCGGTACCGTCCGGCCGCGGCGGGGCTGACCACCTCACCTCTCACACCTCACCTGCCTGAAAGAAAGTCCCATGAACTGGAAACTCGCCGCCCGCGCCGCCAAGATGAACCCTTCGGTGCTGCGTGAAATCCTCAAGATCACCGAGCGCCCCGGCATCATCAGCCTGGCCGGCGGGCTGCCCTCGCCCAGGACCTTCCCGATCCAGGCCTTTGCCGACGCCTGCGCCGAAGTGCTGCACCACGACGGCCAGGCCGCGCTGCAGTACGCCGCCAGCGAAGGCTACGCGCCGCTGCGCCAGGCCGTGGCCGACATGCTGCCCTGGGACGTGGACGCCTCGCAGGTGCTGATCACCACCGGTTCGCAGCAGGGCCTGGATCTGGTGGCCAAGGTGCTGATCGACCCGGGCAGCAAGGTGCTGGTGGAGACGCCGACCTACCTCGGCGCGCTGCAGGCCTTCGGCCCCATGGAGCCGAACCCGGTGGGCGTGGCGAGCGACGAAGAGGGCGTGATCGTCGAAGACCTCATGGCCAAGGCCCGTGACGCGCGCTTCGCCTACCTGCTGCCCAACTTCCAGAACCCCACCGGCCGCACCATGACCGAGGAGCGCCGCGCCGCCGTCTCGGCCGCCGCCGCCGCGGCCCACCTGCCGATCGTCGAGGACAACCCCTACGGCGAACTCTGGTTCGACGAAGCGCCGCCGCTGCCGCTGAGCGCGCGCAACCCGGAAGGCTGCATCTACCTGGGCTCGTTCTCGAAGGTGCTGGCGCCGGGCCTGCGCCTGGGCTTCCTGGTCGCGCCCAAGGCCCTCTACCCCAAGCTGCTGCAGGCCAAGCAGGCGGTGGACCTGCACACGCCGATCTTCACGCAGCGCATGGTGTCGGCGGTGATGAAGGACGGCTTCCTGGAGCGCCACGTGCCCACCATCCGCGCGCTGTACAAGCGCCAGCGCGACGCCATGGTGGCCGCGCTGCGGCGCGAGATGGCCGGGCTGGACGTGCGGTTCAGCGTGCCCCAGGGCGGCATGTTCCTGTGGGCGCGCATGCCCGAGGGCATCGACACCGTGGCGCTGCTGCCCAAGGCCGTCGAGCGCGACGTCGCCTTCGTGCCCGGCGCGCCGTTCTACGCGGGCGAGGGCGATCCGCGCACGCTGCGCCTGTCCTTCGTGACCGCCAGCGTGGAGGAGATCGACACCGCCATCGCCGCGCTGGCGCAGACGCTGCGCGCGGAACTCGCGCGGCTGGGCGAGCCGCAGCTCGCGGCCGCGGCGGCCTGAACGACTCCGGAGGAATTCTGACCATGTTGAACATCTGGGGCCGCATGAGCTCGATCAACGTGCGCAAGGTGGTGTGGTGCGCGCAGGAGCTGGGCCTGGACTTCCAGCGCACCGAGGCCGGCGGCAAGTTCGGCGTGGTGCAGACGCCCGAATACCTGGCGCTCAATCCGAATGCCGTGGTGCCCACCATCGACGACGGCGAGGGCGCCGAGCGCGTGACGCTGTGGGAGTCGAACGTGATCGTGCGCTACCTCTGCGCCCGCCATTCGCTCGGCGACCTCTACCCGAGCGAGCTGCCCGCGCGCTTCGATGCCGAGCGCTGGATGGACTGGCAGCAGACCACGCTCAACCGCGCCAGCCGCGACGCCTTCATCCAGTGGGTGCGCACGCCGCCGGCGCAGCGCCAGCCGGCGCTGATCCAGGCCTCGGTGTGCGCCACCGAGCCGCTGTTCGCCCTGCTCGACGCGCACCTGGCCACGCGCGCGCACGTCGGCGGCGAGCGCTTCACCATGGCCGACATCCCGCTCGGCTGCGAAGCCCATCGCTGGTTCGGCCTGCCCGCCAGCGAGTACCAGCGGCCGGCCTGGCCGCACCTGGAGCGCTGGTACGCGGCGCTGCTCGCCCGCCCCGCCGCGCGGGGCGTGCTCGACCTTTCCCTTGAATGAACCTGATGAAATCCCGCCCCTTCGAGCAAATCGACGTCTTCTCCGCCACGCCCTACCGGGGCAACCCGCTCGCCGTGGTGCCCGACGGCAGCGGGCTGGACGACGCCGCGATGCAGCGCTTCGCCGCCTGGACCAATCTCTCGGAAACCACCTTCCTGCTGCCGCCCACGCGGGCCGAGGCCGACTACCGCGTGCGCATCTTCACGCCGGCGGGCGAACTGCCCTTCGCCGGCCACCCCACGCTGGGCAGTTGCCACGTCTGGCTGTCTTCCGGCGGGCAGCCGCGCCGGGCCGGCGAGGTGGTGCAGGAAAGCGCGGTGGGCCTGGTGCGCATCCGCCGCGGCGCCCAGCGCCTGGCCTTCGCCGCGCCGCCGCTGCGCCGCAGCGACCCGGCGCCGGCCCAGTTGGCGCAGGTGGCGCGCGCTCTCGGCCTGAAGCCCCAGGAGATCCGCGCCGCGCAGTTGCTGGACAACGGCCCGCTCTGGCTGGCCCTGCTGGTGGACGACCCGCAGACCGTGCTGGCGCTGACGCCGGACCACTCCCGGCTGCGCGAGCTGGGCCTCAAGGTGGGCGTGGTGCACCTGGATGCCGCCAAGGCCGGGGCCGGTCCCGACGCGCCCGCGCTGCTGGTGCGCGCCTTCGCCGCGCCCGTCGGCGTGGCCGAGGACCCGGTCACCGGCAGCCTCAACGCCGCGCTGGCGCAGTGGCTGATCGGCGCGGGCATGGCGCCGTCCCGCTACGTCGCCTCGCAGGGCGAATGCCTGGGCCGCGCCGGCCGCATCTTCATCGAGCAGGACGCCGAGGGCACGACCTGGGTCGGCGGCGACGTCGTCACCTGCATCACCGGCAGAGCCCTGCTCTGAGCGTCGCATGCTCCACCTGCAAGACATCGAAGACGCCGCCCAGGTCGTCTACCGCGCGTTCGCGCCCACGCCGCAGTACCGCTGGGCGCTGTCCAGCCAGCGGCTGGGGGCGGACTGCTGGATCAAGCACGAGAACCACACACCGGTCGGCGCCTTCAAGATCCGCGGCGGGCTGACCTATTTCGACCAGCTGGCGCGGCGCGGCGCGCTGCCGCGCGAGGTCGTCAGCGCCACGCGCGGCAACCACGGCCAGAGCATCGGCTGGGCCGCGCGCGCCCATGGCGTGGCCTGCACCATCGTGGTTCCGCACGGCAACTCGGCCGAGAAGAACGCCGCCATGCGCGCGCTGGGCGTGGCGCTGATCGAGCACGGCGCGGACTTCCAGGAGGCGCGCGAGCACGCCGCCGGCCTGGCCGCCGAGCGCGGCGCCCACATGGTGCCGAGCTTCCACGTCGATCTGCTGCGCGGCGTCAGCACCTACTGGTGGGAGTTGCTGCGCGCGGTGCCGCAACTCGACCGCGTCTACGTGCCGATCGGGCAGGGTTCGGGCGCCTGCTCGGCCGTGCTGGCGCGGCAGGCGCTGGGGCACAAAGCGCGCATCGTCGGCGTGGTCAGCGCCCATGCCACCACCTATGCCGACTCGCTTGCCGCCGGCCGCGTGGTCGAATCGCCGGTCACCACCGTGCTGGCCGATGGCATGGCCTGCCGCGTGGCCGACCCCGACGCGCTCGCGCTGCTGCGGCCGCACCTGGACCACGTGGTGCAGGTCAGCGACGACGAGGTGGCGCAGGCCATGCGCGCGCTGTTCGCCGATACCCACAACGTGGCCGAAGGCGCCGGCGCCGCCGCCTTCGCCGCGGCCATGCAGGAGCGCGCGCAACTGCAGGGCCAGTGCGTGGGGGTCGCCATGAGCGGCGGCAACGTGGACACGGACCGGTTCGCCCGGGTGCTCACCAACTCCTGACCCACCTCACGCGCGGGCCCAGGGTGCGCCGCCGCTATGCGGGCTGCAGCACGCCGCGTTCGATCTGGTCGCGCTCGAGCGACTCGAACAGCGCCTTGAAGTTGCCTTCGCCAAAGCCCTCGCGGTAGTCGCCCTTGCGCTGGATGAACTCGAAGAAGACCGGGCCCAGCATGGGCGTGGAGAAGATCTGCAGCAGCAGGCGCGGCGTGCCGCCGGCGGTGCTGCCGTCGAGCAGGATGCCGCGCGCCTGCAGCTCGGACACGTTCTCGCCGTGGCCGGGCAGGCGCTTTTCGATCTGCGCGTAGTAGACCTCGTTCGGCGCCGATGCCAGCGACACGCCAGCCAGGCCCAGCCGGTCCACCGCGCCGAGCAGGTCGTCGGTGAGCAGGGCGATGTGCTGGATGCCCTCGCCGTTGAACTGCATGAGGAATTCCTCGATCTGCCCGCCGCCCTTGCGCGACTCCTCGTTGAGCGGGATGCGGATCTGGCCGTCGGGCGCGGTCATGGCCTTGGAGGTCAGGCCGGTGTATTCGCCCTGGATGTCGAAGTAGCGGATCTCGCGGAAGTTGAAGAACTTCTCGTAGAAGCCGGCCCAGTAGGCCATGCGGCCGCGGTAGACGTTGTGCGTGAGGTGGTCGACCACGGTGAAGCCGTGGCCGCGCGGATTGCGCTCGACGCCGGGCAGGAACTCGAAGTCGATGTCGTAGATCGACTTGCCTTCCTCGAAGCGGTCGATCAGGTAGAGCGGCGCGCCGCCGATGCCCTTGATCGCGGGCAGGCGCAGTTCCATGGGGCCGGTGTTCAGCTCCACCGGCTGCGCGCCGAGTTCCAGCGCGCGCTGGTAGGCCTTGTGCGAGTCGCGCACCCGGAAGGCCAGGCCGCAGGCCGAGGGGCCGTGCTCGGCCGCGAAATAGGCCGCGGGGCTGTGCGGCTCGCGGTTGACGATGAAGTTGATGCCGCCCTGACGGTACAGCGACACGTCCTTGGAGCGGTGGCGCGCCACCTCGGTGAAGCCGAGCCGCTCGAAGATGGGCTCCAGCACGTTGGCGCTCGGCGAGGCGAATTCGACGAACTCGAATCCCATCAGGCCCATCGGATTGTCGAAAAGGTCGGCCATGTGTCTGTCTCCATCAGTGAGGTTGAAAAACGTCAGCAGACACTGTAGGAGCGCGGCACCGCAATTTGCCTGCAAACTTCCGGCTGTTTCGGGTTGGATGCACACGATTCCTTCGGCCCGCGATGATCGCCCGCATGCTTTTCACTGGTTGCGGACCGGCAGCGCAGCGATCCATCCACCCGGCGCCCGCGCGTGCAACAGACCGTCGCCCACGCGACCGGCCGGCGCGAGGGCGCCTTCCAGAATCGGCGCATGGGAACCCTCTACCTGGTGCGCCACGCGCAGGCCTCCTTCGGCAGCGACGATTACGACCGGCTCAGCCCGCTCGGCCACCGGCAGGCGCAGCGGCTGGGGGCGTACTGGCGCGGGCAGGGCCTGGCCTTCGACACCGCCATCAGCGGCACGCTGCGCCGCCACCGCGAGACGCTGCAGGGCATCGCCCAGGGCCTGCAATGGCAGCCGGCGCCGCTGGAGCTGCCCGGCCTGAACGAGTACGACAGCGATGCGCTGCTGGCCACGGTGCATCCCGAGCCGCTGCCGCCAGCCCTCACGCCCGAGGACTACCGCTACCATTTCCGCCTGCTGCGCGAGGCCCTGGCGCAGTGGATGGCCGGCCGCGCGCAGCCGGCGGGCATGCCCGCGTACCCGGACTTCGTCGCCGGCATCGTGGCCGCGCTTGACCACGTGCGCGCCCGGTGCAGCGGCAACGTGCTGATGGTGTCCAGCGGCGGCCCGATCGCCACGGTGATCGCGCAGGTGCTGCGCACGCCGCCGGAAACCACCATCGAACTCAACCTGCGCATCCGCAACAGCGCGGTGACCGAGTTCGCCTTCACGCCCAAGCGGCACATGCTTCTCACCTTCAACACGCTGCCGCACCTGGATGCGGGCGAGTTCCGGCAGTGGCAGACCTATGCATGAACGGCGGCAGGCCCCGCACACCGCTGGCAGTGCCGGCCACCCACTATCAAAACAGTAGCTACAAGCCCAGGAAACACCTGGGCTGCAGCCATTTTTTCCATAAGAACCCAGTCTGATCGACGATGGCAGCCCTCATGCATGCCGTCGGCAGGATTTCGCGAAAACTGCCACAATGAGCGGCTTTGCGCCAGGCCGCCCGCAGGGGCCGCCGCCACCGCCCGTCATGCCCGCCATTTCCCCTCCCGACGGCCTGCCCACGCCCGCGCGCTGGCGCGCCATGGCGGTCATCATCCTGGGCATCACGCTGGCGGTGCTGGACGGCACCATCCTCAATCTGGCGCTGCCCGGCATCGCGCAGGACCTGCGGGCCACGCCCTCGGAGTCGATCTGGGTGGTCAATGCCTACCAGGTGGCCACGCTGGCGCTGCTGCTGCCGCTGGCCACGCTGGGCGATCTGGTGGGCTACCGGCGCGTCTACCTGGGCGGGCTGCTGCTGTTCACGGCGGCGTCCTTCGGCTGCGTGCTGTCGGCCTCGCTCGGCCAGCTGGTGCTGGCGCGCACGGTGCAGGGCATGGGCTCGGCCGGGATCATGGCGGTCAACGCGGCGCTGCTGCGGCTGATCTACCCGCGCCGGATGCTGGGCCGCGGCGTGGCGATCAATTCCATGGTGGTGGCGACCGCCTCGGTGGCCGGGCCGTCGGTGGCCGCGGGCATCCTGTCGGTAGCCTCCTGGCCCTGGCTGTTCGCGCTGAACGTGCCGCTGGGCCTGCTGGTGCTGGCGATGGGCTGGAAGTCGCTGCCGCCCAACGCCGCGGCGCGGCCGGCCGGCGCACGCCTGTCCTGGCTGGACGTGGCATTGAACGCGCTGATGTTCGGGCTGGTGTTCCTCGGCGCCGACGCGCTGGGCACGCGCGCCGGCCAGGGGCCGCAGGCCCTGGCCGGCGGCGCGCTGATGCTGGGCGCGGGCGTGCTGGTGGGCGTGGTCTATGTGCGCCGGCAACTGGCCCAGCCGCTGCCGCTGTTCCCGCTGGACCTGCTGCGCATACCGGTGTTCAGGCTGTCGATGTGCACCTCGATCGGCGCCTTCGGCGCGCAGATGCTGGCCTACATCGCCCTGCCCTTCCTGCTGCTGGACCACTTCGGCCGCTCGCACCTGGAGGCCGGCCTGCTGATCACCGCCTGGCCGCTGGCCATCGTGGCGACGGCGCCGGTGGCCGGCCGCCTGATCGGCCGCGTGCCGGACGGGCTGCTGGGCGGCATCGGCCTGGGGCTGCTGGCCTGCGGGCTGGCGCTGCTGGCCACGCTGCCGGCACAGCCCTCGAACCTGGACATCGTCTGGCGCATGGCGCTGTGCGGCGTCGGCTTCGGGCTGTTCCAGTCGCCCAACAACCACACCATCGTCACCAGCGCGCCGCCGCACCGCTCGGGCGGCGCCAGCGGCATGCTGGGCACGGCGCGCCTGACCGGCCAGACGCTGGGCGCGGTGCTGCTGGCCGTGGTGTTCAGCGCCACCGGCGCGCACGACGCGCGCGGGCCGGTGATCGCGCTGGCCCTGGCGGCCGCGTTCGCCGCGACGGCCGGCGTGTTCAGCGCGCTGCGCCTGCGGCACGGCGGGCCTCAGGCGCAGCCGGCGCGGATGCCGGCCGAGCCGCGCTGAGCCAGGGAATTCAGACAACGCGCTGCCGCTGGCACCCCAGGCCCTCGATGGACAGCTCCATCACGTCGCCGCGCCGCAGGTAACGCGGCGGCTTCATGCCCATGCCCACCCCTGGCGGCGTGCCCGTGGCGATCACATCGCCCGGCAGCAGTCGCATGTACTGCGACAGATCCGACACGATCTGGTCGACATTGAAGATCATGGTGCGCGTGTTGCCGCGCTGCATGACCTGGCCGTTCACGCTCAGACGCATGTCGAGGCTGGACGGGTCCGCAACGGCGTCGGCGGAGACCAGCCAGGGCCCCAGCGGGCCGAAGGTATCGTGGCTCTTGCCCTTGCTCCATTGGCTGCCACCGTGGTGCATCTGCCAGTCGCGCTCGGACACGTCGTTGACCACCAGATAGCCAAACACGTGCGACCGCGCTTGCGCGACACTGACCCTGCTCGCCTCGCGACCGATCACGACACCCAGCTCCACTTCCCAGTCGAGCGCCTCGCTGCCCGCAGGCAGCAGCACATCGTCATCCGGCCCGTTGATGCAGGTGGGCGACTTGAAGAACACGATGGGCCGCTGCGGCACCGGCAGCCCGGCCTCCGCCGCGTGGTCTGCATAGTTCAGGCCAATGCCGATGAACTTGCCCACACCGGCCAGTGGCGCCCCCAGGCGCCCGCCGGCCTCCACCGTGTCGAGGTCCTGCCAGCGGGCAGCCAGTGGCGCCAGCCGCCCCGAGGCGATGGACCCGGCGTCGATGTCATGCACCTGGCCCACCAGTGTGCGCAGGGTTCCATCGGGTGCGAGCAGGCCGGGTTTCTCCTGGCCCACCGGGCCATACCGTACGAATTTCATGCTGTGGCTCTCTCTGATCCAGGGCGTGTCATTATTCATTTCGCGCCCGCGCCAGCGCTCTGCTCCAGGAACTGCAACAGCGCCTGCACCCGCGCGCTGCGCCCCTTGCGCGTGGGCACCAGCAGCGTGACCGGCGCGCTGTCGAACTGCCAGTCGGCCAGCACCCGCACCAGCGTGCCGCGGGCCACGGCCTCGGCCGCGTCCCATTCGGAGCGCAGCACCAGGCCCAGGCCCTGCTCGGCCCAGTGGCGCGCCACGCTGCCGTCGTTGGTGAGCAGCGCCGGCGCGATGCGCAGCGACTCGCGCGCGCCGGGCCGCGCGGCGGCCCCGCCCGCCAGGCGCCGGAAGTGCCAGAGCGTCACGTCCTCCTCATTCTCGCGGATGCAGATGCAGGCGTGCGACAGCAGCTCGCGCGGGGCCTGCGGCGTGCCGTGCGCGCGCAGGTAGGCCGGGCTCGCGCACAGCCAGCGCTCATTGGCCGCCAGCACGCGCGCCACCCAGGACGAGTCGCGCACGGTGCCGATGTGCAGCACCGCGTCCGCGTCATGCCGATCGGGCCAGGGGGTTTCGCGCAGGTCCAGCTGCAGCCGCAGGCGCGGGTGCAGCCGGGCGAAGCGCGCCAGCAACGGCGCCAGGCGGTCGCGCCCGTAGCCGAAGGGCGCGGCGATGCGCAGCGTGCCGCTGAGGCGGCGGTCCTCGTGCTGGAAGGACTCGGGCAGCGCCTCGATCCGCGCCAGCAGGGCCGCGGCCTCGGCCGCGAAGCGCTCGCCCTCGGGCGTGAGGCTCAGGCGGCGCGCGCTGCGCGTGGCCAGCGCCAGGCCCAGCGCGGCCTCTAGCTTGCGCAGGCGCATGGACAGCGCCGGCGGCGTGACGTTGAGCGCGCGCGCCGCGGCGCTGAGCGACGGCGCCTGCGCCAGGGCGGCGGCGAGTTGCAGGTCCTCGATGGAGATCATTCAGCCGGGCTTAACGATTGATGTCGCGGCATTGAAGCACAGAAGGGGGCTCTACGCCTACAGTCGCCCCTCATGCAAAAGCCCACCGCCGCCTCCACCGCCGCCCACGCCTACCCGCAGGCCGTGCTGTTCGACCTGCTGACCGCCCTGCTGGATTCCTGGACGGTCTGGAATGCCGCCGCCGGCTCGGAAGCAGCCGGCCGCGCCTGGCGCGCCGAATACCTGCGCCTGACCTACGGCTGCGGCGCCTACGTGGCCTACGAGCAACTGGTGCAGCAGGCCGCGGACAAGGTCGGGCTGCCGCGCTCCGCGCCCGCCGCGCTGGAGGCGCATTGGGACGATCTGCCCGCCTGGGACGGCGCGCGCGGGCTGCTGGCGGCGCTGCGCCCGCATTGCCGCCTGGCGGTGGTCACCAACTGCTCGCGCCGGCTCGGCCACCGCGCCGCCGCGCTGCTGGGCATCGACTGGGACGTGGTCGTGACCTCGGAGGAAGCCGGCTTCTACAAGCCCGACCCGCGCCCTTACCGCCTGGCGCTCGACCGGCTCGGGGTGCGGGCCGGCGATGCGGCCTTTGTGGCGGGTTCGGGCTACGACATGTTCGGCACCTCGGCCACCGGCCTGCGCAGCTTCTGGCACAACCGGGTCGGACTGGCGCTGCCCGAGGGCGCGCCCGCGCCGGAACAGCAGGCGCCCACGCTGGCGCCGGCCCTGCCCTGGCTGCAGTCCTTCGCGCGCGGCACGCGCTGAGGAGCCCCCATGTTCCGCCCCACCCATTTCCTGCGCTGCCTGCCCGTTCTCGCCGCCGTGCTGGGCCTGCAGGCCCCGGCCGCGCTGGCCCAGGCCGCGCCCTTTCCCCAGCATCCGGTGACGCTGGTCGTGCCCTTTCCGCCCGGCGGCCCGAGCGACGCGCTGGCGCGCGGCGTGGCGCAGCAGATGGGCAAGCGCCTGGGCCAGAGCGTGATCGTCGAGAACGTCGCGGGCGCCGGCGGCACCATCGGGCTGGCCAAGGTGGCCAAGGCCGCACCCGATGGCTACACGCTGGGCTTCGGTACCATCGGCACGCATGTCGCCAACGTGGCGCTCTACCGCAAGCTGCCCTACGACCCGGTGGCCGACTTCCTGCCCGTGGGCCTGGCCGGCTCGGCGCCCCTGCTGCTGCTGGCGCGCGCCGATCTGCCGGCGCGCAACCTGCCGGAGTTCCTGGCCTGGCTCGCGTCGAACCGGGGCAAGGCGTCCTATGGCAGTGCCGGCGTCGGTTCCATCTCCCACTACGGCTGCGTGCTGCTGCTGTCTGCCGTGAAGCAGAACGTGACCCACGTGCCCTACCGCGGCGTGGCCCCCGCCATGAACGACCTGATGGGCGGCCAGACCGACTTCATGTGCGACCAGACCACCACGGCGCTGCCGCAGTTGGCCGGCAGCAAGATCAAGGCGCTGGCGGTGCTGTCCTCCGCGCGGCTGCCGCAACTGCCCGGCGTGGCCACCGCCGCCGAGGCCGGCTACCCGCTCGACGTGCGCGCCTGGAACGCGGTCTTCGCGCCGCGCGGCACGCCCGCGCCGGTCATGGCGCGCCTGGAGTCCGCGCTGGCCGACGCCACGGCCGACCCGGCCCTGCGCCAGCAGATGCAGGGCGTGGGGGTGGAGCTGCCCGAACCCGGCGCCGGCCGGCCCGCCACGGTCGCGGCGCTCATCGAACGCGGCCTGCGCACCGATGTGCCGGCGCTCAAGTCCAAGGGCGAGTACCTTGATTGATCGGGACCACCCCGAGGCTGCGCGCCTCGCGTCCTCGCCTTCCCCGTGCGAGGGGGCACATCCTGCGAACGGGCGGCGCCGGCTCCGCGGATGTCTGCGCATGGCCTGCTCCGCGGCCGCTTGCACCTCTTTCATTTGTGCGCGGCCGGTGGTGGCTGGCGCCATGCATCGCTGAAACGCCCTTGGCGGCCCTCACCATCCTTCCACCATGCCCGACTCACTCTCGACCCTCGACACCCCCGCCGCGCTGATCGACCTGCCGCGCATGCAGCGCAACATCCAGCGCATGCAGCAGCGCATGGACGCGCTGGGCGTGCGCTTTCGCCCGCATGCCAAGACCAGCAAGTGCACGCCCGTGGTCCAGGCGCAGATCGCCGCCGGCGCGCGCGGCATCACCGTGTCCACGCTGAAGGAGGCGGCGCAGTTCTTTGCCGACGGCATCACCGACATCGTCTATGCCGTGGGCATGGTGCCGGCCAGGCTGCCGCAGGCGCTGGCGCTGCGGCGCCAGGGCTGCGACCTGAAGATCATCACCGACAGCGTGGCCTCGGCCCAGGCGATTGCCGGGTTCGGCCGCGCAGAGGGCGAGGTGTTCGAGGTCTGGATCGAGGTCGATACCGACGGCCACCGCTCCGGCATCAAGCCGCACGAGGCCGCGCTGCTGGACGTGGGCCGCGCGCTGCACGCGGGCGGCATGCGCCTGGGCGGCGCGATGACGCATGCCGGCTCCAGCTACGAGCTGCGCACGCCCGCCGCGCTGCAGGCCATGGCCGAGCAGGAGCGCGCCGGCTGCGTGCACGCGGCCGAGCGCCTGCGCGCGGCCGGCCTGCCCTGCCCCGTGGTCAGCGTGGGCTCCACGCCCACGGCGCTGTCGGCCACGCAGCTGCAGGGCGTGACCGAGGTGCGCGCCGGCGTCTACGTGTTCTTCGACCTGGTGATGCACAACGTGGGCGTCTGCGGCATCGAGGACATCGCGCTGGGCGTGCTCACCACCGTGATCGGCCACCAGGCCGACAAGGGCTGGGCCATCGTCGATGCCGGCTGGATGGCCATGAGCCGCGACCGCGGCACGCAGAAGCAGCAGCAGGACTACGGCTACGGCCAGGTCTGCAGCGCCGACGGCACCCCGCTGCCGGGCTACCTGCTGAGCGGCGCCAACCAGGAGCACGGCATCGTGTCGCGCAGCGCAGCGCCGGATGCCGACATCGCCACGCGCTTCCCGCTGGGCACGCGCTTGCGCATACTGCCGAACCACGCCTGCGCCACGGGTGCGCAGTTTCCGCACTACCAGGCGCTGGCCGCAGACGGCAGCGCCACACCCTGGAGCCGCCTGCATGGCTGGTGAGACCTCCCCCATCCGATCCGTCGCCCCGGCCGGCCTGCGCCCGCCGGGCGGCCACTACAGCCACGGAACGGTGGCCCATGGCTTGGTCTTCGTGTCCGGCCAGCTGCCGATCACGCCCGAGGGCCAGAAGCTGTTCGATGCGCCCTTCGAAGCGCAGGCGCTGCAGGTGCTGGCCAACGTCGACGCCGTGCTGCGCGCCGCCGGCAGCAGCATCGGCCAACTGGTGCAGGTGCGCGTCTACCTGGACGACATCGAGAACTGGCCGGCCTTCAACACGCTGTACGCGCAATGGGCCGGCAACGCGCGGCCGGCCCGCGCCATCGTGCCGACCGGGCCGCTGCACTTCGGACTGAAGGTGGAGGTCGAGGCAACCGCGCTCGCTTCGTAGCTATCAAATAGATAGCTAATAGCCCAGGACCTCAGGGCAATCGCATCTAAATCCAAGCGAAACTAAAGCGCTGAAACAACCCTTCTAGCGCAGCCCCGATGAACCTACTGCACCACCTGCAGAGCATCTCCGACCCCCGAAGCCACCGCACGCGTCGCC
>NZ_JAELTO010000454.1 GCF_016428875.1 Xylophilus sp. ASV27
CAGCTTGCCGAACGCGGCCAGCCAAGCATGGGTACGCTCGACCACCCACCGATGGCGCCCGAGCCTGTCATTGCGCTCGATGCCTTTGCGAGCAATACGATCCTGGATACCGCGGCGCTTAAGGCAAAGCTGAACAAGCGGTCGATTTCAGCGAGGCGCGGTCGCGTTGATCGGGAACTCCGAGATGGGAAGGCCGCAGCGGCTCGATTGCGAGCCGGATTGCGACCATTTCTGGCCCACGCCCGC
>NZ_JAELTO010000455.1 GCF_016428875.1 Xylophilus sp. ASV27
GCGCTGGCGCGCCAGGTAGATGTTGGCCAGGCCCAGGGCGACGAACGAGCGTGTGGCGTTCTTGGCCAAGCCGCGGTAGCGCACCTTGGTGAAGCCCCATAGCCGCTTGACTACCGCGAAGACGTGCTCCACGCGGGCGCGCACCCTGGACTTGTTGCGATTCTTCGAGCGCTCGGCTTCGTCGATCTCGCCGCCTTTGCGCACGCGCTGGTTCGTGAAGTCGCGCGCCTGCGGCGCCT
>NZ_JAELTO010000456.1 GCF_016428875.1 Xylophilus sp. ASV27
GTTGTACAAAAAGATCAAGCCGTTGCTGCCAGTCGTGAAGCCTTCGCCCAAGGGAGGCAGACCGCGACTGAGTGACGAATTGGCCCTCAATGGCATTCTTTTTGTGCTGTGCACGGGCATCCCCTGGGAAGAGCTCCCCCAGGAACTGGGCTGGGGCAGTGGCATGACTTGCTGGAGGCGGTTGCGCGATTGGCAGGCTGCAGGGGTGTGGCACAACCTGCATCTGGCTTTGCTGGG
>NZ_JAELTO010000457.1 GCF_016428875.1 Xylophilus sp. ASV27
TTTCACCCAGCTGGGCGGCCGCAACTACCTGGCCCGCCTCAACGCCGATGGCTCGCTGGACACGGGCTTCAATCCCGGCGCCAACAGCACGGTGTACAGCCTGGCCGTGCAGCCCGACGGCAAGGTACTGGTGGGGGGCGCTTTCAACCAGCTGGGCGGCCAGAGGCGCAACGGCCTGGCCCGCCTCAACGCCGATGGCTCGCTGGACACGGGCTTTGATCCCGGCGCCAACGGC
>NZ_JAELTO010000458.1 GCF_016428875.1 Xylophilus sp. ASV27
GCCAGCGTGCCCAGCCCCCGGGGGGCCCACACACGGGGCCCAACCCCACGGACCGGGGCAAACTCGGCAGCAAGCGCCACCTGATCACGGACTGCCAGGGCATGCCGCTGATGTTCTGCGTGACCGGAGCCAATCGCCATGATTCGGTAGTCTTCGAGGACTTGGTCGATGCCCTGCCTGCCGTGGGCGGCAAGCCCGGCAGGCCACGCCGCCGGCCCGGCAAGCTGCATG
>NZ_JAELTO010000071.1 GCF_016428875.1 Xylophilus sp. ASV27
CGTTTCCAGCTCGCGCATCGCCTTCAGGCCCAGCGGCGTGGCGGCGTTGTCCAGGCCCAGCAGGTTGGCCGAGACGTTCATCGTCATCGCCCCCTGCGCCGGGTGCCCGGCCGGCACGCCCGGGAACAGCTGGCGCAGCAGCGGTGCGGCGGCGCGCGCCAGCAGGTCGACCATGCCGGCGCGCTCGCCCACGCGCAGCAGGCCCAGCCACAGCGCCATCACGCCGGTCAGGCCCAGCGCAATGTCGAAGCCGCTGCGCGCGGCGTCGAACAGCGCGGCCAGCAGGCGCGAGAACACCTCCACGTCGCCCAGCGCCAGCCGCACGCAGGCGGTGGCAAAGGCCGCCACGAAAAAGCCGAGCCAGACCAGGTTCAGTGCCATGACCGAGCGTGCCGCGGCCTATCGCTTGAAGCCGGCCAACAGCGCGCCCGCGGCGATGAACAGCGAACCGAACGTGCGCTGCACCCAGCGCACCTGGCGCTCGGTGCGCAGCCGCCGCAGCACGCGCGCGGCCAGGGCGGCGTAGCCGGCCATCACCATGCCCTCGGTCAGCGCCAGCGTGGCGCCGACCAGCAGGTACTGCGGCGCCAGCGGCGCGCCCAGGTCCAGGAACTGCGGCAGCACCGCCAGCAGGAACACCGTGCCCTTGGGATTGAGCGCGTTCACCGTCCAGCCGCGCAGCAGCAGCTGGCGCCGCAGGGGCGCCAGCGTCGGACCGGGCGCATCGGCCTGGGCTGGCGTCACCAGCGCATGCGCCGGCGCGCGCCATTGCTGCACGCCGAGCCAACACAGGTAAGCCACGCCGGCCCACTGCACCACGTGGAAGGCGGTGGCCGAGGCGGCGATCAGCGCGCCCAGCCCGATGCCCACCACCAGCACCTGGGTGCACAGGCCCAGCACCAGGCCGGCGATCAGCGGCAGGCTGCCGCGCGCGCCGCCGTGCTGCAGGCCGCATCCCATGGCGGCGACGGCGGCGGCGCCGGGCGACAGGCTGATGGCCCAGGCGGCGGCGAAAAAGGTGATCCAGACGTGCAGGGACATGCGGGCCTCGGGAGCGGAAGAAGGTGTCCGGGCATTGTCCCCGAGCCGGCACAATCCCCCGATGCCCTCTCCGCTGCTGCCGAACACACTCCCCAGCACCGATGCCGACGCCCGCGCGCTGATCGCGGCGATCGACGCGCGGCTCGAACACCAACGCGTGTCGGCCGACGGCCACGAGATCGTTTTCCGCCGCATCGGCAGCGGCCCGCCCCTGGTGCTGGTGCACGGGGGCCACGGCAGCTGGCTGCACTGGGTGCGCAACCTCGACGCCCTGTCGCGCAGGCACACGCTGTGGCTGCCCGACATGCCGGGCTATGGAGACTCCGGCCCCCTGGCCAGCCCGCCCTCGCTGGAGCGCCTGGCCCGGGTGCTGGCCGCCGCGCTCGACGGCCTGCTGGGCGCCGGCACGCCGCTGGACCTGGCCGGCTTCTCCTTCGGCGGCCTCGCGGTGGCGCATGCCGCGGCGTGCCGGCTGGAGCAGGGCGGCGCGGTGCGCCGCGTGGCGCTGCTGGGCACCAGCGGCCACGGCATGCTGCGGCGCGGGCGGGTGAAGATGCTCGACTGGAAAGGCCTGGAAGACGAAGCCGCGCGCGACCGGCACCTGCGCCACAACCTGGGCGCGCTGATGCTGCACGACGCGCGTCATATCGATGCCCTCGCGCTGGCCCTGCACCGCCAGGCCTGCCTGCAGACGCGCTTTCGCAGCAAGGGTTACGCCGGCCGCGCCATGCTCGCCCCGGCGCTGGACCTGCTCGACGCCCACGGCGTGCCCGTGCTGCTGGCCTGGGGCGCGCACGACGTCACCGCCACGCCGCAGCAGACCGGCCCCGCGCTGGTGGCGGGCCGCGCTTCGCGGCGCTGGCAGGTGCTGCCCGGCGCCGGGCACTGGGTGCAGTACGAGCGCCCGGCGCAGACCGAGGCCCTGCTCGAGGCCTGGTTCGCCGAAGGCGCGCCGCAGCCGCTGTAGCGTCCTGCACGGCGCGCCGGTGCTGCGGTGCTAGGCCCCTGGCGCAGGCACCTGCCTGGGCAGCGGGCGCCCCTGCAGCCAGGCCAGCAGGCACTCGGTGGTGTCCTCGGCAAAGCGCTCGTACACCGGCTCGCAGACGAAGCCCATGTGCGGCGTCAGCAGCAGGTTGGGCGCCTGGCGCAGCGGGTCGTCCAGCGGCAGCGGTTCGGCATCGAACACGTCGAGCGCGGCACCGCCGGGGCAGCCCCGAGCCAGCGCCTCGGCCAGCGCCACCGGGTCGACCAGCGCCGAACGCGAGGTGTTGACCAGCAGGCTGTCCGGGCGCATCAGCGCCAGGCGCTGCGCATCGAGCAGGTGCCGGGTCTGCGGCGTCGGCACCAGGTGCAGGCTGACCACCTGCGAGGTCGCCAGCAGCTCCTCCAGCGGCAGGAACAGCGCGCCGTGCTCCGCTGCGCGCTCGGCCGTCATGCGCGGGCTCCAGGTCACCACCTCCATGCCGAAGGCCTTGCCGATGCGCGCCACGCGCCCGCCGATCTCGCCCAGGCCGATCAGGCCCAGCCGCCGGCCGTGCAGCACGCTGGGCAGCGCACCGCCGGCCGCGTCGCGCCAGGCGCCCGCGCGCAGCCGGGCCGACTGCGCCTCCAGCTGGCGCGTGGCCGCCAGGATCAGCGCCCAGGTCATCTCGCAGGTGCTGTCCTTGGACGGTCCCCAGCCGGTGTGGCTGACCGGGATGCCGCGGGCCTGCAGCGCGGCCAGGTCCAGCCGTTCGTTGCGTGTGCCGGTGAAGACCAGGTAGCGCAGCTGCGGCAGGCGCGCCAGCAGCGCCGCGTCGAAGGGCGTGCGGTCGCGCATCAGCACCAGGGCGTCGGTATGCTGCAGTGCCTCCGGCAGGGCTTCGCCCCGCAGCGGCGCGTGGTGCACGGTGACGTCGGCCAGCGCCTCGATCGCGCGCCAGTCGGCCAGCCGCTGCAGCGCGCGTTCCCAGTCGTCGAGGACGACGATGCGCGGCCGGGCCGTGCTCATGGCGGCGCTCACGGACGCGTCAGCGCCGCCAGGCCGCGCAGGTCGGCCGCGCCGCCCAGCTGCCAGCAGGCTGCCAGCAGCTGCGTGCTGCGCTCGGCACCCAGGATGGGGTCGGACATGCCGCGGAACTTGGCTTCGAGCATGGCGTCGGTCATGGGCCGCTCCAGCGAGCCGATGGCGTGCTCGACGAACACGTGCACCCGGCGCCCGTCTGCCAGCACCGCGGTGACGTCGGCACTGGCCTCGTCGATGGCGTCGTCCACGGTGGCGACCACCTTGCGGCGCAGGGCGACCATGTCGGCGCGGTTGACGATGTCGTTGGCGTACTCGTCCTCGGTCGCCTTGCCGAAGATCAGGCCCGCGGCGCAGCCGTGGTAGACGCTGAACTTGGCGGCCAGGCCGTCGGCCGGCTCCTTCTTGCCGGTGAGCTCCAGCACCAGCGAGTGCACCTTGAGCTCGATGCGCTCGATCTGCTCGGCGCTCACGCCCTGCTCGCGCAGCTGCACGCAGGCGTCGATGCTGGGGTGGATCACGATGCCGCAGGCAAAGGGCTTGTAGCTGTTGAAGGAGATCTCGAAGCGCTGGCCCAGCTCGTCGGTGATCTCGTTCCAGGCCTGCTTGGTGGAGACCACCTGGGCGAAGCCGCGCGGTGCCTCCAGCGCCTTCAGGCTGGCGGTGAAGCCCTGCTGCGCCAGCAGTGCCGACATCAGCCCCGCGCGCGCCGCCGCACCCGGGTGGAAGGGCTTGGTCATGGTGCCGAACTGCTCGCGCAGGCCCACCGGCTGCGAGGCGGCGATGCCCAGCGCCATCTGCGTCTGGTCGGCGTTGAGGCCCAGCAGGCGCGCGCAGCCGGCCGCTGCGCCCAGCACGCCGGTGGTGCCGGTGATGTGCCAGCCGCGGTCGTAGTGCTCGGGGTAGACCATGTTGCCGGCGCGGCAGGCCACGTCGATGCCCAGCACCAGCGCGTCGATCAGCTGCCGGCCCGAGGCGCCCGTGTGCTCGGCCAGCGCCAGCAGGGCGGACGCCACCGGCCCGGCCGGATGGATGATGGTCTTGAGGTGCGTGTCGTCGAAGTCGAAGGTGTGCGAGGTGATGCCGTTGACCAGCGCCGCGCTGGCGATGTCGACCTTCTCGGCGCGCCCGGCGATGCTGGCCTGCGGCGCGGGCTGCAGCACCTTGACCGCGGCCAGCGCGGCGTCGGCGGCTTCATGGTGCGCCGCGCCCACGGCGCAGCCCAGCCAGTTGAGGAAGGTGCGGTGCGCCTCGTGGTCCACCGCATCGCTCCAGCCGCGCGAAGGGTGGTTCGCGACGTACTCGGCCAGGATGCGGGTGATGGGAGGGGCGTTGTGGTCGGCCTGGACCTGGGTGTTGCGTGCCATGGTGAAAGGATGAAGGGGAAGGAACGTGAAAGATCAGTGATCCAGGTGGCTGGGGCCGGCGCGGATGCGCCCTAGTCCAGCGAGATGTTCTGGGCCTTGGCCAGTGCCGTCCAGCGCGCCACGTCGCGCTGGATGTAGCTGCCGAACTCCTGCGCCGACAGGGGCATGGGCTCGACGGCCTCGCCGGCCAGCTTCTCGCGCATGTCCGGCGCCTTCAGCACGCTGTTGAGCGTCTCGTTGAGCTTCTGCACGATGGCCGGCGGCATGCCGGCCGGGCCGACCACGCCGTACCACTGCACCGCGTCGAAGTTCTTCAGGCCCAGTTCGTCGAGCGTGGGCACATCCTTGATCTGCGGCGCGCGCACGCTGCCGGTGACGGCCAGCGCCCGCACGCGGCCGGCACGGATGTGCTGCAGTGCCGCCGCCAGCCCGGGGAACACCGCCTGGGTCTGGCCGCCCATGGCGTCGGTCAGGGCCGGCGCGATGCCGCGGTAGGGGATGTGCACCATGGGCGTGCCGAGCTGCTGCTTGAGCAGCTCCATCGTCAGGTGGGTGAGAGAGCCGGCGCCGGCGGAGCCGTAGCTGACCTTGCCCTTGTTGGCGTTGAGGTAGGCGACGAACTCCTTGAAGTTCTTCACCGGCAGGTTGGCGTCGATCACCAGCACGTTGGGCGTGGCGCCGATCATGCCGATCGGCGTGAAGTCCTTCACCGGGTCGTAGGGCACCTTGCGCGTGGCCGGGCTGGTGCCGTGCGTGGCCACGTAGCCCTGCATCAGCGTGTAGCCGTCGGGGGCGGCCTTGGCGGTGTTCTGGCTGGCGATGATGCCGCCGCCGCCGCCCTGGTTGTCCACGATGATGCTCTGGCCGAGCGCGCGGCCCCAGCGCTCGGTCACGGTGCGGCCGACCAGGTCGCTGCCGCCGCCGGCGGCCACCGGCACGATGTAGCGGATGACCCGGTCCGGGTAGGCGCCCTGGGCGCGCGCGGCGCCGGGCAGGCCGGCCAGGGCCGGCGGAAGCAGGGCGGATGCGGCCTGCAGCAGGGTACGTCGTTGCATGTTTGTCTCCTTGTGGTCTTGGTGCGCAACGGGCGCGCGAAAAAAGGGATCTAGTCGCGGGTGGCGGGCAGCCTTTCGTAGGCGTCATGCACGTGGGTGGCCAGCAGCGTCTCGCAGCGCGCGGCATCGCCGCTGCGCTGAGCCGCGGCAATGGCGCGGTGCTCGGCGATCGAGGCCTGCATGCCCATGTCCTGCGACAGGTTCTTGAGCCGCGACAGGTGCAGCTTCTGCACCACGCCGCGGTAGGTGTCGGCCAGCGGCTGGTTGCCGGTGGCCTCCACCATCAGCCAGTGGAAGCGCAGGTTCTCGGCGTAGTAGCGCGCCACGTCGGGCACGTCGGCGGCGTCCTGCATCAGCGCGATGGAGGCGTCCAGCGTGTCGGCCAGCGCCAGGCGGCGGGGCGCGGCCAGCTGCGCGGCGCAGCGCCCGGCGTAACCGTCGAGCAGGGCGCGCAGTTCGTACAGCCCGCGCACCTCGGCGGCAGGCAGCTCGCGCACGAACACGCCTGCGTGCTTGCGCGCCACCACCAGGCCGGAGCTCTCCAGCTCGCGCAGCGCCTCGCGCACCGGCACGCGCGAAACGCCCAGGCGGGCGGCCACGTCGGGTTCGTTGATGCGGGCGCCAGGCGGCAGCTCGCCGCGCAGGATCTGGCCCAGAACGTCCTCGCGGACCAGCTTGGCCAGCGAGGTGTCGCGCACGGCGGCCAGTTGGCCGGCGGCGGGGAGGGATTGCCAGGGGAACATGCGGTGTAAATATGGTTTCGGATATCGTATACGAATTATGGCGAAGGGCACAAGCGCGTCAATCGCCTGCGTCCCCCACGCGCAAGGTGCGGGGACACCTTCTGGTGAAACCCGGGTAGAAATACCTCGCTGGCGCGCGGCCGCGGAATGCCGGCTTCGTGCCGGCGCCCTTGCTGCTGCCTTCCCCAATGCGGGTGCGCCGCCCCCCGGGCCGCGGGCTGGCAGGCGCACCCGGCGCGGCTAGAGCGCGAAGATCTTGCCGGGGTTGAGGATGTTCTTCGGGTCCATCGCCCGCTTGAGGGTGCGCATGGCGTCGATCGCGCCGGCGCCGGCCTCGTCGACCAAAAAGCCCATCTTGTGCAGGCCCACGCCGTGTTCGCCGGTGCAGGTGCCTTCCAGGCGCAGCGCGCGCTCGACCAGGGTGTGGTTCAGGCGCTCGGCGGTGGCGCGTTCTTCGGCGCTGTCGGGGTCGATCAGATAGCCGAAGTGGAAGTTGCCGTCGCCCACGTGGCCGACCAGGAAGTAGGGGATGCCGCTGGCGTCGGCCTCGGCCACGGAGTCCAGCAGGCAGTCGGCCAGGCGCGAGATCGGCACGCAGGTGTCGGTCGATATGGCGCGGCAGCCCGGGCGCGACTGGATGGCCGCGAAGTAGGCGTTGTGGCGTGCGGTCCAGAGCCGGGTGCGTTCCTCGGGCGTGCTGGCCCATTCGAAGGCATTGCCGCCGAACTCGCCGGCGATCTCCTGCACCGTCTCGGCCTGCTCCTTCACGCTGGCGGGCGTGCCGTGGAATTCCATCAGCAGCATGGGCTCCTCGCGCAGCGTGGTGCGGGAGTGTGCGTTGACCATGCGCACCGTGTTGGCGTCGATCAGCTCCACCCGCGCGATCGGCACGCCGAGCTGGATGGTCTGGATCGTGGTGCGCACGGCGGCCTCGATGCTGGGGAAGGAGCAGATCGCGGCCGACACCGCCTCGGGCAGCGGGTACAGGCGCAGCGTGACCTCGGTGATGATGCCCAGCGTGCCTTCGCTGCCCACGAACAGGCGCGTGAGGTCATAGCCCGCGGCCGACTTGCGTGCACGCGTGCCGGTGCGGATCACCTCGCCGCTGGCGGTCACCACCTCCAGCGCCAGCACGTTCTCACGCATGGTGCCGTAGCGCACGGCGTTGGTGCCGCTGGCGCGCGTGGCGGCCATGCCGCCGAGCGAGGCGTCGGCGCCCGGGTCGATCGGGAAGAACAGGCCGCTGTCCTTGATCTGCTCGTTGAGCTGCTTGCGCGTGATGCCGGGCTGCACCGTCACCGTCAGGTCGTCGGCATCGAGCCGCAGGATGCGGTTCATGCGCGAGACGTCCACACTGATGCCGCCCTGCACCGCCAGCAGATGTCCTTCGAGCGAAGAGCCGCTGCCGAAGGCGATCACCGGCACCGCGTACTGGTCGGCGATGCGCAGCGCATCGGCCACGTCCTGCGTGCTTTCGGCAAACACCACGGCCGCGGGCGGCGGCGCCTGGAACGAGGACTCGTCGCGGCCATGCTGCTCGCGCACGGCCTGGGCGGTGGAGCATTGCGCGCCGAAGCGCGTGGCCAGCGCATCGAGCATGGCGGCGGGCACCGCGCGCTGGGCGATGGTAGGCAACAGGTGGGTCGGGGCGGTGGGGGCGTTCATGAGGGGTCTCCGGGGGAGGGAAAGATAGCACTCCACCGCGCCGGCGCGGCCAGCGGCAGGGCGATGTCCGCGCTGCCGGCGTTGCCGCCGAGCCGTTCGGTGTAGTGCTGGCCGGCCTGGAAGGGCGTCCAGCCCGGCGTGCCTTCGCGCACGAAGCGGCCCCAGGCGGCATGCATCTGCTGCGCCAGCGCCGCGGGCGGCGCGCTGCCGGCCAGGCCGCGAGCGGTGCTGCTGGGCAGGGTGTCGAACACGAAGGGCACCTCCAGCGCATGGGCCGCGCCCATGCGGCCGCCGCAGGCGTCCGAGCGCCAGCCAAAGCGGTAGTGGAAGCTGCGCAGGCCGGCGCTGGCGCACAGCTCGGCAATGCGCAGCGCGGGCAGGCGGTAGTAGTAGTCGGACTGCAGCGCGCAGAGCCGCTCGCCGGCACTGGCGCCGGGGTAGGCGGCGGCCAGCGCGGGCGGCAGGCCGGCGGCGCGGCAAAAGGCGTCCAGCGCGGCCTCGCCGACCTGGGCCAGGCGGTCGTCAGGCGCCAGGTAGAAGCGCATTTCCTCGTCGTTCGAGCCGACCAGTACGTCCATGCCCTGCAACTGCGGCGCGGCCTGCGCCAGTTGCTGCAGCACCGGCGCGCGCAGCAGAGCGCCGTCTACCGTGGGGCGAAACGGCGAGGCCATGCAGAAGGCCGCGCAATCGCGCTCGGGCATGCCGCGCGCCAGCAGTTGCTCCACGCCGCGCAGCAGCTCGGCCACCGGCAGGGCGGCGAAAGCGGCGCGCGTGGCGGGCACGCCCAGCAGTGCGGCCAGCACGGCGCTCAGGCGCCCGGCCTGGACCGTGTCCAGCGTGGCCACGCTGGGGCTTTGCAATATGGCGCGGCGGAACAGCCCGCGCGCCTGCGGCAGGCCCAGCAGGCAGGCCACCGAGCCTGCGCCGGCCGAATGCCCGGCCAGCGTGACTTGCGCCGGGTCGCCGCCAAAGTGCCGGATGTGGCGCTGCACCCATTGCAGCGCGGCGATCTGGTCCAGCAGGCCACGGTTGGCGGGTGCGCCGTCCAGCGCGGCAAAGCCGTCCACGCCGACGCGGTAGTTGACCGAGACAAGGACGATGCCCTGGCGCGCAAAGCCGGCGCCCTCGTACCAGTCCTGGCCGGCATCGGCCCGCACAAATCCGCCGCCGGGCAGCCACAGCAGCACCGGCTGGCCGCGCGCGGCCGGGTCGGGCGTCCAGATGTTGAGGTTCAGGCAGTTGCCAAGGCCAGCCTCCGCGCGGCGGGCCATGCCGGGGCGCGGCGGCTGCGGTGGGACCGGGCCAAAGGCCCGCGCGTCATGCCCGCCTTCAGGCAGGCCCACCGGCTCGGGCGCGGCAAAGCGGCGCGCGCCGGTCGGTGCCTGGGCATAGGGAATGCCGCGGAACACCGCCACGCCGCCTTCGCGCCGGCCGCGCAGGCCATGCAGGAGAAGCGTGTCGTCTGCCAGCGCCACGCTCACTGCGTGACCAGCCCGAGCTTCTCGATCAGCGGGCGCCAGACCTGCGCGTCGCGCGCGGCCCAGAGCTTCACGTCCTCGGGGGTGGAACGCACGGTGCTGATGCTCATGCCGGCATAGCGCTCGCGCAGCGCCGGGTCGGCCATGCATTGCTGGGTGACGGCGTTGAGGCGCTCGATCGCCGGGCGCGGCGTGCCGGCGGCGGCCACCAGCGCGCCCCAGGCCGGGCGCTCCAGGTCCTTGAAGTCCATCAGCTCGGCCAGTGCCGGCACATCCGGCAGCAGCGCCGAGCGCTGCGGCGCCAGCACCGCCAGCGGCACGATCTTGCCGGCCTTGACCTGCGGGATGGCGGTGCCCAGCACCAGCGTCATGAGCTGCACCTGGTTGCCCATCAGGCTGGTCATGCCGGCGGCCTCGCCGACGAAGGGCACGTGGGTCATGGGCGCGCCCAGCTTGTCGGCCAGCGCCGTGGTCAGCAGGTGCGCCGGGCTGCCGTTGCCGGGCGAGGCGAAATTGAGCTGGCCCTTGGATTCGCGCGCCACGCGGGCCAGGTCGGCCAGGCTGCGGATGCCCGAGCCCGGGCTGGCGGTCAGGATCATCGAGGTGTTCGACAGCAGCGCGATGCCGTCGAAGTCCTTCTGCGGGTCGTAGGGCGGCTTCTTGAAGATGTAGGGCGTGATGGCCATCTGCGACATGCCGATGAACATCACCGTGTAGCCGTCGCGCGGCTGGCTCTCCAGGTAGCGCACCGCCAGCACGCCATTGGCCCCGGGCTTGTTCTGCACGATCACCGGCTGCCCCAGCTGGCGCGCCGCGCATTCGGCCCAGCTGCGCGCCATCGTCTCCGAAGCGCTGCCGGGCGGCTGCATGGCGACGATCTGGATGATCTTGTGCGGGTCGGGGTAGGGCGGCGTCTGGGCTGAGGCGCCCAGTGCGGCGAATGCGCAGGCCGCGGCGATCCCGCCGCGCCGAAGGGCGGTCAATGTCGTCATCGTTTGTCTCCGTTGTGGGAATGTCAGTCGGCCAGGCAGCGCTGCACGATGGTGTGTGCCAGCGCAGCCAGCTGTGCGTCGCATTCGGCTTGCTGCGGGCCGAACAGCCGCAGCAGGCCCAGGCCGCGCAGCGTGGTGAAGACCATGTCGATGAAGGCGTCGGCGTCGGGGCGGCCGGCCAGCTCGGGAAAGCTCGCGTGAAAGCGCGTGCGCAGGCCTTGCTGCAACGCCAGGCGCTTGTCGGCGATGTAGGCGCGCACGGCCTCGTCGGTGCTGCAGCCGAAGTACACGTTCCACGCCGCCAGGAAGCGCGGCGGCGCGTAGATGCGCTCCCAGGCGGTGCGCACCAGGGCCTCGGCGCGCTCGGGCAGCGGCGCGCGGGCATCGGGCCAGATGCCGCCGCTGGCCGCGCCGAGTTCGATCAGGCGGTCCGCCACCCGCATCATCAGCACCGCCTTGGAGCCGAAGTGGTGCTGCAGCGCGCCGGGCGTCAGGCCGGCGGACTTGGCGATCTCGAAGATCGTCGCGCCCTGGAAGCTCTTGTCCTGGATCACGCCGATGGCCGTGTCTATCAGGTGGTCCTGTGTCTCACGGCTGCGTTCGGCGTGGCTGCGCCGGGCGCGTTGCGGGGTAGGGGCTGGCATTGGAAAAATTTACCATACAGGCATATTCCAAATGACAGGGTTTGCCCGGGGAGCGGCGCGGAACCCGTCTGCTCGAGAAGATGCGGGACCAGAAGTCCCGCTACAGTCGGCGCATCCTTTTTTCCCTCCTGACCACGAGCATGGGCAACCGACTCACCCAGATCGCCACCCGCACCGGGGACGATGGCACCACCGGCCTCGGCGACAACACCCGCGTGCCCAAGGACCACCTGCGCGTGCAGGCCATGGGCGATGTGGACGAGCTCAACTCCCACATCGGCCTGCTGCTGTGCGAGCCGCTGCCCGATGCCGTGCGCACGCTACTGGTGGAGGTGCAGCACCACCTGTTCGACCTGGGCGGCGAGCTGTCCATCCCCGGCTTCGAGCTGCTGAAGGACGCCGCGCTGCTGCAGCTGGACGAGGCCCTGGCCGCACACAACGCCACGCTGCCGCGGCTGGCCGAATTCATCCTGCCTGCGGGCACGCGCGCCGCATCGCAGGCCCATGTCTGCCGCACCGTGGCGCGGCGTGCCGAGCGCGCCGTGGTGGCGCTGGGCCATGTGGACACGGTGCGCGATGCGCCGCGCCGCTACCTCAATCGCCTGTCGGATCTGCTGTTTGTGCTGGCGCGCGTGCTCAACCGCGTGGACGGTGGCGACGACGTCTATTGGAAAAGCGAGCGTTTAGCGCGTAGCGCTTCCTGAGCCATGCGCCTGCGCCACATAGAAGTCTTCAACGCCATCATGCTGACCGGCAGCGTCAGCGCGGCGGCGCGGCTGATCAACGTCACGCAGCCGGCGGTCAGCCGCACCTTGCAGCATGCCGAGCTGCAGCTGGGCTTCCCGCTGTTCCAGCGCACGCGCGGGCGGCTGGTGCCGACCACCGAGGCGCTCACGCTCTACCCGCACATCGAGCGCCTGTTTGCCCAACTGGACGAAGTGCAGCGCCTGGCCGAGAACCTGCGCACCGCGCAGGACGCGGGCGAGCTGCGCATCCTCACCGTGCTGGCGCTGAGCTACGAGGTGCTGCCGCGCGCGCTGCGGCTGTTCCGCCAGCAGCACGCGGGCATCGCCATCCGGGTCGAGGCGCTGCATTCGCCGCAGATCATGTCGGCGCTGCTGCTGCGCGAGGCCGACGTCGGCTTCGTCTTCAGCCCGGCCGCGCATCCGTCGCTCACGCAGGAGGCGCTGGCTGAGAGCCGCATCGTCTGCATCGCGCCCAAGGGCATGCTGCCGGCGCGCCTGGTGCGGCGCGGCTGGGTGGCGCTGGACGACATCGCCGAGCTGCCCGCCGTGGCGCTGGACGCGCGCGACCCGGTCGGCATCAGCCTGAACCAGGCCTGCCGCGACGCCGGCGTGGGCCTGCAGGCGGTGGTGACGGTGCAGACCTATCACGCCGCGCTGTCCATGGCCCACCACGGCCTGGGCGTGGCACTGGTGGATGGTTGCACCGCCTGCTCGGCCGACCGCGAAAAGGTCGAAGTGCTGCGCCTGGAGCCCCACATACCCGTGCCCATCCGCGTGCTGCGCCAGGCCGACAAACCAGATTCGGTCGCGGTGCGGGCGATTGCCCGGGCCATGCAGCAGGCGCTGAAGGATGTGGCTTAGTGCCTTTCAAAATGTATAGCTAAAAGCCAAGGACCCACCTGGGCTAAGGCCATATCTGGCTGTGAAGTTTATTCGCGCTGACCAGACTCAGATCGAGACGACGACCTTGCCAAAGGCCCCACGCTCCAACTGCTCGAAGGCAGCCGGTGCGTCGGCAAAGCCATAGACCTTGTCGATCACGGGCTGCATCTGCGTCGCGTCGATGGCGCGGATCATGTCTTCCAGCGCACGGCGATGCCCCACGCTCACGCCTTGCACGACGGCCCTGCTGCGGATGAAGTCGAAGGATGAGGCCTCGACGCTGCCGCCACCGATCACGCCGATCAGCGAGACCCGGCCTCCTTGCGCCACGGAGGCCAGCGACCGGCCCAGGTTGGCGCCGCCGACGGTTTCCAGCACGTGATCGGCACCGCGTCCGCCCGTCAGGCGCTTGACCTCGGCCGGCCAGTCGGCATCCCGGGCGATGACATGCGCGGCGCCAAGTGCCAGGGCCTTCTCGCGCTTGTCGGCGCCGCCCGAAACGATGATGACCTTCGCACCGGCCATCGCCGCGAACTGCAGCCCGAACAGCGCGACGCCGCCGGTGCCGTGGATCAGCACGGTGTCGCCGGCCTTGAGCGAACCCTCTTCGAAAAACGAGAACCAGGCCGTCAGCGCGGCGCAGGGCAAGGTCGACGCCTGTTCGGCCGTCAGCGTCTGCGGCGCCGCCACGGCCCATTGCTCGTCGAGCAGCACATGCGTCGCCAAAGCGCCCGGGCCGGGGCCGCCCAGCGAGAAGGTGCCCGACGGCGCCTTGCCATCGATCCAGCCGGCCACAAAGGTACTGACAATGCGCTCGCCGCCCGCCCAGCGCGTTACGCCCGGGCCCACGGCTTCCACCACGCCGGCCAGATCGGAGCCCGGCGTGAAGGGCAAGGGCGGCACCCACGCGTAGTTGCCGCTCGTGACCATCAGGTCGCGATAGTTCAGCGAGGCCGCTTGCGTGCGCACCAGGAGCTGGCCGGCGCCAGGCGACGGTAGCGGCGCCTCGACCTGCTTCAGGCTGCGGCGGTCAAACGACTCGATCTGCCAACTTTGCATCGTGCTTGTCATGACGGACTCTTTTCTAAAAGGGTGTTGATGGTGCGTTTGATGCTATTGGTTCATCCATATCCCTTGTGGATCATTAAATTTTCCAGATAGAGGTCTAGAATTCCCCAATGAATGAGCATCTGAATGGTGTCGAGGTCTTCGTGGCCGTGGTCGAGGCCGGCAACTTCGCGGCGGCGGCCGACAAACTGAAGCTCACGCGCTCTGCGGTTGGCAAGAGCGTGGCGCGGCTCGAAGCCCGGCTCGACACGCGGCTCTTTCATCGCACCACGCGCAGCCATCATTTGACCGAGCAAGGGCAGGCCTACTACGAGCGGTGCCGGCGGGCGCTGGACGAGCTGGTCGCTGCCGGCGAAGAACTGGACGCCGGCCGGCAAGAGCCGCTTGGCCGCGTGCGGCTCACCATGCCCATCATCATCGGCCGGCAGTTGATCGCGCCGCTGCTGCTCGAGCTGGGCGAGCGGCATTCCCGACTGGCTTTCGACGTCACCTACAGCGACAGGCGGGTCGACCTGGTCGAAGAAGGGATCGACCTGGCCATCCGCAGCGGCGTTCTCGATGACAGCACGGCGCTGGCGGCGCGGCCCCTTGGCCAGCAGTTGATGGCGGTCTACGCGTCGCCGGCGTATCTGGCCGGGCGCCCGCGACCGGCGTGCTACGGCGACCTCGTCGCGCAACGCGACGCGCACCACTTCGTGGGCTATGCGCGCCAAGGGTGGCGCCAGCCTTGGCGCTTTGCCGGCGCCGACAGCGCGGCTGCCCCTGTCGATTTCGAGGTCCAGTCGCGCTTCGTCTGTAACGCACTCGACGTGGTGATGGACTGCGCGGCAGCTGGCTGGGGCTTGGCGCGCGTGCCGGTCTGGATGGCCGCGCGCGATGTCGCGGCCGGCCGGCTGGTGCGCGTATTCGAAGAGCCCAAGCCCTTCGGCTATGAGCTCAATGCGATCTGGCCGAGGATGCGGACACTGCCCATGAAGGTGCGAGTGGTGATCGACCTGCTCGCGCAGCGGCTTCCGGAATTGATGGCGGTGGAGGTCACGGGCTAGTGGCGCTTCAAAATATATAGCTATAAGCCCAGGTGCTGCCTGGGCTAGAGCCACTTTTTCTTCAAATCATCCGGACTAGCCGCTCCGCACTGCCAAACGCCAGCGTAAAGCCCAAAGCCCCGTGCCCGGTGTTGAACAGCAGCCCCTCGGGCGCCCCCGGCAGGCGGCCCAGCAGCGGGCGGCCGGTGGGCGTGGCCGGGCGCATGCCGGTCCAGTGCTGCAGCTCGGCCGCGCCGGCCAGTTGCGGGAACACGGCTTGCGTGGCCTGGCGCAGCGTGGCCATGCGCGCGGGCGGAATGTCGTTCTCGTGCCCGACGATCTCGGCCATGCCGGCCACGCGCAGGCGCGAGCCGATGCGCGCGAACACCACCTTGCGCGCGCTGTCGGTCACGCTGACCTGCGGGCCGGCGGCGGCCTGCGCGCCCAGCTCCAGCGTCAGGCTGTAGCCCTTGAGCGGATACACCGGCACGCGCACGCCCAGCGGCCGCGCCAGCCGCGCCGATCCGCTGCCCAGCGCCAGCACGAAGCAGTCGGCCGCCAGCGCGCCCTGAGCCGTGCGCACCGCCACCACCCGGCCGCCGCGCACCTCCAGGCCCAGCGCCTCGGTGTTGCACAGCAGCCGCGCGCCGCGCTGCTCCAGGGCGCGGGCCAGCGCCTCGCACACCTTCAGGCAGTCGGCCGCGCATTCGCTGGGCGTGTAGACCGCGCCGGCGATGCGGGCGCGACAGGCATCGAGCGCCGGCTCGATGCGCGCGCATTCGTCCGGCTTCACGATGCGCTGCGGCGCGCTGCCCAGCGCCTGCTGCAGCGCCAACTGCCGCTCGGCTGCGGCCAGCGCGGCGGCGCTGGCGTAGAGCACCAGCTTGCCGCGCGCGCTGAAGTCGCAGTCGGGCCGCAGGTCCGCGCGCATGGCCTCGAAGCCGGCGCGGCTCTCGGCCGCCAGCGCCAGCAACTGCGCCGTGGTGTCGCGCGAGGTGCGCGCATTGCAGGCCGCCAGGAACTCCAGCGCCCAGCGCCACTGCCGCGGGTCGAGCCGGGGGCGCAGCTTGAGCGGTGAATCGGCCGCCAGCAGTAGATGGGGCAGCTGCCGCCAGAGCCCCGGGTCGGCCAGCGGCTGCACGTAGGAGTAGCTCAGTTGCGCGCCGTTGCCGCCGCTGGCGCCCTGGCCGGGCGCGGCGCGGTCCAGCAGCGTGACCTGGTGGCCCTGGCGCTGCAGGGTGTAGGCGGTGGCCAGGCCGGCAATGCCGGCGCCCAGGATGCAGACGTGCTTGGAGAGGGAAGGCATGCGGCCACTGTAGGCCGGCCACGGCGGCGCGGGCATGCGCGCAGGGCGCCTGCCCATGCCGCCCGGTTATGCCCGGCGGCGGCCAGGGCCGTGCCAAAGCGCGCCGCCCCGCCGCCCATGACTTCGCGGCATGGCCCTGGTCGCAGAAAGCATGCGCGGCGCGGGCCGTGGCTTCCTACACTGCGCCGAACCCGTTCCCTGGGTCCACTCCGAAAGGTTCACCATGAAGCTCTCCGCATCGATGGCCGCCGTACTGCTGCTGGCTGCAGGCATGGCCCAGGCCGACACGCTCTCCAGGATCGCCGAGTCCGGCAAGATCACGCTGGCCTACCGCGAGTCCTCCGTGCCCTTCAGCTACCTGCAGGCGCCGGGCCAGCCGATCGGCTTCGCGGTGGAGATCTCCAACGCCGTCGCCGACGCGGTGCGCAAGCAGCTCGGCAAGCCCGACATCAAGGTCGAGTGGCAGCCGGTGACCTCGCAGAACCGCATCCCGCTGGTGAGGAACGGCACGGTGGACCTGGAGTGCGGCTCCACCACCAACAACACCGCGCGCGGCAAGGACGTGGCCTTCGCCACCAACTACTTCTACACCGGCACGCGCCTGCTGGTGAAGAAGTCCTCGGGCGTGAAGAACTACGCCGACCTGGCCGGCAAGCCGGTCGCCACCACCACCGGCACCACCAACGTGCAGGTGCTGCGCAAGTACGACGCCGACCAGAAGCTGGGCATGCAGTTCGTCTTCGGCAAGGACCATGCGGATTCCTTCCTGCTGGTGGAGTCCGGACGCGCCCTGGCCTTCGGCATGGACGACATCCTGCTCTACGGCCTGAAGGCCAATGCCAAGGCCCCGGACGACTACGAAGTCACCGGCGACGCGCTGCAGGTCGAGCCCTACGCCTGCATGCTGCGGCTGGACGACGCGCCCTTCAAGACGCTGGTCGACGGCGTCATCAACGGCATGATGAAGTCCGGCGCGTTCGAGAAGCTCTACGACAAGTGGTTCGTGCAGCCGATCCCGCCGCGCAACGTGCCGCTGCAGGTGCCCATGAGCGCCGAACTGCGCGCCAACCTCGTCGCGCAGAGCGACAAGCCCGCGCAATGAGGCCCGCGCGCCCGGGCCGGAGGTAGGCGCCGTGCCGGCCGCGCATCCCGAGGTCGTCGGCATCCTCGGCGGCATGGGGCCGGCGGCCGGCGCTGACTTCGTGCGGCTGTTCGTGCAGGCCTGCATCCGCCGCATGGAGGCCATGGGCCTGCCGGTGCACGACCAGGGCTTCCCCGAGCACTGGCTGGCCCAGGTGCCGGTGCCCGACCGCAGCCGCGCGCTGGCCGACGCCACGCCCGGCGCGCACCAGCCGCTCGATGCGATGCTCATGGCCCTGGGCCGGCTCGCCGCGCTCGGCGCGCGCGCCGTGGCCATCGCCTGCAACACCGCGCATGCCTGGCACGCACCGCTGCAGCAGCGCTTTCCGCAGATCGAACTGCTGCACATGGCCGACGAGACCGCCGCGCACCTGCGGCAGCGCGGCGTGGCCGAAGCCGTGCTGCTGGCCACCCAGGGCACCTATGACAGCGGCGTGTACGACGCCGCGCTGGAGCGCGCCGGCGTGGCCTGCCACCGGCCGGCGCCCGCGGAACGCGCGGCCGTCATGCAGGGCATCTATGCCGGCGTGAAGGCCGGCGACCTGGCGCTGGCGCGGGAGTGCTTCGGCGGCGTGGCCCGCGCCGTGGCGCAGCGCCATCCCGGCAGCGCCCTCATCATGGGCTGCACCGAAATCCCGCTGGCCCTGCCGCGCCCCGCGGCCGATGCGGCGGGGCTGCTGCTGGTCGACCCGGCCGAGGTGCTGGCCGCCGCGCTCGCCCGCAAGGCCTACGCCTGCGTCACCTCGCGCGCCTGAAGCCGAATCGGCAGCCTCCTAGAATGGGGCCATGGCGGTTCCTGGCGCGCTCTTTCTCCCGGCCGACGCGGCCGGCCCGGCGCTGGCCGATGGCGCCGAGAGCATCGCGCGGGACATCGCCAGCATCGCGCGCATCAGCGCCGTGCCCTCGCTGCTGCGGGTGATCTGCCAGCACACCGGCATGGGCTTCGCGGCCGTGGCGCGCGTGACCGACGGCACCTGGACCGCCTGCGCGGTGGAAGACAGCATCGGCTTTGGCCTGCAGCCCGGCGGGCAGCTCGACGTCCACACCACCTTGTGCAAGGAGTCGCGCGCGGTGCGCCGGCCCATCGTCATCGACCACGCCAGCCGCGACCCGGTCTACCGCGCGCACCACACGCCGCGCATCTACCGGATCGAGAGCTACGTCTCGGTGCCCATCGTGATGCCCGACGGCAGCTACTTCGGCAACCTGTGCGCCATCGATCCACGGCCGGCGCGGGTGGCCGACAACGGCGCGCTGGCCATGTTCACCGCCTTCGCCGAACTCATCGCGCAGCAGCTGCAGCAGGTGCGGCTGCAGCAGGCCACCGAGGCGCAACTGCTGGACGCGCGCGCGGCCGCCGACCTGCGCGAGCAGTTCGTCGCCGTGCTCGGGCACGACCTGCGCAACCCGCTGAATTCGGTCGGCGCCACGGCCGAGCTGCTGGCCCGGCGCGCCGAGCCCGATCTGGCCGCCACGGGCGAGCGGCTGCGCGCCACCGTGCGGCGCATGGCCGCGCTGATCGAGGACGTGATGGACTTCACCCGCAGCCGCCTGGGCTCGGGCATCGGCATCGCGCCGGCCCCGACCGAGGACCTGGCCGAGGCGCTGCTGGACGTGGTGGCGGAGCTGCGCGACAGCCATCCGCAGCGGCAGGTGGAGGTGCGGCTGGCGCTGGCCGGCCCCATCGTCTGCGACCGCGGCCGCCTGCAGCAACTGCTGTCCAACCTGCTGGGCAATGCGCTGGCGCACGGCGCGCCCGATCGGCCGGTGCGGGTCGAGGGCTGGACCGAGCCGGGGCTGCTGGTGCTCGCCGTCACCAACGGCGGCGAGCCTATCCCGCCCGAGCATGCGCAGAAGATCTTCGAGCCCTACTGGCGCCCCGCGCACAGCACGCCCGGCGGCGGCCTGGGGCTGGGCCTGCACATCTGCGCGCAGATCGTCAAGGCGCACGGCGGCACGCTCACCGTGAAATCCTCCCGGGAAAACGGCACCCGCTTCGAGGCGCGGCTGCCTTCGGGCGCGTGAGCCGGGTCAGATGTCGTACTGCGCGCCGGGCGTGTCGTCCTGCAGCGCGCGCTCGACCACGCTGCGCGCCAGCGTCGGCGCGAAGGATTCGATGAAGGCGTAGACGTAGCCGCGCAGGTAGGCGCCGCGCCGCACCGCGAGTTTGGTCAGGTTGATGCCGAACAGTCGGCCCGCGTCCACCGCGGCGAGCGTGGTGTCGCGCTCCTCCTCGAACGCGATCGAGGCGACGATGCCCACGCCCAGCCCCAGCGCGACGTAGGTCTTGATCACGTCCGCGTCCATGGCCGACAGCACGATTTCCGGCGCCAGTCCCTGGTGCGCGAAGGCCTCGTCGATGCGCGTGCGCCCGGTAAAGCCCGCGTCGTAGGTGATCAGCGGGAACTGCGCCAGCCGCGCCAGCGTGAGCGGCGCCTGCTCCAGCGCATGGCCGCGCGGCACCACCACCGAGTGCGTCCAGCGGTAGCAGGGCAGGGCCAGCAGCATCTCGTAGCCGTCCAGCGCCTCGGTCGCGATGCCCACGTCGGCCTCGCCGGCCAGCAGCATCTCGGCCACCTGGCGCGGCGAGCCCTGGTGCAGGTTCAGCCGCACCTCGGGGAAGCGGCTGCGGAACTCCTGCACCGCCGCCGGCAGCGCGTAGCGCGCCTGCGAGTGGGTGGCCGCAATGGCCAGCTGGCCACGCTGCTGCGCCACGAACTCCTGGCTCGCGGTCCGCAGGTTGCGGCTGTCCTGCAGGATGCGCTCGACGATGGGCAGCACGTGCGCGCCCGGCTCGGTCAGCCCGGTCAGGCGCTTGCCCGCCCGCACGAACAGCGTGATGCCCAGCTCTTCCTCCAGCTCGCGGATCTGGCGGCTCACGCCGGGCTGCGAGGTGTGCAGCGCCTGCGCCACCTCGGTCAGGTTGAAGCCGCAGCGCACGGTTTCGCGCACGGAGCGCAGTTGCTGGAAGTTCATGGAGAGGCGGTATTCGGAAAACGATTATTCGTCCGTCGCCTTACTCCTCCAACAAATAAATTATTGTTTTCTTATGCGAAAAGCAGGTGGCCTGCGGGCGCTTGAAGTACGGGAGAATAGGCGCAGCCACGAGCGCGCACCGGTACCTACTCCAACGAGCAACACCCATACGGCGCCTGCCACGGCACCCGACGGCGCGGCTCGCAACGCGGGCCGATTTCCTTCCCCCTGTGCGGATGCATCCGCACGACCCCGAGGCCAAGGAACTGGACGTGATGCGAAAACACCTGGTGAGCGTCCTGCTGGCCGCCGGCCTGCTGCTGCAAGGCGCCGCCCTGCAGGCCGAGACAGTGCGCTGGTCGCGCTTCAGCGACGCGGCCACGCTGGACCCGCATTGGTCAACACCGGCACCAACATCAACATCTCGCACCAGATGTACGAGCCGCTGCTGCTGCGCGACATCGTCGGCAAGCTGATCCCGGCGCTGGCCACCTCCTGAGGCCCGACGTCCGACCCGACGGTCCGGGAGTTCAAGCTGCGCCGCGGCGTGAAGTTCCACGACGGCTCGCTGCTGACCGCCGACGACGTGGTGTTCTCGCTCCACCGCGCCCGCGCGCCGTCCTCGGGCATGAAGGCGCTGCTGGCCTCGGTGGCGGAGGTGCGCAAGGTCGATCCGTTCACCGTGCAGGCCAAGACCAAGGGGCCGAACCTGGTCTTCCCGGACAACCTGGTCAACGTCTTCATCGTCATTGCCGCCTGGGCCAAGGCCAACAAGTCCGAAGCGCCGCAGGACGAGAAGGGCAAGGAAGAAAACCACTTCACCCGCAACGAGAACGGCACCGGCCCCTACCAGCTGGTGTCGCGCGAGCAGGACAGCCGCACCGTCTTCAAGCAGTTCCCCGGCTACTGGGGCCGCGGCCAGTTCCCGCTGCAGGTGACCGAGCTGGTGTTCGTGCCGATCAAGTCGCCCGCCACGCGCGTGGCCGCGCTGCTGTCGGGCGAGATCGATTTCCTGCAGGACGTGCCGGTGCCCGACATCGCCCGCCTGAAGGAAGACAAGAAGCTGCGCTTCAACGAGGGCCCCGAGAACCGCACCATCTTCCTGGCATGAACGTGGGCCGCGACCCGCTCAATTACGCCGACGTGCAGGGCAAGAACCCGCTGGCCGAGCCCAAGGTGCGCGAGGCCTTCAACCTGGCGATCGACCGCGACGCGATCCAGAAGGCGGTCATGCGCGGCCTGTCGCAGCCCACCGGCATGATCGTGCCGTCCTTCGCGCACGGCTACGAGAAGGCCTACGACACCAATCCCCAAGGCCAATGCCGCGCAGGCCAGGAAGCTGCTGGCCGAGGCGGGCTACCCGAACGGCTTCGGCATCACCCTGCATTGCCCGAACGACCGCTACGTGAACGACGAGGCGATCTGCACCGCGATCTCCAGCTTCCTCGGCCGCATCGGCGTGAAGACCACGGTGGCGGCGCGCCCGATCGCGCTGCACGGCGCGGCGATCAACTCGGCCGATTCCGACTTCTACCCGTTCGGCTGGGGCGTGCCCACCTTTGATTCGGCCTACGTCCTCGACTACCTGCTGCACACGCGCGGCAAGGACGGCCGCGGCTCGACCAATGCCACGCGCTACAGCAATCCGGCGCTGGACGCGAAGATCGTGGGCCTGTCCTCCGAGAGCGACAAGGCCCGGCGCGACAAGGCGATCCACGATATCTGGACCACGGTGCAGAAGGAGCGCATCTACATCCCGCTGCACAACCAGGTGCTGGACTACGCCATGGTGCGCAAGCTCGACATTCCGGTGGACCCGATGAACTACACCTTCTTCAAGAACGCCACGCTGGGCAACAAGTAAGGCGGGGGCTCGGTTCGCATGTTTGCCCATCTCCTGCGCCGCCTCTGCCAGTCCGTGCTGGTGCTGCTGGCGGTGTCGCTGGTGTCCTTCATGGTGTTCCGCCACATCGGCGACCCGACCGTCAGCCTGCTGGGCGACGACGCCTCGATCGAAGACCTGCAGGCGCTGGCCGCGCGGCTGGGCTTCGACCAGCCGGTGCCGGTGCAGTACCTGCACTACGTCGGCAACGTGCTGCGCGGCGAGTTCGGCGTTTCCTACCGCCTCAAGCGGCCGGTACCGAGGTGCTGGCCGAGCGCCTGCCCGCCACGCTGGAGCTGGCGCTGCTGGCCTCGGTGGTGGCGGTGCTGGGCGGGGTCGCGCTGGGCGTGTACACCGCGATCCGGCGCGACGGCTGGGCGAGCCGCGCGCTGATGACGCTGTCGCTGGTCGGCGTCTCGCTGCCGACCTTCCTGATCGGCATCGGGCTGATCTACCTGTTCGCGGACGTGTGCATCAACCTGGTGGTCGATCTGGTGTATCTGCTGGTCGACCCCCGGCTGCGCCGCGCCTGACCTGCTTCATGCATGAAAAGTGGCTAAAGCCCAGGATTCACCTGGGCTGATAGCTATCAATAAAATAGCAATCAACTCTTGTCTTGCCTATGTCCCAAGCTTCATCCGCAAACGCCGCGCGGCGGCGCTGGCGCGAATCCGATTCGCCGGTACTGCGCTCCTTTGCCCGCTCGCGCACCGTGCAGGGCGCCGTGCTGGTGCTCGCGCTGCTGGTGCTGGCGGCCCTGCTGGCGCCGTGGCTGGCGCGGCAGAACCCGTTCGACCCGGCCGCGCTCGACCTGCTCGACGCCTTCACCCGTCCCGGACAGGCCGGCTCCTCCGGCGTGGTCTACCCGCTGGGCAGCGACGACCAGGGCCGCGACGTGTTCTCCGCCATCCTCTACGGACTGCGCATGTCGCTGCTGGCGGGGGTGTCGGCGGTGGCGCTGTCGCTGGCCATCGGCGTGCCGCTGGGCCTGGTGGCCGGCTACGCCGGCGGATGGTTCGACACGCTGGTGATGCGCATCGCCGACATCCAGCTCACCTTCCCGGTGCTGCTGGTGGCGCTGCCGGTGTTCGGCATCGCGCGCGGCCTGCTGCCCGACGGCTACCGCGACGACATGGCGCTGTTCTTGATCGTACTGGCCATCGGCCTGTCGGACTGGGTGCAGTACGCGCGCACCGTGCGCGGCGCGGTCCTGGTCGAGAAGCACAAGGACTACGTGCTCGCGGCCCAGGTCATCGGCCGCTCGCGTGCCGGCATCCTGGTGCGCCAATCCTGCCCAACCTGCTGGCGCCGGTGCTGGTGATCGCCACCATCAGCTTCGCGCTGGCCATCGTGGCCGAATCCACGCTGTCCTACCTGGGCGTGGGCCTGCCGCCCACCGAGCCCTCGCTGGGCACGCTGATCCGCATCGGCCAGGGCTTCCTGTTCTCGGGCGAATGGTGGATCCTGCTGTTCCCCGCGCTGGTGCTGCTGGCGCTGGCGCTGTCGGTCAAACTCGTCGGCGACTGGCTGCGCGACGCACTCAACCCCAAACTCCAATGAGCACCGCGCACGACATCCCGACCCTGCGCGTGCGCGACCTGGGCGCGGCCTTCGACACCTACCGCGGCACGGTGCAGGTGCTCGACGGCGTTTCCTTCGACATCGCCCCGGGCGAAATCCTGGGCGTGGTGGGCGAATCCGGCTCGGGCAAGTCCACCGTTGCGCGCATGATCGCCGGCCTCACGCCGCCCACGGCCGGGCGCATCGTCATCGACGGCATCGACGGCATCGACGGCATCGACCGCTGGGCCGACCCGCAGGGCGCCGCAGCGCTGCGCCTGCGCTTCCAGATGATCTTCCAGGACCCGTACGCCAGCCTGAACCCGCGCTGGCGCGTGGACCGCCTGATCGCCGAGCCGCTCGAAGTGCTGGGCCTGACCGGCAGCCGCGCCGGGACCGAGGAGCGCGTGGCCGACGCGCTGCGCCGCGTGCGCATGTCGCCCGACGACGGCCGGCGCTACCCGCACCAGTTCTCGGGCAGCGCCAGCGCATCGCCATCGCGCGCGCCCTGGCCAGCCGGCCCGAGTTCATCGTCTGCGACGAGCCCACCTCCTCGCTCGACGTCTCGGTGCAGGCCCAGGTGCTCAACCTGATCGTGGGCCGGGTCCGCGCGGCGCCGGGTCTGGCGGGCGCGCGGTTCGCATAGCCTATCGCGGCGCCAGCACCGCCATGGTGATGCGCGACACGCAGGTCGGCTGGCCCGCGTCGTTCACCATGTCGATCTGCCATACCTGCGTGGTGCGGCCGATGTGCACCGGCCGCGCGGTGCCGGTGACCCAGCCCTCGCTCACCGAGCGCAGATGGTTGGCGTTGATGTCCAGGCCGACGGCGCGATGCCCTTCGGGGCAGCTGTAGGCCGCGCCGCAGGAGCCCAGCGTCTCGGCCAGCAGCACCGACACGCCGCCGTGCAGGATGCCGACGGGCTGGCGCGTGCGCTGGTCCACCGGCACGCGGCCGCGGATGAAGTCCTCGCCCACCTCCAGGAACTCCAGGCCCAGCCGCTCGGGCGCGGTGCCGACGTGGAGGGAGTGCAGGAGTTCGACGCTGATGGGTTTTTGCCAGATGGCCATGGGGGTCTCCCGAAGTTTCGCGGGAGGATAGGGCGCAACCCGTGCCGCCGCAGTCCGGCAGGCGACGCGCCCCGCACCAGAATTCTGGTTGAAAGTGCCTGAATCCCATGTAGCATATGGGCTGTATGCTATTAATAAAATAGCAAATCCCGCATCCAGACAGGGCAATCGCATCTAACCAGAGCCCCCCATCCCCAGAGCCGCTCCCATGCCCATGAGGTGCTCCAGATAGGGCAGGCTCCAGCCAGCGCGCTTGCGCTTGGCCTGCAGCCCGAGCTTCACCGAG
>NZ_JAELTO010000459.1 GCF_016428875.1 Xylophilus sp. ASV27
GCCAGCGTGCCCAGCCCCCGGGGGGCCCACACACGGGGCCCAACCCCACGGACCGGGGCAAACTCGGCAGCAAGCGCCACCTGATCACGGACTGCCAGGGCATGCCGCTGATGTTCTGCGTGACCGGGGCCAATCGCCATGATTCGGTAGTCTTCGAGGACTTGGTCGATGCCCTGCCTGCCGTGGGCGGCAAGCCCGGCAGGCCACGCCGCCGGCCCGGCAAGCTGCATG
>NZ_JAELTO010000460.1 GCF_016428875.1 Xylophilus sp. ASV27
CATGCAGCTTGCCGGGCCGGCGGCGTGGCCTGCCGGGCTTGCCGCCCACGGCAGGCAGGGCATCGACCAAGTCCTCGAAGACTACCGAATCATGGCGATTGGCCCCGGTCACGCAGAACATCAGCGGTATGCCCTGGCAGTCCGTGATCAGGTGGCGCTTGCTGCCGAGTTTGCCCCGGTCCGTGGGGTTGGGCCCCGTGTGTGGGCCCCCCGGGGGCTGGGCACGCTGGC
>NZ_JAELTO010000461.1 GCF_016428875.1 Xylophilus sp. ASV27
CCTCGGACGTGAGCGGGTGCCCGATGGCACCACGCTGCTGAAGTTCCGGCGCCTGCTGGAGGCGCACAAGTTGGGCGAGCAACTGTTCGCCACGGTAGGCCAGACGCTGCAGGCCCGAGGTCTGAAGGTGGGCACGGGCACGATCGTGGACGCCACCATCATCGGCGCGCCCAGCTCGACGAAGAACGCGGACAAGGCGCGCGACCCCGAGATGCACCAGACC
>NZ_JAELTO010000462.1 GCF_016428875.1 Xylophilus sp. ASV27
CAGGCTCCAGCCAGCGCGCTTGCGCTTGGCCTGCAGCCCGAGCTTCACCGAGGTGTCGCGCGTGAGCATCTGCAGGGCCATGCGCCGCAGCAAGGACTGGTTGTGCGGGCCCTGATCCTTGTAGGACTGCGCGGCATCCTCGCGCAGGGCCACGTCCAGGCTCCAGTGCAACTGGTTCTCCACGCTCCAGTGCGCGCGGATGCTGTGGGCCAGCACATCT
>NZ_JAELTO010000463.1 GCF_016428875.1 Xylophilus sp. ASV27
CCGACGCGATGTGTTCCTGGCGACGATGGAAGAGATCGTGCCGTGGCAGCAACTGTGCGCGGTGATCGAGCCGCACTACCCGAAGCCGGGCGACGGGCGCCCGCCGGTAGGGCTGCAGCGCATGCTGCGCATGTACTTCGTGCAGCACTGGTTCAACCTGGCCGACGAGGCCTGCGAGGAAGCACTGCTGGACAGCCCGGCGCTGCGGCGCTTCGTGGG
>NZ_JAELTO010000464.1 GCF_016428875.1 Xylophilus sp. ASV27
AGAGCGGCTAACAAAACAAAGGGAGGTTGCGAGCACAGATGACACAACAAGCCAGGGAAAGCAGCGCGACATGAATGTCGATGCGGCGCTCGAAGCGGGTTCGCAGCTTGCCAAACGCGGCCAGCCAAGCATGGGTACGCTCGACCACCCACCGATGGCGCCCGAGCCTGTCATTGCGCTCGATGCCTTTGCGAGCAATACGATCCTGGATACCG
>NZ_JAELTO010000072.1 GCF_016428875.1 Xylophilus sp. ASV27
ATCTCTTCCATCGTCGCCAGGAACACATCGCGTCGGGTGGGGCGGCGGTATTGCTCGAATCCGGCCTCTTGATCGGCCGCTGCTGCCAGGGTCTGTTGCTTCATCGGATCACAACGCATTCGAGCCGTCAGTGGTGGACTTGTTCAGCGTTGCCCTAGCTTCCTGGCGCTGCCCTTCGTGCTGGAAACCTCGGACATGGTGGCCAGCATGCCTTCGCGGCTGGCTCGGCGCATGAAGGGCATGGCGCGCGTGGACGTTTTCGACATCCCGCTGGAACTACCGACCTTCGACGTGCGCATGCTCTGGCATCCACGCACCATGGGCTCGCCAGCCCACGAATGGCTGCGGGCCCTGATCGTGGAGTGCGCCCGGCAGGTCTGAGACCATTTCGGTGCCGGGCGTCAGTGCTGGTCGAACGGCAGCCCCACATAATTCTCCGCCAGCGAGGCGGCGGCAGCGCGGGACTGCACCAGGTAGTCCAGTTCCGCCTCCTGGATCTTCTGGCCGAATTCGCCGGTCTCGGGGAAGCGGTGCATCAGGGAGGTGAACCACCACGAGAAGCGCTCGGCCTTCCATACGCGGCGCAGGCAGCGTGCCGAATAGCCGTCGATGCCGGCGGTGCTCTTGCCGAGGTAGTGTTCGGCCAGCGCTTCGTAGAGGACGCCGACGTCGGAAGCCGCCAGGTTCAGGCCCTTGGCGCCGGTGGGCGGCACGATGTGCGCGGCGTCGCCGGCCAGGAACAGGCGGCCCAAGCGCATCGGCTCGGCCACGAAGCTGCGCAGCGGCGCGATGCTCATCTCCAGCGGCGGGCCGGTGACCAGGCGCTCGCGCGCCTCGGGGTCGAGCCGGCGGCGCAACTCGTCCCAGAACAGGCCGTCGTTCCAGCGCTCGAGCTTGTCGTCGGCGCTCACCTGCACGTAGTAGCGGCTGCGCGTGGTGCTGCGCATGCTGCACAGCGCGAAGCCGCGATCGGTGTTGGCGTAGATCAGTTCGTGAGATACCGGCGGCACGTCGGCGAGCACGCCCAGCCAGCCGAAAGGGTAGACACGCTCGTAGATCTGCAGCGCCTGGGCCGGCACGCTCCGGTGGCTCACGCCGTGGTAGCCGTCGCAGCCGATGATGAAGTCGCAGTCGATCTGCTGCGTGGCGCCGTCCCGCTCGTAGCGCACGCGGGGCGATGCGCCGTCAAGATCATGCAGGCTCACGTTGCGGGCCTCGTAGAGGGTCGTGAGCCCTTCTGCGGCGCGGGTCTCCATGAGGTCGCGCGTGACCCCGGTCTGGCCGTAGACGGTGACGCGCTTGCCGCCGCTGAGCGCATGCAGGTCGATGCGGTGGCGCGCGCCCTTGAACAGCAGCTCGATGCCATCGTGCGGCAGGCCCTCGGCGTGCGCACGCTGGCCGACGCCGGCTTGGTCCAGCAGGTCCAGCGTGGTCTGCTCCAGCACGCCGGCGCGGATGCGGCCCAGCACGTGCGCGCCGCTCTGGCGTTCCACGATGACGTTGTCGATGCCGGCCTTGAACAGCAGTTGGCCCAGCAGAAGGCCGGCCGGGCCCGCGCCGACGATGGCGACCTGGGTGCGCATGGAAGTCTCCCTCGTGTGCTGCCTGAAAGATGCAGGAAGGGTAGGGCGGGGCTGCGGCCGGTGCCACCCGTGGCCGCCGCGCGCTGTGCGATCACGGGAGTGTTTGTGCGATCATCGCCCAGCATTCGGCAGAAACACATGGCAATCGAACGTGCGGACTTCATCGAGGGCATGGCCAAGGGCCTGGCGGTACTGGAGAGTTTCGACACGGAACGCCAGCGGCTCAATGCCAAGCTGGCGGCCCAGCGTGCCGGCATCACGCGCGCAGCGGCCCGGCGGCACCTGCTCACGCTCACCCATCTGGGCTATCTGGAAACGGATGGCAGCTACTTCTGGCTCGCGCCGAAGGTGCTGCGCTTCTGCGGCAGCTACCTGGCCTCGGCCCGGCTGCCGCGGGTGCTGCAGCCGACGCTCAACCGCCTGGCGGCGCAGACTCAGCAGTCTTTCTCGGGCGTGGTGCTGGATGGCGACGAGGTGGTGATCGTGGCGCAGAGCGGCGGGCATGGCGCGCCGGTGCGGGTGCTGGCCTACGGCCTGCACCTGGGCGCACGGCTGCCGGCCCATGCCACTTCGACCGGACGGGTGCTGCTGGCGTCGCTCGACGCCGCTGCGTTCAAGGCCTGGTGCGCGGGGCGCACGCTGCCCCGGCTCACACCGCATACGGTCACGCAGATGGCGGCCTTCCGCAAGGTCGTTGCCCAGGCGCGCAGGGACGACTACTGCCTGTCGTCAGAGGAGCATGAACTCGACGTCCATGCACTGGCCGTGCCCTTGCGCAACATGCAGGGGCGCACCGTGGCGGCACTCAATCTCGTGGCCTCGCCCCGGCATGTGACGGCAGATCGCTTGCGCCGGGAGTCTCTGCCGCTGCTGATGGCCACCGCGCGGGAGTTGCGGGGCCTGTTGTAGGCTTGCGCTTTGATCCAACGGGAGTTTCCATGTCCTTTCGCCACGCGCTTTTCGCTACCGCCTTGTGTGCCGCCGTCGGCGCCATGCCCGCCCGCGCCGATCTGCTCGGCAACCTGAAGAGCCAGATCGGCGGCGGCAATGCCGGCACCGGCCTGGGCCTGCCCTCGGGGCTGGGCGGCGGCTCCGGCATGGCTGCGCTGGGCCTTCCGGCCATCGGCGGCGATACCCTGAGCAATGCCGCCGGGGTGATCGAGTACTGTGTCAAGAACAATTACCTGCAGGGCGGCAGTGCCCAGTCCGTCAAGGAACGGCTGCTGGGCAAGGTCGGGCTGGCTGGGGCCAAGACCCAGCAGGATGCGGGCTACCAGAGCGGCCTGGTCGGCATGCTCAAGGGCAGCGATGGCAGTTCCTTCGACATGGGCAGGCTGCAGTCGCAGCTCAAGGAGAAGGCCTGCGACTATGTGCTGAAGCAGGGGCAGTCGCTGCTGTAGCGGGTGTCCGGCTATGTCGGGTTGATGCTGCGCTGCGCAATGAAGATTTCGATCAGCATCAGCCCGTAGGTGGTGATCAGGGCCGCCATCGCGGTGACGAAAAGAACGGCCACCGGCCGGTCGAACGCGATGCCCAGTTCGTTGGCGAGGAACAGCGACGCGATCATCAGGCAGACGATGATCGCGCAGGCAGAGCCCGAGGACATGGCGGCGTTGATGACCTTGGCGCGCCGGTTCAGCGTGTGCAGTTCGTCGTCGATCTCAGCGTGCTTCGACGCATCGGCGGTGGCGCGGTCTTCGCGGCGCTTGTGCGTGCGGTCATTCACGCGCGCGAGGCGGTTGGTCAGGATGGTGAGTGTGCTGCCGATCGCCGCCAGCATGAAGGCGGGCCCCACGGCCAACTGGATGACATGCGACGTGTCGGCGTGGATGCTGAGCATGGGAAGAGTGGGGGCTCGGAAGTGGGCCGGCCTCGGGGGAAATGGTCGGAGCGAAAGGATTCGAACCTTCGACCCTCTGGTCCCAAACCAGATGCGCTACCAGACTGCGCTACGCTCCGACAGCGCGCATTCTAGCGCCTTGGGACTTGCATCCCGGAACCGGCCGCGCTTATTTCGTCGGGGTGCGCGGGCTGGCATGGGCCAGACCCGAAGCAGACGTCGATGGGGATGTTCGATTTGCTGAAACTGCGCCAGAATGAGTTGGCGGCCTGAGCCTTCCTTACGGACCGGCCGCAGCACGTGGCAGCGCCGGATTCTGCTGGCCTGCCCGACAGGAATCGAACCTGTGACATTCGGCTTAGAAGGCCGATGCTCTATCCAACTGAGCTACGGGCAGTCATGGACGCAATCCATGTGGCATCAAGCCAAGGCGCCCGATCATAACGGCGACTGCAATGCTTCCCGCCGCATGTCGGCGGATCCCGTTGTTTACTTGAGGAGTCTTCCATGGCCACCAATCCGGAGTTCCCTTCGGTGAAGGACGACCCGTCATCGTTGCCTGACGACCAGCCCGAACTGCCGCGGCTCGGAGAAGGTCTCATGGCAGCGGCAGGCATTCCGTTCGACGAGGAATGCGAGCGCGTGGTGCAGCCCGAGCCGACTGGCGACTGAGCCAGGCGTGATGCAGGTCAACGGCCGCCGAGGCGGCCGAGAATGTAGCCCACGGAGAGCGCAAGCACCATCGAAGCGATGGGGTGGGTGCGGATGGTGTCGCGCGGCAGGTCTGCGACGTCGGAGCAGAACTGGTCCAGGCGGTCGCAACTCTCCTGGGCCTTCTGTGCGGCGCGGTCCACGGTTTCGTGGGCGGAGGCCGCTACACGGCCGACCACGCCGTCGGGATCGATGTTCTCCGGGACGTCCGGGCTTTCGGTGCTGGCCATGATTTCTCCTTTGCTGGATGAGCGGAAGGGCCTGCATCTGCTGACGGATCAGCGAACCGGCCCTGAAAAACAAAAAGAGCCCCGCGAACGGTGCCCTCTGCGCGTGACAGGCTTTCAGTTGGCCGGCGTGCGTGGCTGGCCCTGGGCATTGAGGCCTTCGTCACGGGGCGCTGGCGGCAGCTTGCTGCCGATGCGCTCGCCCGTATGGCGAACTGCCGCCGCCGATTTGCTGGCGGCGTTCGACGTGGCATCCCCTACCTTCTTGGCGCCACGCTTGGTCGCACTGGCGGCCTCGTGGCCCAGTTCCTTGGTTTTTTCCACCACGCCAGGCTTGGACGCCGGATCTGTCTCCGTCGTCTGGGCATTCGCGGCGACGCCATAGGCGGCGGCGCTGACCGCTAGTACAGCGGCAAGGGCGCGGAAGGTGGAAGTCGTTGTGGTCATGGAGATGTCCTCTACCGAGTTGTTGTAATGCCAGTATGACGGCACACCACGGCTTTGGAGCCATTTTCGGCGGGTTTTGCCGTGAAATGGATGACGGATGACGCGGATGTCGGACGGCTCCCACCCGGCGCGCCGGCTCGCCATCAACTCTGCTGGGCGAACTTCCACGCCATTTCGGCGAGCGGACGCGCGCCCGCGGCAGAGGCGGCCGCCTGTGGGCTGGAGGCGGTGCCTGCCTGCACGCGCTTGGCGATCCCTTGCAGGATCGCCGCCATGCGAAACAGGTTGTAGGCCAGGTAGAAGTTCCAGTCGGCGGCCAATTCCTCGGGCCTGGCGATGCCGGTGCGCTCGCAATAGCGGGCGATGTACTCGGCCTCGGTCGGAATGCCCAGTGCCTGCAGGTTCACCCCGCCAATGCCGCGGAACGAACCGGGCGGGATGTGCCAGGCCATGCAGTGGTAGCTGAAGTCCGCAAGCGGATGGCCGAGCGTGGAGAGCTCCCAGTCGAGCACGGCCAGCACGCGTGGCTCGATGGGGTGGAACATCATGTTGTCGAGACGGTAGTCGCCATGGACGATGCAGGTGCGCGACTCGTCGCGCGCGCTGGCCGGCATATGTGCCGGCAGCCAGTCCATGAGCTTTTCCATCGCCGGGATGGGGTCGGTGATGGATGCCACGTATTGCTTGCTCCAGCGCCCTATCTGCCGGTCAAAGTAATTGCCGGGCCTGCCGTAGGAGGCCAGACCCTGCGCCGTGTAGTCGACCGTGTGCAGCGCGGCAATGACCCGGTTCATCTCGTCGTAGATGGCCGAACGTTCAGCGCGCTCCATGCCCGGCAGCGTCTGGTCCCACAGGACGCGCCCCTGGACGAACTCCATGACATAGAAGGTGCGTCCGATCACGGACTCGTCCTCGCAGAGCGCGACCATCTGGGCGACGGGAACCTGGGTGCCCCGCAGGCCGCGCATCACCGCATATTCACGCTCGATGGCGTGCGCCGAAGGAAGCAGCTTGGCCACCGGCCCGGGCTTGGCGCGCAGCACATAGGAGCGGCTGGGCGTGATGAGCTTGTAGGTCGGGTTGGATTGCCCGCCTTTGAACATCTCGAGCGACAGCGGGCCGGTGAAGCCAGGCACATGGTCCGAGAGCCATGCGGCCAGTGCCTGGGTGTCGAGGGCATGGGTAGCGGACACGGGCCGGGTGCCCACGAAATGGTCGTAGTCGGGCATTGTCTCGTCTCAGGTGCCTGCGCACCGGTTGTGGTGGAAATGGGGTGGGCTCAGAGGTCCCCTTCGCCGATGCGCATCAGCATCTGGCGGTTGCGCACGACCAGGCCGCCCGGCTCGATGCGGATCACGTCCTCGCGTTCCATGAGCTTGAGTTCCTGGTTCACGCGCTGGCGTGAGGCCCCCAGCAACTGGGCCAGTTCCTCCTGCGCGAGTTGCAGGCTGATGCGGATCTCGCTGCCGTCCGCGAGGCTCGGAGCGCCGTAGCTGCGCACGAGGTGGCCGAGCTGCTTGGCCAGGCGCGCGCGCAGCGGGAGCGTATTCAGGTCTTCGACCAGTCCGAACAACTGGCGTATGCGCCGTGCATGCAGCCGCAGCAGTGCCTCGTACAGTTCCGTATGCTGCTGCAGGATCTTGCGGAAGTCGGCGCGCGCCACGCACAGGATGGTGGTGTCGCCATGGGCGTAGGCATCGTGCGTGCGCCTCTCTCCATCGAAGAAGGCCACGTCGCCGAACCAGATGCCCGGCTCCACATAGGTCAGCGTGATCTGCTTGCCGGATACCGAGGTGGAGCTCACGCGTACCGCGCCGCGGGCGCAGGCGATCCACTCTTCCGGCGCGTCGCCGCGCGCGGCGATCAGGTCGCCATCCTTGTAGCGTTTGACGAAGGAGCATCGAAGGATGTCGTGTCGCAGGGAGGGAGAGAGGGAGGAGAACCAGCGGCCGCCGTTGATGGCCTCGCGTTCCTCGATGGTAAGAATCGGTTCGTCCATGGTCTGTCGTGTGGGTGACTTGGAGGGCCTGGCGCTGTCGCCGGAGCGACCCGTCCTTCGGGGCCGCCGCTGCCGGGGCGCTATGCGTAGCGCGGCGTGGTCTTGGCCAGGAACGCCTCGATGCCGACGCCGGCATTGGGATGGTGCAGGTTGCGAACGAAGCGATCGCGCTCGGCGGCCAGATGCCCCGGCAGTTCGGTATGAGGCGCCTTGTTCACCAGTTCCTTGATGCTTGCGAGCGCATTCGGGGCGCGTCGATTGAGCCGATCGGCCAGCGCCATGGCTTCGGTCAGCGCGCTTCCCGGAGTGGCCAACTGGTTTACGGCGCCCAGGGCATGCAGGCGCTCGGCCTCGATGCGCGTGCCGAGCATCAGCAGTTCGTTGACCAGCGGGCGGGGCAGCAGCCGGGGCAGGTGCCAGCTGCCGCCGCCATCCGGGGACAGGGCGACGCTGCTGTAGGACATGACGAAGAAGGCATCGCGCGCGGCCACGATGAAATCGCAGGCCAGCGCGAGCGAGAAGCCTGCGCCAGCCGCAGCGCCCTCCACCGCGGCGATGACGGGCTGTGGAAAAGCGCGCAGTTCCTCGATCCAGAGATGCAGGCCTTCGATGCTTTGCGCCTGGACTTCGGGCGGCCGTTCGCGATTGGCCTTGAGCCGCTCCAGGTTGCCGCCCGCGCAGAAGGTGTTGCCTTGCCCGACGATCACGACGCTGCGGATGTCCGCGCCGGCTGAGTTCAGCGCCTCGATGCCTGCGGCGTAGATCTCCGGCCCCAGCGCATTGCGGTTGTCGGGGTTGTGAAGGGTGAGCACCATGGTCTCGCCATGGCGTGTACTGAGCAGTTGTGCGGGCATGCGGGGCTTTCCGGCAAGGGCAGAGTCAGTCTTCCGTGTGCAGCAGGCTCAGGCCGATCGCGCCGCGGCGGCGCAGCCAGGGGCTGGGGCGGTAGCGGGTATCGCCGTAGACCGTTTGCAGGTTGAACAGCACCTCCAGCACGTTGGTGGGGCCCAGCCGGTCGCCGAGTGCCAGAGGTCCCTGCGGATAGCCCAGGCCCAGCGTCACGGCGGTGTCCAGATCGCGTGGGGAGCAAATGCCCTGCTGGCAGATGTCGGCCGCGATGTTGATGATGGTGGCCACCACTCGCTGTGTCACGAAGCCGCCGCTGTCGCGGATCACGCTGACCGCCTTGCCGTCGCGGGCGAAGAGGGCGTGGGCGGCATTGCGCATGTCGCTGCGGGTCGCGGGGTTGGTCGCCAGCACGCGGCGCCGGGTGCTGGCGTCCTCGGCCAGCATGTCGATGCCTATGGTGCGTGCAGGGTCCAGGCGTTCGACCACCGCCACGGTCGTGACATCGAAACCCAGAGGGGCGACCAGCGTCAGCGCCTCGGGAGAGGGCGAGGCGCCGGTCTCGATGGCGGCGCCCAGGTCCTTCACCAATTGCAGCAACTCGGCGCGCCGCGCCGCTCGCGGGGAGACCCACACGGGCGGAAGACCCTGCACCTGAGGGATGGGCGCTTCGGGCGGTACGTCAGCGGCGCCGTCCACGTAGGCATAGAACCCCTGGCCACTTTTGCGGCCCAGCATGCCGCCGGCGAGCCGCTGCGCGGTGATCACGCTGGGGCGGTAGCGCGGTTCCTCGTAGTACTGGTGGTAGATCGACTCCATCACCGGGTGCGATACGTCCAGCGCCGTGAGGTCCATCAGCTCGAACGGGCCCAGCTTGAAGCCGATCTGGTCCCTCAGTATCCGGTCGATGGTGGCGAAGTCGGCCACGCTCTCGCCGACGATGCGCAGCGCCTCGGTCCCGTATCCGCGGCCGGCATGGTTCACGATGAAGCCGGGGGTGTCCTGGGCGCGGACGGCGGTGTGGCCCATCTGGCCGACGTACGCGTGCAAGGTGTCGCACACCGCAGCTGAGGTACGCAGCCCGGCAATCACCTCCACCACCTTCATGAGCGGTACCGGATTGAAAAAGTGCAGTCCGGCAAAGCGTTCCGGGTGCGTCAGGCCTGCAGCAATCGCCGTCACCGAAAGGGACGACGTATTGGTGGCGAGGACGGCATCCTGCGCCACGATCTGCTCGAGCCGGGCGAACAGCTCGCGCTTGACGTCGAGCTGTTCGACGATCGCCTCGATGACGAGCGCGCAGTCTGCCAGGGCCTCGAGCGAGTCCGCCGGAAGCAGCCGTTCCTTGAGCGCCGCGCACTGGGCCGCATCGATGCGGCCCTTGTCCTGCATCTTGTCCCATTGGGCGTGCACTGAGGTGCAGGCGGCTCTCACCGCATCCGTACTGTTGTCAAAGAGCCGGACGACGCTGCCGGCCTGGGCTGCCAATTGCGCGATGCCTCTTCCCATGGCACCTGCGCCGATCACGGCGATCAAGGAAGTTTGCTTGTGCATTGTTGGATTATCGGGGCATGAAATTGCGAGCGCATATGACAGAATCTACGGGAAACCGAGAAGGCTGAGGTGTGATAGGTCGCAAAACTGTTATTGGTGTCGTACTGACCGCTTCGGCTTGTGGGAGTGCAGCCTTATCGCTCGGGACATCGCGCGGAGCCGCCGTGATGGGGCAGCCGCTTGATTTGCACTTCGATCTTTCTCTGGACAATGGGGGCGAAGTCTCTGCAGTTTGTCCGAATGCGGAGGTTTTCTACGGTGAGACTGCCGTCGATCCGTCGCGCGTGCGGCTGGTAGTGTCGCCGGGCAATCGGCCGGAGCGCGCGCAGTTGCGTTTGCTATCCAGCGTGGCGGTCAATGAGCCCTACGTTTCGATCGTGTTGCGCGCTGGCTGTGGACAGAGCCTGTCGCGGCGTTATGTTCTGCTGGCATCGGCGCCGAATGCGGCCGACAGCGAAGTGCATCAGATTCCATCGATGCCGCAGGCCGCGAGCATTGACGCTTTGGCCGCGGTTCCTACTCCAACCGGTTCCGCGGGCAGGCCCACAACGCAGCCATCGGAGATCCACGCGAATACCCGTCCTGGACCCGCCACAAAACCTGTAGCGCCGTCGGCAAGGCCATCTGCCCGGCGTCCCACGACCGCCCCAGGCGCGGCAAAGGCTGCGGAGCCGGGACGGCCAAGACTGGAACTTCAGTCGCCGCTGGACTGGCTGGAGGAGCACGACGTGCGCCTGCGTCCAGCATTGGATATGGTCAGGCCCGCCGAGGCCACGCCGGAGCAGAGGGCCGCTGCCGCGGCCACCTGGCGCAAGCTCACCACGGAGACATCAGCCGTTCCGGCCGAGGCGTCAGGCAACGCGGAGCGTCTTCACGCGTTGGAGGCCGAGCTCAAGGCGCTGCAGGCCAAGGAAGCGCGCGAGCGCAGTCGTGCCGCGGCGTTGCAAGGGCAATTGGATGAGGCCGGAAGCGATCGATGGATCCACTGGCTCATGACGGTGGTACTGGCGCTGCTGGCCCTGGCGCTGGGGATGCTGCTGGCCCGGTGGCGGTGGCCGCCTGGTGAGAGTCACCGGACGGTATGGTGGAAGCGGCGCAGCGCCGCACCGGAACACGAAGAATCTGGCATGCCGTCGCAGTGGACAGACGGCATGGCGCCTCCTGTGGTCGCCGCTCCGTCGATGCCTTTCCCGGAGGTCGCGCGCCCTGCGATGGCGCCAACTGCGGTGACGGCCCCCATGGAAGCAACATGGAACGACGCGCCCATCGCAGCATTTCCTGCGCCAGCACCCGCCGCAGCCGCTGTGGGCACGGATGCCTCGACGGCTTCGGACGGTGATGCCGACCTCGAGGTGCAGCAGAACGCGGAGTTCTTCGTGTCCTTGGGGCAGCACGAACAGGCCATCACCTTGTTGCAGCGCCATATTGTCGAGCGACCAGGGGCGAGTCCTGCGGTATATCTGGATCTGCTCAAGATTTTGCACACCTTGAGCCTGACGGATGACTATCGCAGGCTGCGCGAGGAATTCAACGCCGTTTTCAATGCCGAGGTTCCGGCTTTCGCGGGCTTCCTGAAAAGTGTGCGGCGTCTTGAGGACTATCCTGACGCGTTGAATGCCATCGAGTCGCGGTGGCGGGAGCCAGAGGTTCTGGACGTGATCGACTCCTACCTCTTCCGCAGTGACGGGCCTGTGCATCCCGTCCCTTTCGAGTTGGAAGCCTATCGCGAGTTGCTGCTGCTGCGCACGATCGCCGAGTCTCTGCATGGTCGATCCAGTGCGAGAGGGGCACGCCCCATGCGCGCCGGGGCGCAACCGGCTGGCGCAATGCAAGTGGACGTCCCTCCTGCAGGGGGTGCCGTGGCCGAAGGCCTCGGTCCTGACGCTCCAGCGGCGTCGCAGCAGCGGGCAGACATGGGCAATGCGGCAGCGAGCAGCGCCACCATTGAGCCTTTGATCTTCGATCTTTTGCTTGACGACTCCGCGCCAGCAGTGCCGCCCGCTCCGATGGCGACGAACAAGGATGTCAAGGACTTTGCGCCGGCGCCTGGGGCCGCCAGCAGTCTGATCGACTTCGACCTTTTCGACGTCGGGGTGCCACCTCCTGGGGGTGGCAAGCAAACGGACGGAAAGGCCTGAAACCCCCCGTGCCTGCTCGTGGTCCAGGGGGCTGGTCCTTGGTCTGCATCGACTACCTGCGCACTTGCAGTGCGCCAGGGTTCACGATGTTGGTCGGTGCACCCCTGATGTAGTTGATCACGTTGTCGAATGCCGCGCCAAAGTACATCTCGTAGCTGTCCCGCTCGACATAACCGATATGCGGTGTGCAGATGCAGTTCTCCAGGCGCAGCAGCGCATGGCCCTGGAGCGGGGGTTCGTTCTCGAAAACGTCCACGGCGCCCATGCCGGGACGGCCGCGGTTGAGTGCGGCGATCAGCGCCTCGGGTTCTATCAGTTCCGCCCGGGAGGTGTTGACGATCAGGGCCGTGGGCTTCATGCGCGAGAGATCGTCCAGGGTCACGATGCCCTGTGTCTCTTCGTTCAGGCGCAGATGCAGGGACACGACGTCGCACTGCTCGAAGAACTCATGCTTGCTGTTGGCCGCCTGGTATCCGTCGGCCAGGGCCCTGGCGCGCGAGGCGTCCCGGCCCCAGATGCGCACATGCATGCCGAAAGCCTGGGCATAGCCCGCCACGATCTGGCCGATCTTGCCGTAGCCCCACAGGCCCAGTGTCTTGCCGCGCAGCACCGTTCCGATGCCGAAGTTCGGCGGCATGGAGGCCGAACGCAGACCGGATTGCTGCCAGGCGCCATGTTTGAGATTGGAGATGTACTGCGGCAGGCGCCGCATGGCCGCCATGATGAGCGCCCAGGTGAGTTCGGCAGGCGCGATCGGCGAGCCCACTCCTTCGGCGACGGCAATGCCGCGCTCCGTGCAGGCACCGATGTCGATGTGGTTGCCGACTTTGCCGGTCTGCGCGATCAGCTTGAGCCTGGGCAGCTTCTCGACCAATTGCCGGGAGATGTGGGTGCGCTCGCGTATCAGGACGATGATGTCGGCATCGCGCAGCCGGACGGAGAGTTGGCCGATTCCCTTGACGGTATTGGTGTAGACCTTGGCGGGGTAGGCGTCGAGCCGCGAGGCACAGTGCAGCTTGCGCACCGCGTCCTGGTAGTCGTCGAGAATCACAATGTTCATGGTGCCATTGTGCCTCGCGGGTATGGGCCGTTTTCCCGTTCGGCCGGCCATGAATGCTCGCAAAAGGTGACAAGTCGGGCAAGGTGCCCGGGATTCGTCGCCTCAACGCTGCCGCCGCGCAGACCGCCGGTGATCCGCCAGCGGAGCGGAACCTCAGCGCGTGGCAGCCTCGCGGGCGCTCAGGCGATCCAGTTCGGCGCAGACGTCGGCCATGCGGCCCGAAATCACCATGCGGCCGGCACAGTGCGGCGCTTGCGTTCCCTCCACCACCTGCACCACGCGCAGGGCGGGCGTACGGCGACGCACTATGCCGGCCGGCGGGTTGCATGCATCGTTGGCGCAGGGAGGATAGGTCCGCACCATGGCCGCGCCGTTCGGCAGGGGCGGAAGAGCCGGGTGGCGATGGTTTTCCGCCGCTGCATGGACCATGCGGCGGCTGGCGAAGCGCTCCACCCAGGCGGACAGCGGGGCGAGCAGGTTGGCGCGTGCAAGAATGGCAGTTTGCATGTAAATACTCCGAGAGCCACGACTTGGAACATCGGCAGGATTTCTGGGGAAAGGCTCCGCGGCCAGGGTTGTCGGAGCCTGCCGTCAGGCTCGCCGAACGCCCGCCACCTTGTCGCGGTGCCAAGCCTGCTACATCAGCATGGTGTTGCGGATCAGGCCCACCGCGAGCCCCTCGATCTCGAAAGGCTCGTTTGGTGCCACGAAGATGGTGGAGTAGTCCGGGTTTTCGGCGTGCAGTTCTATGCCCTGGGCAGTGCGCAGAAAGCGCTTGACGGTCACCTCCTCGCCGAGCCGGGCGACCACGATCTGGCCGTTGCGCGCCTCGCGCGAGGCGCGCACTGCGAGCAGGTCGCCATCGATGATGCCGGCGTCGCGCATGGACATGCCCCGTACCTTGAGCAGGTAGTCCGGCTTCTGCTGGAACAGGCTGCCTTCCACGTGGTAGGTCTGCTCGACATGTTCCTGCGCCAGAATCGGAGCGCCTGCCGCGACCCGGCCCACCAGGGGCAATGCCAACTGCGCCAGGCCCGGCAGCGTCAGCGAGAACGGATCGCCGCGGGAGGCGTGCAGGGATCGCAGCGTGTCGCTCTTGAGCCGGATGCCACGGGAGGTGCCGCTGACCAGCTCGATGGCGCCTTTGCGCGCCAGCGCCTGCAGATGCTCCTCGGCCGCATTAGCGGACTTGAAGCCGAGTTCTGCGGCGATTTCTGCGCGCGTGGGCGGCGCGCCGGTGCGCGCCACGGCGGTGTGGATCAGCTCGAGTATCTGCTGCTGGCGCGGCGTGAGCTTGACGGCGGAGGTGCGGGTATCGATCATCGGTGATCCTCGGCAACGGGGCTGTTTGGATATCCAGTAGCTGTATTTTTGACCAGTTTTGGAAAGTGTGCAAGTGAGCCTGAAAAAAGAGGGTGTCGCGCGCCGTGTCGTGGTGCTGGGCACCGGGGGGACCATCGCGGGCTCGGCCCCGAATGCCCGCGACAACCTGGGTTATCGGGCGGCCTGCTTGACGGTCGAGGAACTGCTTGCCCACCTGCCGCCCGACGCGTGTCCGCTGCACGCCGAACAGGTGGCGCAGATCGACAGCAAGGACATGGAGTTCGGCGTCTGGAAGGCGCTGGCCTTGCGCTGCGCGCATTGGCTGGCCCAGGACGACGTGCAGGGCGTGATCGTGACCCATGGCACCGATACGCTGGAGGAGACGGCCTACTTCCTGCACCGCTTGCTGGCCTGGCGCAAGCCCGTGGTGCTGGTGTCGGCCATGCGGCCGGCCACGGCACTCGCGCCCGACGGCCCGCAGAACCTGCGCGACGCGATGGCCCTGGTGCGCACGCCGGGCGCGTGCGGCGTGCTGGTGGTGTGCGCGGGGCGGGTGCACGGCGCGCAGGATGTCCGCAAGGAGCACACCTACCGCCTCGATGCCTTCGGCTCGGGTGATGCAGGACCCGTGGCCTACGTGGAGGAGGGCGCCGTGCGCCAGGTGCGCGGCTGGCCGTGCGCCGCGCCGGATGGGCGTTCACTGGAGCGGGTGGCGCGAATCACCGAGCTGCCGCGTGTGGACATCGTGCTGAGCCATGCGGGGGCGGACGGCCGCATCGTGCGGGCCCTGCTGGCGCAGGCGCCCTCGGTCCGGCCCCAGGGGGTGGTCGTCGCGGGCACCGGAAACGGTTCGATCCACTCCGCACTGCTGGCCGCGCTGGAGCAGGCCCAGGCCGAAAACGTGCGCGTGTGGCGCACCACGCGCTGTGCCTATGGGCCCGTGCTGCCCGCAGGTGAGCACCCGTTGCCGGCGGCGCGCGAGCTTTCCCCCGTCAAGGCGCGTATCGAGCTGATGCTGGAGCTGGCCGGCGCCTGAAAACGCCGCGTGCGGCGGGATTCAGCCCGCCAGGGCCTGCAGCGCGCGTGCCGTGATTTCCTCGACCGCGCCAAGCCCGCTGATCTTGCGATAGCGCGGAGCGGCGGCGGGGTCCTGGGTGGCCCAACGGGAGTAGTAGTCCACCAGGGGACGCGTTTGCGCGCTGTAGACCTCCAGGCGCTTGCGCACCGTGGCTTCCTTGTCGTCTTCACGCTGGATCAGGTCCTCGCCGGTGACGTCATCCTTGCCCTCGACCTTCGGCGGATTGAACTTCACGTGGTAGGTGCGGCCGGAGCCGGGGTGCGAGCGGCGGCCGCTCATGCGCTCGATGATGGCGTCGAACGGCACGTCGATCTCCAGCACGTAGTCGAGCTTGACGCCCGCGGCCTTCATGGCGTCGGCCTGCGGAATGGTGCGCGGGAAGCCGTCGAAGAGGAAGCCCTGCGCGCAGTCGGGCTGGGCGATGCGTTCCTTGACGAGGTTGATGATGAGGTCATCGCTCACGAGAGCGCCGGACTCCATGACTGCCTTGGCCTGCAGCCCCAGCGGCGTGCCCGCCTTGACGGCGGCGCGCAGCATGTCGCCGGTGGAGATCTGCGGGATGCCGTACTTCTGGCAGATGAAGGTCGCTTGCGTGCCTTTACCGGCACCTGGCGCGCCCAGCAGAATCAGTCTCATGGATGTCCTCGGATGGTTTTGAAGTCGGCTGGCACCGCTGACCGCGCGGCGCGTCTGCCGACGGGCGCGGGGACGGTGCTCGGGTTGCAGTCGAGGATAGCATGCAGCCCGGCGCCGCCCGGGACGCCGCTGGGACTCAGCCGCCCAGCAGGGCGCGCACGCGCGCCAGGTCTTGCGGCGTGTCCACGCCCGCGCCGGGCGCGTCGGGCGTGACGTGCACGGCGATGCGGTGGCCATGCCAGAGGGCGCGCAACTGCTCCAGCGCCTCGGCGATTTCCTGCGGGGCCTGCGGCAGTTGCGGAAACGCACGCAGGAAGCCGACGCGATAGCCGTAGATGCCGATGTGGCGCAGCGGCGCCGGCGCGGGCAGGGCGACTGCCTGCGCGGTGGAGCCGTCACGCTGCCAGGGGATCGGTGCACGGCTGAAGTACAGCGCCAGGCCGCTGGCGTCCAGCACGACCTTGACGACGTTCGGGTTCAGGTAGTCCGCCACGTTGCCGATCGGATGCGCCGCCGTGCTGATGCTGGCGTCGGGCCGGGCATGCAGCAGCGCCGCGACGGCGCTGACCAGGGCCGTCGGTATCAGCGGCTCGTCGCCCTGGACGTTGACGACGATCTCGTCCTCCTGCAGTCCGAGCAGGTCGCAGGCTTCGGCCAGGCGGTCGCTGCCGCAGACGTGGTCGGCGCGGGTCAGCACCGCCTCCACGCCGTGGGCCGCGCAGGCGTCGAGAATGGCCGGGCTGTCGGCCGCGACCACGGTGCGTGCGGCACCGGACCCATGGGCGCGCTGCGCCACGCGCACCACCATGGGCAGGCCGGCGATGTCGGCCAGCGGCTTGTCGGGCAGGCGCGTGGAGGCCAGGCGTGCGGGAATCAGGACGGTGAAGCGCATGGCGGATGCGGCCTCAGCCTTCCAGCTCGGCGTCGGTCAGCGTGCGCGCTTCTTCCTCCAGCAGAATGGGGATGCCGTCGCGCACCGGGTAGGCCAGGCGCGCGCTGCGCGACACCAGTTCCTGCCGTTCGCGGTCATAGGTCAGCGGGCCCTTGGTGACGGGGCAGACCAGCAGTTCGAGCAGTTTGCTGTCCATGGATCAGAGTGGGTGTGGAGAGGCGAGGGGCAAGCGGCGGATCATAGCCGTGCATCCAGCAGGCGGTCGAGCCGGGCCAGGAAGGCGGGCTCGGGCTCGAACCGCAGCGGCACGGCCAGTGCCTGCGGCGCGACGCGCCATAGCTTCGCGGCGTCTTTTTCAGTGCAGATTGGCATGAAGCCCAGGTGCTGTCTGGGCTTCCAGCTATCAAAATCATAGTGATCGGGCAGCGCCTCGGTGTGTGCCAGGCACAGCCCGCGCTCGCGCAGCATGTCGAAGAAGGCCTGCGGCCGCGCGATGCCGGCCAGGGCATGCAGCGGCTGCTGGCCCAGGCTGGCCAGCGCCACGCGGCTGCCGTCGGCGCGCAGCGCGTGGTCGGCCAGGCGGCGCCGGGCCGTGAAGCCGGCAAAGGCCGGATGCGCCCCGGTGTGCAGCACCGCGGCCACGGGGCGCGGCCAGGGCTCGCGCAGCGGGCCGGCGGGCAGCAGGAACCCGTTGCCCACGCCGCGGTCGTCGAACACGCAGACCTCGATGTCGCGCCCCAGCGCCAGATGCTGCAGGCCGTCATCGCAGACGATCAGCCGGGTGGCCGGGTAGCGGGCCAGCAGGCGCCGTGCCGCCGCAGCCCTGTCGCGGCCGACGAACACCGGCACGCCGGTGCGGCGGCGGATCAGCAGCGGCTCGTCGCCCGCCTCGGCGGGCGTGCTGTGCGGCTGCACCTCCCGCACGTCATCGGCGCCGCCGGCCGGCAGGCGGCGGCCGTAGCCGCGCGACACCACGCCGGCGGCAATGCCGCGCGCCCGCAGGTGCTCCAGCACGGCGATCACCGTGGGCGTCTTGCCGGCGCCGCCCGCGACGACGTTGCCCACCACCAGCACCGGCACGGGAAGCCGCTCGCTGCGCAGCCAGCCCTGCCGGTAGGCGAGGGCGCGCAGGCGCCACAGCAGGCCATAGGCCAGCGACAGCGGCCACAGCAGCCATGCCAGCGCTCCGCGCCGCAGCCAGGCCTGCTGCAGCGCGCGGGAGAAGTTCACGGCGCCCGCACCGCGTCAGGGCTTGCCGCCGGCCCTGGCCGTGCTCTGCGTGGCGAAGGTGATCTGCGACAGGCCGGCGCGGCGCGCGGCCTCCATCACCGTGACCACGTTCTGGTGGGCGGCGCTCGCGTCGGCGCTGATGATGACCACCGTGTCGCGGCCGGCCTTGGCCGCGTCGCCCAGGGCCCGCGCCACCGCGTCCACCGATCCGCTGGCCACCGGGCTGCGGTTGACGGTGAAGTGCCCGTCGCTGCTGACCGCGACCTCGACCTCCTTCTGGTAGTCGCGCATGGCCTGCGCATCGGCCACCGGCAGGCGCAGCTGGATTTCTGTGAAGCGGCTGTAGGTGGTGGAGAGCATGAGGAAGATCAGCACCACCAGCAGCACGTCGATGAACGGGATCAGGTTGATCTCGGGCTCGTCCTTGCCGCTGGTGCGGAAGTCCATGCGGGAGCGGGCGCGGAAGTTCAGGCTCATGCGGTTCGCCGGCTCAGGGCTTGCGCAGCAGGTAGAGGTGGCGCAGGAAGCGTTCGGCCGACAGCTCCAGCGTCAGCAGGTAGCCGTCCACCCGGCCGCGGAAATAGCGCCAGAAGATCAGCGACGGAATGGCCACCATCAGCCCGAACGCGGTGTTGTAGAGCGCGATGGAAATGCCCTGCGCCAGTTGCGCCGGGTTGCCGGTGCCGGAGGCGCCGCCCTGCGAGCCGAAGATCTCGATCATGCCGATCACGGTGCCGAGCAGGCCCAGCAGCGGCGCGGCCGAGGCGATGGTGGCCAGCGCGCCCAGGTACTTCTCCAGGCGGTGCGCCACGCTGCGGCCGGCCCCTTCCATGGAGGAGCGCAGGTCTTCCTCGCTGCAGCGCGGATTGACGTTGAGGGCACGCAAGCCGCTGGCGAGCACTTCGCCCAGGGCCGAGTTCTGCTCCAGCTGCTGCACCAGATCGGGCGCGGGCACGCCGCTTCTCGAGACCGTGATCGCCTCGTCCAGCAGCTTCGGCGGCGCGACCTTGGCGGCCTTCAGGCTGATGAAGCGTTCGATGATGAGAGCCAGTGCGAGCACGGAGCAGGCCAGCAGGGGCCAGATCGGCCAGCCGGCCGCTTGTATGATCGAAAACAAGAACACTCCCCGAGGGCAGATGACATCGCCGGGCATTATGGCGCACGCCTGTCCGGGAGTGCCCCGCCGGCCAGCACCAGCGGTAGCCCACAAATCATGTGGATAAGTTCACCGCAAAACCCAGGGTGCCCGCGTCCAGGCCGCGCCCGTATTAGCCCTGTGACAGTTTGATGAAAAAAGCAGCAGCAATCCGCCTTCGGAAAGCACGCCATGCGTGAAGCGCCGCAGGCCGCCGGGCCGCGCGTCTGGGCCGTGGGCGCCCTGTGCCACGCGGTGGCCGATGCGCTAGACGCCCGTTTCAACCCCGTGGCGGTGCGCGGCGAGATCACCGGCTTCTCGCGCGCCGCCAGCGGCCACTGCTACTTCTCGCTCAAGGATGCGGGCGGCCAGATCCGCTGCGCGATGTTCCGGCGCGCGGCCATGCTGCTGGACTTCTCCCCGCGCGATGGCGAACTGGTGGAGGTGCGCGGCCGTATCGGCGTCTACGAGGCGCGCGGCGACCTGCAACTGGTGGCCGAGTCGATGACGCGGGTCGGCCAGGGCAGTCTGTTCGAGCAGTTCCTGCAGCGCAAGGCCCGGCTCGAGGCCGAGGGTCTGTTCGACGCCGCGCGCAAGCGCCCGCTGCCCGCCATGCCGCGCGGCATCGGCATCGTCACCTCCCTGGGGGCCGCCGCCTTGCATGACGTGGTCACCGCGCTGCGCCGCCGCTCGCCGCACGTGCCCGTCGTGCTGGCGCCCGCCGCGGTGCAGGGCGCCGGAGCGCCGGTGGAGATCGCCAACGCCCTGGCGGCGCTCTATGCGCTGGCCGCGGCGCCGCAGGCGGCGGCGCCCGTCGATCTGATCCTGCTGGTGCGTGGCGGCGGCTCCATCGAAGACCTGTGGGCCTTCAATGACGAGCCGCTGGCGCGCCTGATCGCCGCCAGCCCGGTGCCGTTGGTGAGCGGCGTGGGCCACGAAACCGACTTCACCATCGCCGATTTCGTCGCCGACCTGCGCGCCCCCACGCCCACGGCCGCGGCCGAACTGGCCGCGCCGGCGCGCGAGGTGCTGGCGGGCGCGCTCGATCTGGCGGGCGACGCCCTGGCCGCTGCCGCCCAGAAGCTGCTGGACCGCCACGCCCAGCGGCTCGATGGGGCGGCGGCGCGCATGGGGCGGCCCTCGGCGCGGCTCGCGGGCCAGCGGCTGCTGCTGCAGCGCCATGCGCATGCGCTGCGCTACGGCATGCAGGCTGCGCTGCAGCGCGCCGCGCAGGCCCAGCAGCGCTGTGCGGCGGCGCTCGCACCGGCCGTTGCCGCGCGCCAGGCCTTCGAGGCATCACGCCTGCAGCGCGCCGGGCTCAGGCTGCAGATGCTCGATCCGCGGCTGGTGCTGCAGCGGGGCTATGCGTGGCTGGAAGACGAGGCCGGCCGCACGGTGCAGCGCACCGGCGACGTGCAGCCGGGCGAAGCGCTGCGCGCCACGCTGGCCGATGGCCGCCTCGACCTGCGCGTGCTCGGCAGGTTGCCGGACTGAGCGCGGCGCCTCAGCGTGCCGGCTTGAAGGGTGCGCCGGTCAGCTTCGCGCCGGCCTTGATGTGCTTGGCCGAGAACCAGCCCTGGTTCATCTCCAGCACGTAGCGCACCGGTTTCTCGGAGCAGTGCGAATCGGTGGTCTGCGGCTTCATGTCGGCAAGGTTGACGATGGTGCCATCGTCCGCCACGAAGGCGGCCGTCAGCGGCAGCCGGGTGTTCTTCATCCAGAAGCACTGCGTCGCGGGCTGATCGAAGATGAACAGCATGCCTTCGTGCTGCGGCATCTCGCGGCGGTACATCAGGCCGATCTCGCGCTGCTGCGGCGTGGCCGCGACCTGCGCTTCGATGCGGTACATGCCCGCCTGCAGGCTGATCCGCTGGAGGTCGGTCTGCGGGGTGCCGTCGGGGCCGTCCTGGGCGCCGGCGGATGCCGCGCCTGCCAGCATGGCCGAGAGCAGCAGGTGGCGCAGGACCGGAAGCGAGAGGGATTTCATGGAGGCATTGTCGCAAAAGGGCAGCGCGCTTGCCGCCCCCGCAAAAAGCGCCCGAAGGCGCCTTGGCGATGGCCGGACTGCCGTCAGGCGTGCGGCGCGTGCCGGGACCGCTTGGCCTTCGCGTGCTTGGCGCCATGCTGGCCCTTCCTGGCGGCCGCGTGGTGCTTCTTGGACTTGGCCTTGTGCGCGTGGGTTGCCGCCACGGGCGTCATGCCGCCGGCGTGCGTGTGGACCGGAGCCTGGTGGGCATAGACGCCAACGCTGAAGCATCCGGCGAGCAGGGTGGCGAGAAGGCGGTTCATGGGAGAAGGCTCCTGGGGGTGTGGGAAGAGTGCTGTCCGGAAGGAAAAACGCCGCCTGCCCGACCCAGCGTTGCAGGGCCGTTTGGCGGGGCGATGCGCATTCTATTGGGAATAGAATTTGTGCAGTCCGCGCACTGCCAGCAGCGCGGGCGCGCCTTCCCATTCCCCCGCTTACCGGAGACACCCGCCCATGTCCTATCAGCACATCAACGTGCCAGCCCAAGGCCAGAAGATCACCGTCAATGCCGACACTTCGCTGAACGTGCCGGACCAGCCGATCATTCCGTTCATCGAAGGCGATGGCACAGGCGTGGACATCACGCCGGTGATGCTGAAAGTGGTCGATGCCGCCGTGGCCAAGGCCTATGGCGGCAAGCGCAAGATCCATTGGATGGAGGTCTATGCCGGCGAGAAGTCGACCAAGGTCTACGGCCCCGACGTCTGGCTGCCCGAGGAGACGCTGCACGCGGTGCGCGACTACGTCGTGTCGATCAAGGGGCCGCTGACCACGCCCGTCGGCGGCGGCATCCGTTCGCTCAACGTGGCGCTGCGCCAGCAGCTCGACCTGTACGTCTGCCTGCGCCCGATCCAGTATTTCAAGGGCGTGCCCAGCCCGGTGCGCGAGCCCGAGAAGACCAACATGGTCATCTTCCGCGAGAACTCCGAAGACATCTACGCCGGCATCGAGTTCGAGGCCGGCAGCGAGAAGGCCCAGCGTCTGATCAAGCTGCTGCGCGAGGATTTCGGCGTCAACAAGATCCGCTTCCCCGACACCTCGGCCATCGGCGTCAAGCCGGTGTCGCGCGAAGGCACCGAGCGCCTGGTGCGCAAGGCCCTGCAGTACGCGATCGACAACGACAAGCCCAGCGTGACCATCGTGCACAAGGGCAACATCATGAAGTTCACCGAAGGGGGCTTCCGCGACTGGGGCTACGAACTGGCGCGCAATGAGTTCGGTGCCGAGCTGATCGATGGCGGCCCCTGGATGCGCTTCAAGAATCCGAAGACCGGCAAGGACATCACGGTCAAGGACAGCATCGCCGACGCCTTCCTGCAGCAGATCCTGCTGCGCCCGGCCGAGTACAGCGTGATCGCCACGCTCAACCTGAACGGCGACTACGTCTCCGACGCGCTGGCCGCGCAGGTCGGCGGCATCGGCATCGCCCCGGGCGCCAACCTGTCGGACACGGTGGCGATGTTCGAGGCCACCCATGGCACCGCGCCCAAGTACGCCGGCAAGGACTACGTCAATCCGGGCTCCGAAATCCTCTCCGCCGAAATGATGCTGCGCCACATGGGCTGGAAGGAAGCCGCGGACCTCATCATCGGCTCGATGGAGCGTTCGATCGCAAGCAAGAAGGTCACCTATGACTTCGCGCGCCTCATGGAAGGGGCGACCCAGGTGAGCTGCTCGGGATTCGGGCAGGTCATGATCGATAACATGTAATCTCGTTTCCGCCGGGTGTTCCTGGTTGCAAGAGGACCTCATTTTCTCTGGGATCGAGGTTTTTTTGTTGCCCATCGTTGCGCGAGGTCGGTCTGCATTGCGGCTCCATGGCTCCATGAATTGCTCCATGGTGCAGAATATGGAGCCATACCAGCAACCTCTCGCCGGTTTCATGGAGCCACCCATGGCAGATCGCAGTGTCAACTACGCCCTTCGTGCAACGGTCATCAACGCGGCCAAACCCAAGGCCAAGCCCTATGTCCTGACGGATGGTGGGGGCCTGTATGTCGAGGTGCTGGCCACGGGATCGAAGGTTTGGCGTTACAGTTACCGGCTCGGCGGTAGCCGGCCCAAGTTGACGATCGGCCCATATCCCGAGATCGGCATTGCCGATGCGCGCGACAAGCATGCAGAGTTGCGCGCGTTGGTGGCCAAGGGGATAGACCCGATCCGGTACACCCGGGAGACAACGGCTCAGCGGGAAGCTGAGGACCGGGCACGCATCACGTTTGCCTCGTTCGCCAAGCAGTGGATCGCCGACACCCTGTTCTATCGGTCCGAGAGCTACCGAAGCCAGACGATCCGTCTGCTGGATGCACACATCAATCCCACGATCGGGGAAAAGGCTTTGGCAGAGGTGAAGCCGGCCCACGTGCTGGCCATCGTGGAGGAGCTCAAGCACGTGCCGACAACGGCGGATCGCTGCCGGGCACTGATTCAGCAGATCTTTAACCACGCGATCCGAAAGCTGTTGGTGGACAGCAACCCGGCCGTGGCGATTCGGGGCGTCATCAAGGTGCCGCCAAAAATCCACCATCGGCACTTGTCGGAAAAGGAACTGGCCGCGTTCTGGAAGAAGGTCGGCATGCAGCATACGGCCAGTGCCGTGACCATCTGTGCGGTCAAGCTGCTCATGCTGACCATGGTGCGCAAGTCCGAATTGCGGCTGGCGAAGTGGGACGAGTTCGACCTGGAGGCGCGCATCTGGGATATTCCCGCCGCGCGCATGAAGATGCGTAGCCCGCACCGGGTCTACTTGTCGCAGCAGACACTCGACCTGTTGCAGGAGTTGAAGAAGATGTCAGGGCATGGCGAGTACGTGTTCCCGATGCGATTCCTGGGAGGGCAGGGCAAGCCGATATCGGACGCTACGCTCAACCATTTCATCAAGCGTTTGGATTTTGGGGTGCCGGAGTTCTCACCGCACGGAACGCGGGGGACGGCTGCCACTTTGTTGCGGGAAAATGGGTTTTCCCGTGAGGTGGTGGAAAGACTGCTTGCCCACCAAGAGCGCAGTTCCGTCGTGGCGGCCTACACCCACGCCGAATACGCTGAAGAGCGACGCAAAGCCTTGCAGTGGGTGGCGGACCGGATCGATACGATCACGGCGTAGGTATTCCCAGACTGCGGATCGCCTCGATCTCCCAGACCCGCGTGGAGGTTCCGGCGAGGAAGCGGCCTGCCGGCGCTTTGCCCGACTTCACCCAACGGTGCCAAGTGCTTCGGTCGATCGGCAGAATGCCGGCATAGCCGCGTCTGGGATCGCGACAGATGTCCGAACTGCGCACCAGTGCACCTGGTGGGTAGCTCGTGATGGGTCTGTACGACGGTTCCGACCTTTCGTTTTTCATGGCATGGCTCCTGCGCGCGGTCATCGAGCACCTGATGCCATTGTCAAAAGTGAAGTCGTAGAAGAAAACTCGCCACGGCGTAGCACCAAGGTGTCATAGGAGTGTGGTCGTTGCACGGTCCATCAATTCTCCACGGGAGGAGTTGGTCGGCTGGACCTAATCTTACTGTGTCATAAAAGATGCTTTGCGCTTGCCCTTCCGCAGCATGGGCACTGCCCGAGACGAGCGATCAACTGATAGCTCAGTCGATGGCGCAGTGTCGTGATCGACGTCGCCACGTGGCG
>NZ_JAELTO010000465.1 GCF_016428875.1 Xylophilus sp. ASV27
ACAGTTGCTCGCCCAACTTGTGCGCCTCCAGCAGGCGCCGGAACTTCAGCAGCGTGGTGCCATCGGGCACCCGCTCACGTCCGAGGCCGATGCCCACGAAGCGCCGCAGCGCCGGGCTGTCCAGCAGTGCTTCCTCGCAGGCCTCGTCGGCCAGGTTGAACCAGTGCTGCACGAAGTACATGCGCAGCATGCGCTGCAGCCCTACCGGCGGGCG
>NZ_JAELTO010000466.1 GCF_016428875.1 Xylophilus sp. ASV27
GATCGAATTGTGACATTTATGACACAGTAAGGCTAGGGCAACGCTGAGCAAGTCCACCATCATAGGGTCGAATGCATTGTGATCCGGTGAAGCAACAGACCCTGGCAGCAGCGGCCGATCAAGAGGCCGGATTCGAGCAATACCGCCGCCCCACCCGACGCGATGTGTTCCTGGCGACGATGGAAGAGATCGTGCCGTGGCAGCAACTGTGCGC
>NZ_JAELTO010000467.1 GCF_016428875.1 Xylophilus sp. ASV27
TGCCGCTGTAAGGCTGGGGTGGCAGCGGCTGAACGCCAGGCGGCCAGACCACGAGGGCAGATGTGACGCCCACCGCGTAGAGCAGGCCCATGTCGCTGAGCGCCTGGCGAAAGGCGTTGTCCACACCGTATCCCGCATCGGCCAGCACGCAATGGCGGGGTGCACCTTCGTCCAGCAACGTGCGCAATTGCTGCAGCGCGATCTGT
>NZ_JAELTO010000468.1 GCF_016428875.1 Xylophilus sp. ASV27
TACCGCGGCTTGGCCAAGAACGCCACACGCTCGTTCGTCGCCCTGGGCCTGGCCAACATCTACCTGGCGCGCCAGCGCATCATGGCATGAGTGCGCCCGCAACACCGGCCATGCGCGGGCGTGGGCCAGAAATGGTCGCAATCCGGCTCGCAATCGAGCCGCTGCGGCCTTCCCATCTCGGAGTTCCCGATCAACGCGACCGCGCC
>NZ_JAELTO010000469.1 GCF_016428875.1 Xylophilus sp. ASV27
TCAGGCCTGCGAATTCGCGCAACAGCGGCACATCGTGCAGCGACTCCTCCATCGCCGGATCGCTCAGCGTGAACCACTGCTGCATGAAGTGGATGCGCAGCATCGTCTCCAAGGCAAACGGCGGGCGGCCGCGCTTACCGTCGGGTGCGTACGGTCTGATCAGACTCACCAGAGCAGCCCACGGCACCACGCGTTCCATCTTCGC
>NZ_JAELTO010000073.1 GCF_016428875.1 Xylophilus sp. ASV27
CCCCCCCCCCCCCCCCCCCCCCCCCCCCCCCCCCCCCCCCCCCCCCCCCCCCCCCCCCCCCCCCCCCCCCCCCCCCCCCCCCCCCCCCCCCCCCCCCCCCACCCCCCCCCCCCCCCCCCACCCCCCCACTAGGTTCTCTTCGTCGGCAGCGTCAGATGTGTATAAGAGACAGGTCCAGCGTGGGCGTGGCGGGCGCGGCCACCATCGCCATCACCGGCACCCCGCCCGGCTGCACGCTGGCCGCCCCGCCCGCCATCACCGCCGCCGCCCTGGCCGGCGCACCCGGCGCGCCCGCCCAGGCCGCCGCGCCGCTGGGGGCCCTGGGCTTCACGGCCACGGGCTGCGCCGGGGCCACGTTGCACGTGAGCATCACCTACCCCCCCGGGCGCGCTGGCGGGCCTGACGCCCTACAAGTTCGGCCCCGCCAGCGCCGGCGCCCCGCATGCGTGGTTCCCCCACGGCAGCATCGCGGGCGACACGTTCAGCTACACGGTGCAGGACGACGGCGTGGGCGACCTGGAGACCGCCGCCCCCGGCGAGATCCGCGACCCCGCCGCCCCGCTGCGGCTGGCCGCAGCGCCCGCCGGCGCTCAGGCTATCCCCACCCTGGGCGAATGGGGTGCGCTGCTGCTGTCGGCCTTGCTGGGGCTGGCGGGGTGGCACAGGCTTGCAGCAAAATCGGCCGCCAGCGCCCGCCAAAAAGGCGCAGTAAGCTATTAAAAAAGGAGCAATCAACCATGCCATCCCTCACCAGAGCCCTGCGCGCAGCGGCCCTGCTGCTGGCCATGGCCGCCGGGCTGCACGGCCCGGTCCATGCGCAGCCCTACACGGAGACCTTCGGCGACATCGCCACGCTGCCCGGCGCTGGCTGGGCGATGAGCAACCAAAGCTCCCCTCCCGGCACCACCGGCTGGAGCCAGGGCGATTCAAGCATGTTCAGTGCCTATAGCGGCGCGGCCACCGCCTACATTGCCGCCGACCTCAACAACACCGTCTTCACCGGCACCATCAGCAACTGGCTGCTCACACCCGTCCGGACGCTGAGAAACGGCGACGTGCTGACGTTCTACACGCGCAGCTCCGACACCCGCCCCGACAGGCTGGAAGTGCGCATGAGCACGAATGGCGCCAGCACCAACGTAGGCCCCCCGAACGAGGGGGACTTCAAGGCGCTGCTGCTGGAGATCAACCACTACCTTGATCCGAACGTCTATCCCACCACCTGGACGCAATACACCATCACCCTCTCCGGGCTCTCCGCCCCCACCTCGGGCCGCTTCGCGTTCCGCTACTTCGTGACCAACGGCGGTCCCTCAGGTAGCAACAGCGACTACATCGGCATCGACGACGTGGTGTACACGCCCTACATCTGCCCCCCGATCACAGTCACCGGCACGCCGGCCAGCGGGGCGGCCGGGGAGGCCTATGCCTACTCGATGGGGCAGACGGGGGCATTGGGCTCGGCCAACTTCGCCATCACGGCGGGGGCCCTGCCGCCCGGCGTGACGATGTCGTCGGCAGGCGTGATTTCGGGCACCCCCACGGCCACCGGCACGTTCAACTTCACGGTCACGGCCTCGGACAACAGCGCCTGCTCAGGGGCGCATTCTCACTCCATCACGGTGCTGGCGGGCAAGCCGCCGCAGCCCGGCAACGCCACGGCCACGGCGGGCGATACCACGGCGCTGGTGGGCTGGGATGAAGTGTGGATAGATCCCTACTGGATCCCCATCAGCAGCTACACCGCCACCGCCGTGGAGGATCCCACCAAGTCCTGTACCCTGAGCACCGGCACGGGGTCCAGCTGCACCGTGAGCGGCCTGACCAACGGCACGAGCTACACCTTCCGCGTGGTGGCGCATAACGCTTCCGCTGCGCAGATCTCGGATCCCGCCATCACCAATGCCGTCACACCCCAGGGCCCGCAGAGCATCACCTTCACGCCCGACCCCATTCCCCCGCAGCACTTGGGCACCACGCTCACCCTGGGCGCGCCGGGCCAGCCGGTGGCCACGGCCACTTCGGGCCTGCCCGTGGCCTACGCCGCCACGGGTAACTGCAGCATTGCGGGCAGCGTGGTGAGCTTCAGCGGCGCAGGCTCCTGCACCCTGACCGCCAGCCAGCCGGGCGGCGGCGCCTTTGCGGCGGCGGCGGATGTGGCGCGCACCTTCGCCGTGCAAGCCGCTGCCGCACCTGCCGCCATCCCCACGCTGTCGCAATGGGGGCTGGCGCTGCTATCCGCCCTGGCCGCACTGACCGCGCTGGGGGCCCTGCCGGGGCTGCGCAGAATGCAAGACAAACCAGCCCCCGGCGCTTGATGGACAAGCGCTGGCAGCCATCAAAAACAAGCGCCTCTTCCACCTCCAGCACGAGGGCCGGCAGCGTGGACTGCGGGGCACAGGTGGAATTGGGTAATTCGGCCCCCGCCCTGCCTCTGCCCCTGCAAATTACCTAATTTCAGGGATACCCAAGACGCGCACGGCTCACTAGCCTTGAGGGTTTCTTACGTTTAGAAACCGTTGCAACTATAGAAAAGAGAGCTGCTTGCGCACAGCCAGAAAGGGCTTGTGCCAAAAAATCGGGATTGCTCAAAAGGTGCTGAAGAGCGTTGCTCAACTTGAGCGATGCTCAGAGGATGGAATTGCAATGCCGAAGTGTGGGAACCAAGAGATACGCAAGGCGGGCATCAGCCGGCACGGCCACCAGAGGTGGAAGTGCCAGGCGTGCAAGCGCACCTTTGGTGAGAAGAACCATCGGTTGATCGACAGCCAGACGCGGGAGAAGGCGCTACAGCTGTATGCAGAAGGCATGTCAGCCAGAGCGATAGAGCGGGTAGTGGGGGTGAGCCACAACTCCGTGCTGGGCTGGGTGCGCAAGGAAGTGCAGGGCCAGGCGCTCAAGACACCCGATCCCGCAGCGCAGCAGACCGTAGAGATAGACGAGATGTGGAGCTATGTGGGTTCCAAAAAAGTCCTATCTGGCTGTGGTGGGCCATAGAGCGCAGCACGCACCAGATTGTGGGCTGGGTGCTGGGAGACAGAGGAGCGGGAACGGCCCGTGTGCTGCAGCAGCAACTGCCAGCGTTGCCGCAGGCCCGGCACATCGAGTACTGCAGTGACCACCACAGGCCTTACCTGGCCATCCTCTCGGGCAGACGGCACACGGTGGGCAAGGCCCACACGCACCACATCGAGAGCATGAACAACAAGCTGCGCTGCTACCTGGCCAGGCTGCGGCGCAAGACACACGCGTACAGCAAGAGCGCCACGGCGCTACTGCATTCGCTGCTGTTCATCTGGCGACGCAAGTTCGCTGCTCCGCTGCAGGCCCAGACTGGCTGCATTGAGAGCCCAAGGCTCTGGGATCGCTCTATCGATATACCTATTTAGCAATCCCCCTATTTCCATTCAAAATCAGTGGACAAAGCCGCCCTTGATGAAGCGCACCGGCTCGGCGTCCATGCGGGCGATCAGCGCGCCCAGGCCGTCGGCCACGGGCACGGCCGGCGCCTTGGTGGCGCTGGTTTCGGTGCGGCACAGCAGGTCGGAGGCGGACCAGTCGGCCTTGCCCGGCTCGCCGCGTGCGCGCAGCCAGCCCGAGCGGTCGGCGATGAACTGGGTGCCGGCCAGGGCCTGGGGCGAGGTGCCGGCCACCAGCGCCAGCGCCTGCCAGGCCTCGGGCGCGTCGGCCACGCAGTCAACGCCTGCTGGAGCCGTGCCGCCGCTGCGCAGCAGCACGGTGGTGAGGCGCGGGTCTTCCAGCAACGGGGCCGCTGGACCTGCGCCCTCCACGACGATGCGCAGGCGCTGCCCATGCCAGGCAGAGGCCGGCCGTGGCGCCCGGCCATCGCAGCGCACGCTGAAGTCGGGCACGCCGATCGGCTGCGCCCAGAGCCCGGCCACGCGCAGGCCCTGCCCCAAGAGCCTTCATGTAGTCGATCAGGGACCAGACCTGGTCGTCGCGCAATTGGCCATCAAAGCCGGCCATGGTGGTGGTGCCACGGCGGTCGCGCAGGCCATGCAGAATGCGCCAGAACAAATCGCCATCGGCGCGCCGCCATAGCAGCGGCCCGGCAAGGTCTGGCGGCCAGATCGGCAGCGCCGCGGCCTGCGGCCCCTGGCCCCGGCCATCCCCGCCGTGGCAGGCCAGGCAGTGCTGCGTGTACAAGGCCTGCCCGCTCACCACTGACGCTGCAGTGAAACCAGTGGGCGAGCGGTGAAAGCTGGTGGGGTCAGCCGGTGCCAGCGCCACACGGGCATACGGCCAGGGCGCGAGCACCAGCAAGGCCAGTGCGCCACCGCCCAGCAGCACGCGCGCCACGCGGCGGCGCCAAAAAACCACGGCCAGCAGCAAGGCCAGCACGGCAGCGGCCAGCAGCACCAATGACAAGGCCAGTTGGCGCGCCTGCCCCAGGTCTATGCGCAGGGTTTCACCCGCGATGCGCCAGGCAAACGGCCAGGCCGGCTGGCCATGGCTGTCGCCGGCCAGGCCCAGCGCATGCAGCAGCGCGAGCAGGCCCGACTGCGCGCCCTGCAGCAAGGCGAGCAGGCCGTTCAGCCAGTCTTCGGTAGAAATCACAGTCGGCCCCGTGGGGCATTACCAGCTTGCATCGAGCCCCAGATGGCGCAGCGCCTGGTGGCGCAGTTCGGTCAAGCGCGGGTCGCCGCGGTGGCGCGGGTAGGGCAAGTCCACCTTCAGCTCGGCCGCAATGCGTGCGGGCCGGTCGCTGAAGACGATGACGCGCTGCGCCAGAAACAGCGCCTCTTCCACGTCGTGCGTGACCAGCAGCGCCGAGAAGCCTTCACGCTGCCACAGGCTCACCAGCTCGCTCTGCATCTGCAGGCGGGTCAGTGAATCGAGCTTGCCCAGGGGTTCGTCCAGCACCAGCAGTTGCGGATCGTTGACCAGGGCTCGCGCCAGCGCCACACGCTGTGCCATGCCGCCAGACAGCTGGTGCGGAAAGGCCTGGGCGAATTCCGTCAGGCCGACCAGGCGCAATGCGTCGTCCACCCGCGCCTTGCGTTCCTTCAAACGGCCCTGCGCCTGTGGGCCCAGGGCCACGTTGTCGCGCACCGTGCGCCAGGGGTAGAGGGTTGGGTCCTGGAACACCACGATGCGCGACGGATCGGGCCGGGTGATCGGCTCGCCGTCTTGCGTGATCTCGCCCGCGGTGGCCGGCTCCAGGCCCGCCACCAAGCGCAGCAGCGTGGACTTGCCGCAGCCGCTGGGGCCCAGCAGGGCCACGAACTCGCCGGGCGCGACCTGCAGGTCTACGCCATCGAGCACCTGCAGCACGCCGCTGGGCACCTTGAACCAGTGGCTGACGTTGCGCACCTCGATCTGCGCGCCGCGGCGCGCGGCTTCTGCCTGCGGGCGGGCGGTGGCGGTATCTACCATTTCACGGTCCCCTTCTGCCAGGACAGCGCCCGGTCGCGCACGGTGAACAGCAGCGTGATCAGGCCCGAGCACAGCACGGCCATGACCAGCAGCGCCGCATACATGTTGGCGTAGGCGGCCCAGCCCTGCGCCCACTGCAGGTACCAGCCCAGTCCGGCCTTGACGCCCATCATCTCGGCGGTAACCAGCGTCGAGAACGAAGCCCCCAGCGCCATGAACAGGCCGACGAAGACCTGCGGCAGTGCCGCCGGGATCGCCACGCGCAGCACCAGGAACCACTCTGACGCGCCCACCGTGCGTGCCACGTCGTAGTAGCTTTTATTGACGCCGGCCACGCCCGACCAGGTGAGCACCGCCACCGGGAAGAAAGAGGCCAGCGCGATCAGGAACACCGCCGCCGCATAGCTCGACGGCGCAAAGAAAAAAGCCAGCGGCAGCAGCGCCGAGGCTGGCACCGGCCCCAGGAAGCGCAGCAGCGGATGCACCCAGTAGCCGGCAATGCGCGACCAGCCGATCCACACGCCCGTGACGAAGCCCACCAGCGCGCCCAACACAAAGCCGTTGGCCAGCAGCCGCAGCGAGTGCAGCGTGGACAGGCCCAGCCGGCTCCAGTCCTCATGGGCGACATCGATCAGGCTCTGCGGCGGCGCGAAGAACGGCGAAGGCAGCAGCGCAAGCTTGGCGGTGAGCAACTCCCACAGCGCCAGCAGCAGCGGTGCAGCCACCAGCCATTGGCCGGCCGGCCGCAGGCGCTGGCCCACGCGGCCATGCCCGGCCGACAAGGCCACGGTCGCCAGCGCAAGCGCCACTGCGAGCAGGGCTGCGCCCAGTTCGCTGGTGAAGGCCCAGTCGCTGAAGCCCACGACCTTGTTCGGCCAGTAGAGCGTCAGCAGGCCCACGAGCGCTCATGCGCCGGCAGCCAGCAGGCCGGTGCGCCACAGGCGCGGCGGCGCGGGCGTATCCAGGGCAGCGGGGAAGCTGCGTGCAGCGGCTGCCTGCCGGTGCGCCGGGCCGCCGGACAGTTCCGGCAAGGCCAGGGAGGCATCTGCGGTCGTCGAGCTCATGGCGTGCTCCGATGGCTCAGGCCAGCACGTCGAGCGCGATGTGGTCGGCGAAGCGCACCGGGTCGGTACTCTTCTTCAGGATGCCGGCGGTCTGGAAATCGCGCGCGAAGAATTCGACCTCGTCGCGCAGGTTCTTGCCGGCCGGGTGGTGCTTGTAGTTGGTGCTGTTGAACAAGGCCTGCAGCTCTTCCTGCGACACCTTGGAGTACTTGGCGTAGATGCGTGCGGTCTCGTTCGGGTTCTCGACCACGAAGTCAGAGGCCTGCGCCAGCGCACGCACCACGGCCGCCGCCGCCGGCTTGTCGTTGCGCACGAACTGGCCGCGCGCGCCGATCACGCAGCACAGCTTGTCGGCATACTCGCCGAAGCCGCTGTTGCCGATCTCGACAAACACGCCGGGGTTGCGCTTCTCGATCAGGAACAGGTTGGGGTCGCCGTCAGCGATCGCCTGGATCTCGCCCTTCTTGGCGGCCACGTCCAGCAGGTCGGCCGGGTAGACGCGCCACTCCACGTCCTTGGCGATGCCCCTCTTGGCTAGGTGGATGTCGAAGAAGTTCTTGGCCGGGCTGTTCTGGTCGCTCACGCCAATGACCTTGCCGCGCAGGTTGCGCTGATCGGCCACCCCGGCCTGCTTGACGCCCACCAGCCGCAGGCAGCCGCCATGCAGGCTGGAGACCACCTTGACGTCGAAGCCCGACTCCAGCGGCTTGAGCCAGCGATGGATCAGGCCTGCGCCGACATCGGCCTTGCCGGTGGCCAGCGCCTCCAGCAACTGGTCGGCCGAGCCGGCCCAGTTCAGCGACTCGACCTCCAGGCCGTTCTTCTCGAAGAAGCCGCGCTCGATCGCAACCGGGATCGGCGACTGGCAGTAACCCGACTGGCTCCAGACAAAGGTGATCTTCTTGAGCGGCTGCTGCGCCCAGGCCCGCACGCCCAGCGCACTGGTGGAGCCCGCAATGCCGGCCGCCGCCGCGCTGCGCAGCGCTGTGCGGCGCGAAATGGAAGGGGGAGTGGGTAGCAGCAGGCTCATCGAGGTTCTCCGGCAATGAAAGGACTGCCGTCACCGTAACCAGCGCCTGCACGGCTTACAACGGATAAAGATGCATGTGCTTATCTGCAAATCTGGTGGTGGCTGCATGCGTGCCCGCGTCACGCTTCCTGCGGCACGCGCCGGCAAGCCAGGGCATCCGCCATAATGCGAACGATTCCCATCCAATTGCAGCTCTTCAGCGCAGCCCCGCGCCCGCCGGTGAAGAGAGTTGTTTTTTCTTCTCCGCACTGGCGATCCGTGTTCGAGCGCTACTACCGCGAACTGCTGAACTTTCTCTCGCGTGCCGTGCGCGACCGCGACACCGCGGCCGACCTGGCGCAGGAAAGCTACGCCCGCGTGCTGACGGCGCAGCAGGCAGGCCAGCCCATACGCGACCCGCGGGCGCTGCTGTACCGCACCGCCCGCAATCTCATGGTGGACCAGCACCGGCGCGCCGATGTGCGTGGCGAGGCCGGCCTGGCCGCTCGCGACGAGCGCATTGCCGACCTCGATGGGGTCTCGGGGCCGGCGGCCCTGGAGCCTGAGACCATCCTGGCCTCCCGTGAGGATCTGTCGGCCGTGCTGGCCGCCATAGACAAGCTGCCGCCGCGCTGCCGCGAGGCCTTTATCCTCTACAAATTCGACGGACTGTCCTATGCGGATATCGCAAAGCAGATGGGCATCTCCGTGCGCACCGTGGAGATGCAACTGCAGATCGCGATGAAGGCCTGCTGGGCCTGCATGCATGCGCTGGACGGCAAGCCGCCGGCGCAACGGAGGCCCTGATGCAGGATCGCCGCGCACCGACACGCCCGGATACCGTATTTGCGCCCCCCGATGCGTCTACACAAGAAGATGCCTCCCGCTTCTCCATGAACGCTCCTCTGCCCTCCTACGACGCCGACCTGCGCGACAAGGTGCTGGCCTGGTGCGTGCGCCGCGGAAGAGACACCTGGAGCCCCGCGGACGAGGCCGGCTTCCAGGCCTGGCTGGCCGGTTCCAGCGACCGGCGCGAAGCCTGGGCCGAATGGGAAGCGCGCTGGAAGGCGCTCGATGGCATTCCCGCAGAAGCCATTGCGGCCCTGCGCAGCCGCTTGGCCCTAGACAAGGCCAGGCACGCTGCCGGCGCCGCAGCGCCAGCTTGGGCCGCACGCCGCCGCCTGGTGCCGGTGCTTGCCTCGGTGGCCTTGGCGGTGGTGGCTGGCGGCTCGGCGCTGCTGGCCTGGAGCCACTGGCAGGCGCAGCCCGTGTATGCGCAGGTGTTCGCCAGCGCCCGGGGCCAGCAGGTCGAGGCCCGCTTGCCCGATGGCAGCCAGCTGCGGCTGGACACTGCCACCCGGCTGGAGGTGACCTATTACCGCCAGCGCCGGGAAGTGAAGCTGATCGATGGGCAGGCCCTGTTCAGCGTGCAGCCAGATGCGGCCAGGCCCTTCCAGGTACTCGCCGGGCCGGTGGGCGTAACCGTCGTGGGCACGCGCTTTTCCGTGCGCTACACGCCAGGGATCGCCGGCGCATCGGGCGTGCGCGTGGCCGTCGAGCAGGGCCAGGTGCGTGTGGCCCGGCTCGACGCAGGCGACTACGAATCAGCCGACGCCGTCCATCTGACGGCCGGCCAGGAGGTGCAGGCGGACGCACGGGGTGTGCTCTCACCCGCAGCGCCGGTCGCCAGCGACGACATCGCCCCCTGGCGCCGCAACCGCGTGAGCTTCGTCAACACCCCGCTGGACCAGGCCCTGGCCGAACTCGGCCGCTACGGCAGCACCCAGCTCGTGGTGCGCGACCCTGGCGTCGCCCAGCTGCGCCTGAGCGGCACCTTCGACCCGCGCGATGTGCAAACCCTCAGAAGGGTGCTGCCCATGGCATTGCCGGTACGCCTGACGGCAACGTCCGAAGGGCAAGCGGAGATCGTTCCGGCACGCTGAACAGCCATCGTCAAAAAAATTGATGCGGACTACCGTAGTTGCGGCGTCCCATGCGTCTTCAGAAGCAGGAAGCATTCTCATTCACCTGCCCTGAAAGACTTACATGCGTCGTCACATCCCGCGGCCAGCCCCACTGGCCCTGGCCACCGCCCTGGCATTGGGTATTCATTGCGCACACGCGCAGACTGCCAATACCGCCGGCCCGCTGGTGCAGATCGCAATCAAGGCGCAGCCGCTGGCACAGGCCCTGAACGAATGGGCACAGCAGACGCGGTTGCAGATCATCGTGCAGCAGGTACTGGTACAGGGCAAGACGGCGCCGGCCGTATCTGGCAGCCTGCCACCGATGCAGGCACTCGACCGGCTGCTGGCGGGCAGCGGACTGCTGGCGGAGCAGGACGGCGGCGCGGTCGTGCTCAGGGCCATGCCGCAGGCAGGTGCTTCCGCCACGCTGGCGCCGGTCACCGTCATGGCCCAGGCCGACCAGGAGGGCGTCACGGAAGGCACTGGCTCCTACACGACCCGGTCCACCGGCGCCGCGACCGGCATGAGCCTGTCCCTGCGCCAGACCCCGCAGTCGATCAGCGTGGTCGGCCAGCAGCAGATCGCGGACCAGAACCTGGTCACGCTCGACGACGTACTGCGCCAGACACCCGGCATCGTGGCCGAGAAGCTGGATGAGCGGGTGAACTTCACATCGCGCGGCTTCGCGTTGAACACCATGATCGATGGCGTGCCGACGTTCTCCTTCAAGACACCGGCAGCCGAGGCCGGTATGGTCAACACCGCGATCTACGACCGCGTGGAGATCATCCGCGGGGCGGCCGGACTGCTCAATGGCGTGGGCGAGCCCGGCGGATCGGTGAACCTGGTGCGCAAGCGCCCCACGTCCGAATTCACCGGCCATGCCACCGCCGGCGTGGGCAGCTGGAACAACCGCAAGCTCGAACTCGATGTGGGTGGGCCGCTGAATGACGCCGGCACCCTGCGGGGTAGGGCCGTGGCCTCGCGCACCACGGGACACAGCTTCATCGAGGCGAAGAAGCGGTCCGACGAAGTGTTCTACGGGATCCTCGAGGCCGATATCGCGCCCGACACCACGCTCAGTGCGGGCTACGAGCACCAGAGAACCGCCATCGACGGGGCCAATTTCGGCCAGGTTCCCTTGTTCTTCAGCGATGGTTCGCGCACCCGCTTTCCCAGGTCGTTCAACGCCGGCACCCCCTGGAGCCGCTGGGACATGTACACCAGCAAGCTGTTCGTCACGCTCGAGCACCACCTGTCCAATGGCTGGCGAATCAAGATGGACGCGAGCCGCCTGAAGAACGAGCGGAAGGCGTTGTGGGGCTACCTGTTCGACTACCTGCCCGTCGACACGACGGGCGACTCCACCATCGAGATCCGCGACAACCCCGCGAGGTCCACGAACAAGTCCTTTGACCTCCACGCCACCGGACCCTTCACTGCCTTTGGCAGGGAGCATCGCGGCTCACTGGGATTGAGCTTCAACGACTACGACAGCGCGCTCCAGTTGAACTCGGCCAACCCCTCCGGCTGGGACCGCCGCCCGCTCAACTTCTACCAACTGCAAGACTTCCCCAAGCCCACGCAGTTCTACACCTTCTACAACACCTTTGTGGACGCGCGAGAGACCGCCGTCTATGGCTCCGTGCGCCTGAAGGTCGCAGAGCCCCTGGCCCTGATCCTGGGCGCACGTACGACCTGGTACGAGGAAAAATCCTCAGCCTACTACGGCCCCGGCGCGACATGGACCATCAATCCCTCCGCCAAGGAGAGCGCCGTTTTCACTCCCTATGCAGGCCTGGTCATGGACCTGAACAAGGAGTTTTCAGCTTACGCCAGCTACACCAGGATCTTTCTGCCCAACACGGCTCGCGACAGCAGCAACGCGGTACTGGCACCCCAGACCGGGCAAAGCTATGAACTCGGCCTGAAAGGCGAGCACCTGGGTGGAAAGCTCAATACCGGTTTTGCCGTATTCAGAACGCAGGAAAAGAATGTGGCCGTCGAAGACCTGGCAGGCTCGACTCTGCCCGACGGCAGCACGCCCTACCGCTCGGTCCCGGGCGCGCACAGCCGCGGCTTCGAACTCACGGCCTCCGGGGAAGTGCTGCGCGGACTGCAGCTGATGGGCGGCTACACCTACTTTGCCAAGCGTGACAACGAGGGTGCCGTGCTTCTGCCCAATTACCCGCGGCGGCTGCTGCGTGTTGCCACGAGCTACCGGTTGCCCGGGGATTGGAACCGGCTCACCATCGGCGGCAGCCTGAGCTACCAGAGCGCCATCCACTACGACGAAATCGACGGGCTGGGACGCGCCAGCCAGGGAGGCTTCGCCTTGATCGGACTGATGGCACGCTACGAAATCGACAAGCAGGTGACAGCCTCCATCAACATCGAGAACCTGGGCGACAAGTACTACTACAGCGGCCTGGGCGGCTACAACGGCTACAACTACGGCACGCCGCGCAATGTCTGGCTGAAGCTGGGCTACAGGTTCTGACCAGGCTTGCCGCCGCTCGCCCTGAGCCTGTAGAAGGGCTTCGACAGGCTCAGTCCGAACGGCAACCGGGGATACGTGCCCTAAGCCGGCACATCCGCCGTCACGTGCGCAGCAAACCTCTGCGGATCCGTGCTGCTCTTGAGCACAGCGTCATGCGGTTCCCGGATATCCATGCTCCCTAATATTCCTCGCCGCCATGGATGCCCGCCTCTAGAGTCCCCAGCCTTGCCCACCGGGAGTCTGAAGGGAACCATGCACCGCCACCACCTGCTGGCCTCCACCGCCCTCTTCGATGGCCTTGCTGCCCTGGGGGCTGGCCCGCCCGCTGCCGTGCACGCACAGGCCGCGCGCTCCGCGCCCTTCCCCGCCGGCGCTGGCCACCTCGTGGAATCCGCCACGCTGCGCTCATGAATATGAGCCGGATAGGCATTTAGCCCAATATCCACCTGGACTTATAGCTATAAAAAGCTGAGCACAAGGAGATTCTCCATGGCACGACGCACCGGCACCCGGTGGTGGTGCAGGCCGGCTCGTCAGAGGCCGGCAAGGAGCTGGCCGCGCGCACCGCTGAAGTCGTCTTCACCGCCCAGCAGACCTTGGCCGACGCCACCGCCTTCTACGCCGACCTGAAAGGCCGGCTGGCCACCTACGGCCGCCAGCCCGGGTCGCTGAAGGTCATGCCCGGCGTGTTCCCGGTGCTGGGCCGCAGCCAGGCCGAGGCAGAAGACAAGTTCCAGCAACTGCAGGAACTGATAGACCCGGTGGTCGGCCTGGCCATGGTGGCCGGCCTGACCGGCGGCTTCGACCTGTCGGGCTACCCGCTCGATGGCCCGATCCCGCCCCTGCCCGCCACCAACGCCAGCAAGAGCCGCCAGCAATTGATGCTGGACCTGGCCCGGCGCGAAAACCTCAGCATCCGCCAGCTCTACCAGCGCGTGGCCGGCGCGCGCGGCCACTGGCAGCTGGTGGGCACCGCGCAAGACGTGGCCGACCAGCTGGAAGAGCGCTTTGTGCACTACGGTGCCGACGGCTACAACGTCATGGCCCCCACCCTGCCCGGTGGCCTGCACGACGTGATCGAACTGCTGCTGCCCGAGCTGCGCCGCCGCGGCCTGTTCCGCACCGATTACCACGGCCACACGCTGCGCGAGCACCTGGGCCTGCAACGCCCGGCACACCCCGCACAACGAGCGCGGGCTGCCGCCCCTTCACCCGCCCTTGCCGCCACAGCATGACCACAGCCAGCCACGACCCCGACGCCCTCGCCCGCGAAACCCTGCGCCTGCTCGGCCCCGCACCCGACAACTGGGTGCCCACGCACCCGGGCATAGACCACAACGTCGCCGTCATCGGCGGCGGCCAGACCGGCAGCGCCATTGCCTTTGCGCTGCGGCGCGCCGGCATCGGCGGCACCACCGTGATCGATGCCGCCGCAGACGCCTCGCAGGCCGGCGTCTGGCGCACCCGCGCGCGCATGCACAAGCTGCGCACGCCGAAGAACCTGGTCGGGCCCGAGCTGGGCATTGCCGCGCTCGGCTTCCAGGCCTGGTACGAGGGCCGCCACGGCGCCGACGCCTACGCCGCACTCGACCGCATCCCGCGCACCGCCTGGGCCGACTACCTGGCCTGGTTCCGTGAGTTCCTGGCGATAGACGTGCGCTACGGCACACGGCTGCTGCGCATAGAGCCGGTGCCGGGCACCCCCGTGCCACACCTGCGCCTGCACCTGGAGGTGCAAGGCCAGCCCCGCATCGAGACCGCACGCAAGCTGGTGCTGGCCAATGGCGTGGCCGGCAACGGCGCGCCCTTCGTGCCGCCCTTCCTCGCGGCCGCGGTGGACGCCGGCCTGGCCGCGCACACCGGCCATGCCATCGACTTCGCCGCGCTGGCGGGCAAGACCGTGGCCGTGATCGGCGCCGCAGCCTCGGCATTCGACGCCGCCGCCGTGGCGCTGGAGGCCGGCGCGGCTGCCGTACACCTGTTCGCGCGGCGCGACCACATCGCCGCCAGGCCGGTAGCCAAGCTGCGCGGCTACCCCGGCGTCTACGACAACTACCTGGCCCTGCCCGACGCCACGCGCTGGCAGCAGGCGCTGCGCTACCGCCGCGCCGGCTCCACGCCACCGGCGGATTCGCTGGCGCGCGTGCTGCAGTTCCCGCAGTTCCACCTGCACCTGTCCGCCCCCTGGGGCGCGGCCCGGGTGCAGGGCGAGCACGTCCTCACCCAGGTGCATGGGGAAGACTTCCGCTTCGACTTCGTGATCGCCGGCACCGGCTACAGCACCGACCCATCCGAGCGCGCCGAGCTGGCCGGCATCGCCCCGCAGGTGCTGCGCTGGCGCGACCGCTTCGCCCCGCCGGCCGACCAGCGCGACGACGCCCTCGGCGCCTCGCCCTATCTGGGCGCCGGCCTGGAATACCTGGAGAAGACGCCCGGCAGCGCGCCCTGGCTGCGCCACATCCACGTCTACAACCCGGCCGGCTTCGCCAGCGTGGGCGTGCCGCTGGGCGACGTACCCAGCATGCGGCGCGACATCCCGGCGCTGGTGCGGCGCCTGAGCGAGGACCTGGCACTGGCCGACCTGCCGCTGCACGAGGCCCGCATCACCGGCGACGTGCCGCCGGACTTCGACGCCACGCTGTACGGCCAGGCGCTCTGGCACGGGCGGGCGCCGGCGACCGAGCCGACCCCGGCCTGAGGCTCCCTCGCCCAGGCGCCGGCCTCCGGCCCCGCCAGCGGGTCGCCGGGGCCAAACCCCACGCATTCCAAGCACCGCCCGAAGGCCCTGCGCGCCCCGCGCCGCGCAGGGCCATTCGGGCGGGCGCAGCCTGCATGAGAAAATCGCCGGTTACTCCCCCACCGCATACGCAGGACTCGACATGGAAGCAGAACGCATCAACCTCATCGGCAACACCCTGACCGACCTGGCGGCCCGGACCGCCGAGCTACGGGGGTATCTTTGACTTCGATGCCAAGAAGGAACGCCTGCGCACGGTAGACGCCTCGCTGGAAGACCCGGCCGTCTGGAACGACCCCAAGCGTGCGCAGGAGCTGGGCAAGGAGAAAAAATCGCTCGACGCCGTCGTGGTGCTGCTGGAGAAGCTCACCCGTGAGCTGGCCGACAACGCCGAACTCTTCGAGATGTCCAAGGAAGAAGGCGATGACGACGGCCTGGCCGCCATCGAGGCCGACGCCGCGCAGCAGGCCAGGGAGATCGAGCAGCTCGAATTCCGCCGCATGTTCAACAACCCGGCCGATCCGCTCAACTGCTTCCTGGACATCCAGGCCGGCGCCGGCGGCACCGAGGCCTGCGACTGGGCCAGCATGCTGCTGCGCCAGTACCTGAAGTACGCCGAGCGCAAGGGCTTCTCCACCCAGGTGGAAGACGAAACCCCGGGCGACACGGCCGGCATCAAGAGCGCCACCATCAAGATCGACGGCGAATACGCCTTCGGCCTGCTGCGCACCGAGACCGGCGTGCACCGCCTGGTGCGCAAGAGCCCGTTCGACTCCTCGGGCGGTCGCCACACCAGCTTCGCCAGCGTGTTCGTCTACCCGGAGATCGACGATTCGATCGAGATCGAGATCAACCCCTCGGACGTGCGCACCGACACCTTCCGCGCCTCGGGCGCAGGCGGCCAGCACATCAACAAGACCGACTCGGCCGTGCGCCTGACGCACATCCCGACCGGCATCGTGGTGCAGTGCCAGGACGGCCGCAGCCAGCACAGCAACCGCGACGTGGCCTGGAAGCGGCTGCGCTCGCGCCTGTACGACCACGAGATGCGCAAGCGCCAGGAAGAGCAGCAGAAGCTCGAAGACAGCAAGACCGATGTCGGCTGGGGCCACCAGATCCGCAGCTACGTGCTGGACAACAGCCGCATCAAGGACCTGCGCACCGGGGTCGAGATCTCCGCCACGCAGAAGGTGCTCGACGGCGACCTCGATCCGTTCATCGAAGCCTCGCTCAAGCAGGGCGTCTGACCCGAGCGCACCGGCCTTTTTCCATTCCGTTTCCTTTTCCCGGGAGAGACCTCATGCAGCGTGAAGGCCCAGCCACCGCCATCCACCGCGCCGACTATGCGCCCCCCGCGTACTGGATCGACACCGTCGACCTCGCGTTCGACCTCGATCCGGCCAAGACCCGGGTGCTCAACCGCATGCGCCTGCGCCGTAACACCGACGTGGCAGCCCAGCCGCTGCGCCTGGACGGCGAGGAACTGAACCTGGCCCGCGTGCTGGTCAACGGCCAGGGCACCTCCTTCAGGATCGACGGCGAGCAGCTCGTGCTGGAGAACCTGCCCGAAGGCCCCGACGCCTTCGACCTGGAGATCTTCACCACCTGCTGCCCGGCCAAGAACACCAAGCTGATGGGGCTCTTCGTCAGCCAGGACACCTTCTTCACCCAGTGCGAGGCCGAGGGTTTCCGCCGCATCACCTACTTCCTGGACCGCCCGGACGTGATGGCCAGCTACACCGTCACGCTGCGCGCCGACCGCGCCCAGTACCCGGTGCTGCTGTCCAACGGCAACCTAGTGGAAGAAGGCAGCCTGGCCGACGGCCGCCACTTCGCCCGGTGGGTCGACCCCTTCAAGAAGCCCTGCTACCTGTTCGCGCTGGTGGCCGGCAAGCTGGTGGCGCGCGAGCAGCGCATCCGCGCGCGCAGCGGCAAGGAGCACCTGCTGCAGGTCTTCGTGCGCCGCGGCGACCTCGACAAGACCGAGCATGCGATGAATTCGCTCGTCCACTCCATCGCCTGGGACGAGGCCCGCTTCGGCCTGCCGCTGGACCTGGAGCGCTTCATGATCGTCGCCACCAGCGACTTCAACATGGGCGCCATGGAGAACAAGGGCCTGAACATCTTCAACACCAAGTACGTGCTGGCCAGCCCGGCGACGGCCACCGACGTGGACTTCGCCAACATCGAATCGGTGGTCGGCCACGAATACTTCCACAACTGGACCGGCGACCGCGTCACCTGCCGCGACTGGTTCCAGCTGAGCCTGAAGGAAGGCCTGACCGTCTTCCGCGACCAGGAGTTCAGCCAGGACCTGTGCGCCGACCCGTCGGCGCGCGCCGTCAAGCGCATCGAGGATGTGCGCGTGCTGCGCACCGCCCAGTTCCCCGAGGACGCCGGCCCCATGGCGCACCCGGTGCGGCCCGACAGCTACATCGAGATCAGCAACTTCTACACCGTCACCATCTACGAGAAGGGTGCCGAGGTCGTGCGCATGATGCAGACCCTGGTAGGCCGCGACGGCTTCGCCAAGGGCATGACGCTGTATTTCGAGCGCCATGACGGCCAGGCCGTCACCTGCGACGACTTCGCCCAGGCCATCGCCGACGCCAACCCGCAGTCCGAGCTGGCGCGCCTGCTGCCGCAGTTCAAGCGCTGGTACAGCCAGGCCGGCACGCCGCGCGTGAAGGCCGAAGGCCGCTACGACGCCGACGCCCGTACCTACACCCTGACCCTGTCGCAGAGCTGCCCGCCCACGCCGGGCCAGCCGGACAAGCAGCCCGTCGTCATCCCGGTGCAGCTCGGCCTGCTGGCACACGACGGCCGCGCGCTGCCGCTGCAACTGGCGCACTGGACCCAGCCCGAGGCCGGCTCGCGCCTGTTCGTGCTGACCGAAGCGAGCGAGACCTTCCAGTTCGTCAACGTCGATGCGGCGCCCGTGCCTTCGCTGCTGCGCGGCTTCTCTGCGCCGGTGATCCTGGACATCGACTATGCCGACGCCGAGCTGCTGGCCTTGCTCGCGCACGACAGCGACCCGTTCAACCGCTGGGAGGCCGGCCAGCGCCTGTCGCTGCGCCGCGCTATCAATTCGATAGCTGGAAGCCAAGGTGAGACGCCGGCTACGGGCACTTTCGATGCAGAAATCCTGGATGCGGCCTACATCGAGGCCATGCGCAGCGTGCTGCGCCACCCGGCGCTCGACGCCGCCTTCAAGGAACTGGTGCTGACCCTGCCCTCGGAGGGCTACATCGCTGAGCAGCTCGACGTGGTCGACCCGCAGCGCGTGCACGCCGTGCGCGAGGCCATGCGCGCCCAGCTCGCCACCGCCCTGCAGGCCGACTGGGCCTGGGCCTGGGAGCAGCACCAGGACAACGGCGCCTACACGCCCGACCCGCTGTCCTCCGGCCGCCGCGCGCTGGCCGGCCTGGCGCTGTCGCAGCTGTGCCTGGCCGCGCGCGCCTCGGGCGACACGGTCTGGCCCGGCAAGGCCTACCAGCGCTTCAAGGACGCCGGCAACATGACCGACCGCGCCAACGCGCTGCAGGCCCTGGTCGGCAGCGGCCACGCGCTGGCCCAGCCCGCGCTGGAGCGCTTCCACGCGCTGTTCAAGGACGAGGCGCTGGTGCTGGACAAGTGGTTCTCGCTGCAGGCCGGCGCGCCCGACCGCGGCGGCGACATCCTGCCCACGGTGAAGAAGCTCATGGCGCACCCGGACTTCAGCCTGAAGAACCCGAACCGCGCGCGCAGCGTCATCTTCAGCTTCTGCAGCGCCAACCCCGGCGCCTTCCACCGCGCCGACGGCGCCGGCTACGCCTTCTGGGCCGAGCAGGTGAAGGCGCTCGACGCCCTCAACCCGCAGGTCGCCGCCCGCCTGGCGCGCGCGCTGGACCGCTGGAGCAAGCTTGCCGAACCCTACCGCCAGCAGGCGCGCGACGCCATCGCCCGCGTCGCTGCCGCATCCACACTGAGCAAGGACACGCGCGAGGTCGTCGACCGCGCGCTGGCGGGATGAGCACACCCCCAGGCTTCGCGCACTTCGTGTCGCTACGCCACCCCCCTTGCAGGGGACAACACCAGCGGCCCGGCAAAGCCGGTTCCGCGGTGTTTCGCGAATAGACGCTCACATTTGCATAGAACATATCCCATGGCTCAAAAAATTTCCCTCACCCGCTACCTCGTCGAAAAGCAGCGCACCGAAGGCCACATCCCCGCGCAACTGCGCCTGCTGCTCGAAGTGGTCGCGCGCGCCTGCAAGAGCATCAGCCTGGCCGTCAACAAGGGCGCGCTCGGCGGCGTGCTCGGCACGGCTGAGAGCGAGAACGTGCAGGGCGAGGTGCAGAAGAAGCTCGACATCATCTCCAACGAAGTGCTGATCGAGGCCAACGAATGGGGCGGCCACCTCGCCGCCATGGCCAGCGAGGAAATGGACAGCATCCACCTCGTGCCCAGCCGCTACCCGCAGGGCGAATACCTGCTGCTGTTCGACCCGCTCGACGGCTCCAGCAACATCGACGTCAACGTCAGCATCGGCACCATCTTCAGCGTGCTGAAGAAGCCGGAGGACCACGCCGGCCACGGCGGCGGCGCCGACGAAGCCTCCCCGGTCGCCGAGGCCGACTTCCTGCAGCCCGGCCGCCAGCAGGTCGCCGCCGGTTACTGCATCTACGGCCCGCAGACCACCCTGGTGCTCACCGTCGGCGACGGCGTGGCCATGTTCACGCTCGACCGTGAACAGGGCAGCTTCGTGCTCACGCAGGAGAACGTGAAGATCCCGGCCGACACCCAGGAATTCGCGATCAACATGAGCAACATGCGCCACTGGGACGCCCCGGTCAGGCGCTACATCGACGAATGCCTGGCCGGCACCGAAGGCCCGCGCGGCAAGGACTTCAACATGCGCTGGATCGCCAGCATGGTCGCCGACGTGCACCGCATCCTGACCCGCGGCGGCATCTTCATGTACCCCTGGGACAAGCGCGAGCCCGAAAAGCCCGGCAAGCTGCGCCTGATGTACGAGGCCAACCCCATGGGCTGGATCGTCGAACAGGCCGGCGGCGCCGCCACCGACGGCCGCCAGCGCATCCTGGACATCCCCCCCACCAAGCTGCACCAGCGCGTGGCCGTGGTGCTGGGATCAAAAAATGAGGTGGAGCGCCTCACCCGCTACCACGCCACGCTATAATCTCTGGCTAACGCCGGTGTAGCTCAGTCGGTAGAGCAGCTCATTCGTAATGAGAAGGTCGGGTGTTCGATTCATCTCTCCGGCACCAAGTCAGCAAATAAAACCCCGCTATTCAAAAGATAGCGGGGTTTTCTTTTGCCGGGTCATGCTGACCTTGCCCCCGAAAAACGTATCCCTTGCTGAGGGTTTCATTGCAGGCAAGGAAACTCCAGCCCCGAGAGGCCAGGTTGAAAGGAGCGAGGGCTTGTCATCATTTCTGGCCCCGGCATGCGGATGCATGCGCCAAGCGCGGCGCGGCCCATAAGACGCCGCAGCCGGGGCCAGCGCGGGGGCGAAATGAATGATGACACGCCATAACCCTGCGGGCTTTTCAGCAGACCGTGGGCCTGGACAGCTCGCTGAGGTTGGTGGGCTCTCGAGATGCGGGGACAACCGGCAGAAAGCGAGCGCCGAGGTGCTCTGCGATCGCGCGATGGATCAACGCTTCCACAGGAATGCCCAGCTCCTGCGCCCTCGCAGTCATGCGCTCGGGCGTGGTGTGGCTGCCGTCGAAGTGGATGGAGAAAGCAGGCATGTCGCTCTGGTTGAAAAAACGCCGCAGCCCAGGCCTCGAGCAGTCGGGTTCAGGCGCGCTATCGGGAGCGAAACTTTTGCATGTGACTTCCAAAATGGGAGAACGCCACGACTCATCGAGCTTGATGCCCCCGCGACCCGCAGATGAAGGAAACCAAGAAGGGCAAGGCGCGCTACCGCAAGCTGGCGTGGCATTCATACTCCCTGTCCTCATGTTGTGCACCGCACACAAAACTTCTGACTCCCTCCTGGCACATATCGAAACGCATTGCGCACACATTCCCCAGGCACGCGACACGGACCGTCGGAGGAGCGGAGGATGGGTTCCGGCGTCCAGACTTCCTGCAGGTCACTCGCCGCCCCGAAGGGCGGCTGCATTTCCGGTAGCAGCGGCAGTTGATACGCTCCAGGGCCCGTTCCGAGCGCAGCACACCTTCCGCCGAAACCTTTCCATGCACCGCCGCCACCTCTTCCAACTGGCGATCGCCGCCAGTAGCGCTTGCGCCCTCCCGCGCTGGGCACACCCCGCCACCCTGCGCCCGCGCAGCGACCCGTTTGCGCTGGGCGTGGCCAGCGGCGCGCCCGACCATGAGGGCTTCGTGCTGTGGACGCGGCTCGTGGCCGGGCCGGGCGAGGCGCTGCAGGGCGCGCACCAGGTGCGCTGGGAGATCGCCGAGGACGAAGCTTTCCGGCGCATCGTGCGCAGCGGCCAGTCGCCGGCGTTGCCCGAGCTGGCGCACGCAGTGCACGTGGAGGTGCAGGGCCTGGCGCCGGACCGCTGGTACCTCTACCGCTTCATGCTGGGCGACGCGGTCAGCGCGGTGGGCCGCGCCCGCACCATGCCGGCGCCGGAGGGACTGGCCGCCAGGCTGCGCTTCGGCTTTGCTTCCTGCCAGCGCTGGGAGCATGGCTACTACGCGGCCTGGCGCCACCTGGCGGCCGAGCAGCCCGACCTGGTGCTGTTCCTGGGCGACTACATCTATGAGTACGCCATGCCGCGCAACCCGAAGCAGGCGCTGGCGCGCAGCCAGCCGCTGCGGCACGCGCTGAGCCTGGCCGACTACCGCGAGCGCTACGCCCTGCACAGGAGCGACCCGGACCTGCAGGCCGCGCACCGCGCCTGCCCCTGGATCGTCACCTGGGACGACCACGAGGTGGAGAACGACTATGCCGGCCTGACCGGCATGGCCGCGCCGGCCGACTTCCTGCAGCAGCGCAATGCCGCCTACCAGGCCTTCTACGAGCACATGCCTCTGCGCGCCGCATCGCTGGTGCATGGCCTGGCAGGCCTGGGGCAGCTCGACGGCGTGCGGGTGCACGAGCGCTATGCCTTCGGCCGCCTGGCGCGCTTCCACGTGCTGGATACGCGCCAGTTCCGCGATCTGCAGGCATGCCGCGCCCCAGGAACGCCGGACAAGGGCTCGGTGCGGGCCGACGCCTGCGCCGCCCTGGAGGACCCGGCGCGCAGCCTGCTTGGCCGGCCACAGGAGGCCTGGCTGGACGCCGGCCTGGCGCAGGACGCGCGCGACGGCGCCACGCGCTGGAGCGTCGTCACGCAGCAGACCCTGTTCTCGCCGCGCCACTACGGCGCGCCCGGCCATGGCCCGACGCCGACCGACTGCTGGGACGGCTACCCGGCCGCGCGCAGCCGGCTGCTGGGCTCCATTGCCCGCCACGCCCCGCGCAATACGGTGTTCATCGGCGGCGACATCCACCAGAACTACGTCTGCAACGTGCACGCCGACAGCCGCCGCAACGACACGCCGGTGATCGCCAGCGAGTTCTGCGGCACCTCGATCAGCTCGTTCTCGGGCACCACGCAGCAGAAGGTCGATGCGCTGGTGCAGCGCAATCCGCAGGTGCTGTTCGCCAACTGCGAGAAGCGCGGCTACGCGCTGGTCGACCTGACCCCCACGCGCTGGCAGACCACCCTGCGCGCGGTGGACGACCCGCTGCGGGCGGATTCGGGCGTCTCCACCCTCGCGCGGTTCGTGGTCGAGGACGGCCGGGCCGGCGTGATCCGGGCCTGACCGGATAATCCGAAGGTGACCATCCCCTCGTCGTTCATCCAGGAACTCCTCGCCCGCACCGACGTGGTCGAGGTAGTCGGCCGCCATGTCCAGTTGAAGAAGGGCGGCGCCAACTTCATGGGGCTGTGCCCTTTCCATGGAGAGAAGTCGCCCTCCTTCTCGGTCAGCCCGGCCAAGCAGTTCTACCATTGCTTCGGCTGCGGCGCGAGCGGCGACGCGATCAAGTTCCTGATGGAGCACACCGGCGCCAGCTTCGTCGAGGCGGTGCACGACCTGGCCCAGCAGATGGGGCTGGAAGTTCCGGACGAAGACGTCTCGCCCCAGGACAAGGCCCGCGCCGCGGCCCAGCGCCAGAAGCAGGCCACGCTGACCGACGTGCTGCTGAAGGCGGGCGACGCCTACCGCAGACACCTGAAGGCGTCGCCGCGCGCAGTGGACTACCTGAAGGGGCGCGGCGTCTCCGGCGTGGTGGCCGCGCGCTTCGGCCTGGGCTACGCGCCGCCGGGCTGGCGCACCCTGGCCAGCGCGTTCCCGGCCTATGACGACCCGCTGCTGGCCGAAAGCGGCCTGGTGATCGTCGGCGAAGAGTCCGAAGACGTGCCCGAGTCCGAGCGCAAGCGCTACGACCGCTTCCGTGACCGGGTGATGTTCCCGATCCGCAACATCAAGGGCGAATGCATAGGCTTCGGCGGCCGCGTGCTGGGCGATGAGAAGCCCAAATACCTCAACTCGCCCGAGACGCCGGTGTTCAGCAAGGGCCGCGAGCTGTACGGCCTGTTCGAGGCCCGCGCCGCGCTGCGCGAGCACGGCTACGCGCTGGTCACCGAAGGCTACATGGACGTGGTGGCCCTGGCGCAGCTCGGCTTCCCCAATGCCGTGGCCACGCTGGGCACCGCCTGCACCACGGAGCATGTGCAGAAGCTGTTCCGCTTCACCGACACGGTGGTGTTCAGCTTCGACGGCGACGCCGCCGGGCGGCGCGCGGCGCGCAAGGCGCTGGACGCTGCCCTGCCCTTCGCCAGCGACACGCGCTCGGTGAAGTTCCTGTTCCTGCCGGCCGAGCACGACCCGGACAGCTTCATCCGCGCCCATGGCCAGGAGGCCTTTGCCCGGCATGTGGCGGACGCCGTGCCGCTCAGCCGCTTCCTGCTGGAGGCCGCGCGCGAAGGCTGTGACCTGGCCACCGCCGAAGGCCGCGCCCACATGGCCAGCAACGCCCGCCCGCTGTGGAGCGCGCTGCCCGAGGGCTGTCTCTTATACACATCTAAAAGGGGGGGGGGGGGGGGGGGGGGGGGGGGGGGGGGGGGGGGGGGGGGGGGGGG
>NZ_JAELTO010000074.1 GCF_016428875.1 Xylophilus sp. ASV27
TCCCCCCCCCCCCCCCCCCCCCCCCCCCCCCCCCCCCCCCCCCCCCCCCCCCCCTTTTCACAGATGTGTATAAGAGACAGCACCGCCACCGGCACCACGTGCATGCGGCGCAGCAGCCGCACCAGCGCCGGGAAATCGACGTCCGTGCCGGCCGGCAGCTGCGTCAGGTCCACCAGCACCGGGTCCTGGTCGAAGAAATCCGACGCCTGGGACAGGCGCCGTTCCAGCTCCGCCTGGAGGGCGGCGAGGTCTGCGGTACGCAGCACGACCGCAATCAGCGGCAGGGAAGCGCTCTTCAGATCGAAACTGGCGCGGGTCTTGCCCGCTGGATGGTCGGCCATGGAGGATACTGAACTCGAAAGGCTGCGAGTTTAATGCCCGGGTCCGCGCGGCCCCGCCCGGCGCCACCGCACGCGAGGCCGCCCCTGGCGCGGCCTTGCGTCCCGCAGGGCGATGCCGACATGTACACCGGGGCCGAGATCTTTACACCTGCTCACCGCGCGGGCAGGCGCTTCTTGAGCAGGCCCAGCACGGCGCAGGTGACCGCCGCGCCGGCGGCGATCGCCAGCGCGTACAGCACCACGTGGTTGACCGCGTTCGGGATCGCCAGCACGAACACGCCGCCGTGCGGCGCCTGCAGGCCGATGTTCCAGAACATGGAGAGGCCCCCGGCCACGGCGGCGCCGGCCACGCAGGCCGGGATCACGCGCAGCGGGTCGCGCGCGACGAAGGGGATCGCGCCCTCGGTGATGAAGGCCAGGCCCAGCACCGCGACCGCCTTGGAGGCCTCGCGGTCTTCCGCGCTGAAGCGGCTGCGGAACACCCAGCAGGCCAGCGCGATGCCCAGCGGCGGCACCATGCCCGCGGCCATGGTGGCGGCCATGGGGTTGGCGACGCCGCTGGCGATCAGCGTGGTGGAGAACACGTAGGCCGCCTTGTTGACCGGCCCGCCCATGTCGAAGGCCATCATCGCGCCGAGGATCACGCCCAGCAGCACGGCGCTGCCGGTCTGCAGGCCCTTGAGGAACTCGGTCAGCGCGGCCATGAGGCCGGCCATCGGCTTGCCGATGAGCATCATCATCAGCACGCCCACCACCAGCGTGCCCAGCAGCGGCAGCAGCAGCACGGGCTTCAAGCCGTCGAGGGTGCGCGGCAGGCGGATCCAGCGGTTGAGCCAGCGCACCGCGTAGCCGGCGATGAACCCCGCCGCGATGGCGCCCAGGAAGCCCGCGCCGACCGTGCCCGCGAGCAGCCCGCCGATCATGCCGGGCGCGATGCCGGGCCGGTCGGCGATGGAAAACGCGATGTAGCCCGCCAGCGCCGGCAGCATCAGCACGAAGCCGGCCTTGGCGCCGATCTGGAACAGCGTCCAGCCCAGCGTGCCCTGGTGCGCGTCGTCATACACGTAGATGCCGCCGAGCGCGAAGGCCAGCGCGATCAGCAGGCCGCCGGCCACGACGAAGGGCAGCATGAAGGACACGCCGGTCATCAGGTGCTTGTACGGGCCGCTGGAGGCAGCCTTGGCCGGCGCGGCGGCGGCGGCCGAGGAGGAGGCGGCGGCGCCATGCACCGAGGCCTCTGCCTGCGCGCGGGCGAACACCGCGGCCGCGTCGTGGATCGCGGCCTTGGTGCCGGTGGCGTAGAGCCGCTTGCCGGCAAAGCGCGCGCGGTCGACCTGCGTGTCGGCCGCGATCAGCACCAGGTCGGCGGCGGCGATCTCGGCCGGCGTAAGCGCGTTCTGCGCGCCGACCGAGCCCTGCGTCTCGACCCGGATCGTGTGGCCCAGCACCTGCGCGCCCTGCTCCAGCGCCTCGGCGGCCATGAAGGTGTGGGCTACGCCGGTCGGGCAGGAGGTGATGGCGACGATGCGCAAGGGCGCGGCGGCGGCGGGCGCGGCCCGCAGCGCGCGGGCCAGCACGCCCTCGGCGTCGGCGAACACTTCGGCGGCGGTGGCCTCCAGCACGCGCCCCGGGGGCAGCGCGCTGCGGTCGAACGGCGCATCGGCCACCAGGATGACGGCCGCGGCGGGCTGCGCCGGGTCCAGCTCGCCCCGCGTGCCCAGGCGGCTGCGGGTCTGCACGGCCAGCGTGTGGCCGGCGCGGCGGGCGGCGGCGGCCAGCGCCTCGCCGATCATGAAGCTGTGCGCCGGTCCGGCCTGGCTGGCGGCGATGGCGATGAGATGGGCCATGGTGTCGTCTCCTGGATTACAGCGGGCTCAGCCGGACCTGCCCGGCGAGCGTGTCGATGGCCGCGCGCGGCGGCAGCGTGGCCGCGATGCGCTGCACCCGGGCGGCCGCGCAGGCCATGCCGAACACGGCGGCCTCGGGAAAGCCCCGGCCTTCGCAGAAGGCGGCCAGGGTGCCGGCCACCAGCGCATCGCCCGCGCCCACGGTGGTGGCGACGGGCACCTTCGGCGGCGTGGCGTGCCAAAGGCCGCCGGCGCCGGCCAGCGCCGCGCCGTCGGCGCCGAGCGATACCACCACCTGCCGCACGCCCAGCGCGCACAGGCCCTGGGCCGCGCGGGCGAGTGCCGGCACGTCGCCGAGCGGACGGCCAGCGAACTCCTCCAGCTCCGCGCGGTTCGGTTTCAGAAAGGCCGGCAGCGCCTGCGGCGCGGCGCGGCGCAGGCCGTCCAGAACCTGGCCCAGCAGCGCGCCGCCGGTGTCCAGCACCAGATGGGCGCCACAGGCGGCCACGTCCTGCGCCAGTTGCAGGTACAGGTCCGCGCCAACACCCGGCGGCAGGCTGCCGGCCAGCACGCACCAGTCGCCCGGCGCCAGTTGCGCGCGCAGCACCGCGCGCAGTTGCGCCGTGGCCTGCGCCAGCGCCGGCGCGTCGAGCGCGATGCCGGGCAGGTTGACGTCGGTGCTGTCGCCGCGCGCGGCGTCGGCCAGCTTGAGGTTGGTGCGGGTGGCGCCGGGCACGCGCACCATGCGGTCGGCGATGCCGCGCGCGGCGAAGGCGGCCTCGAACAGCGCGGCGTTGTCCGCGCCCAGCCAGCCGGCGGCCGCCACCGGCACGCCCAGGCCGGCCAGCACCGAGGCCACGCCCACACCCTTGCCGCCGGCCTCCAGTTGCTGGCCGCGCGCGCGGTGCACGGCGCCGGGAACGAGCGCATCGAGGCGCACCGTCAGGTCGATCGCGGGGTTGAGGGTGAGGGTCAGCACCTTGTTCATGCCGCGGCCTCCGTGCGTAGTTCGGCGCCCAGCGCGCGCACCGCGTCGGCGTCGTCGCAGTCCAGCGCGCGCCGCGCCAGGGCCTGCAGTTCGGACAGCGAATGGCGGCGCAGCAGGGCCTTGATGGTGCCGAGGTCGCCGGTGCTCATGCTCAGTTCGTCCACGCCGAGCCCGGCCAGCAGCGCCGCGCCCAATGGCTCGCCGGCCAGACCGCCGCAGACGCCGACCCAGCGGCCATGCCTGCGCGCGCCGGCCACGGTCTGCGCCACCAGGCGCAGCACGGCCGGGTGCAGGCTGTCGGCCATGGTGGCCAGGTCCGGGTGCTGGCGGTCCACCGCCAGGGTGTACTGGGTGAGGTCGTTGGTGCCGATGGAGAAGAAGTCCACCTGCGCGGCGAGCCGGTCGGCCATGGCGGCGGCCGACGGCACCTCGATCATGATGCCCAGCGGCAGCACCGGCCCGTCCACCGCCTGGCGCGCGGCCTCGGCGCGGGCGCGCAGCGCATGCACCTCTTCCATGGTGCTGGCCATGGGGAACATGATGGACAGCGGGCCGTGCCGCGCGGCGCGGTAGAGCGCGCGCAATTGCGGCATGAACAGATCGTCGCGCAGCAGGCACAGGCGCGCGCCGCGCACGCCGAGGAAGGGGTTTTCCTCATGCGGCAGGCCCAGGTAGGGCACGTGCTTGTCGCCGCCGATGTCCAGCGTGCGCACCACCAGCGGCTGGCCGCCCAGCGCCTCGACCATGGCGCGGTAGACGGCGTACTGCGCCTGCTCGTCGGGCACGTGGTCGCGCTCCAGGAACAGGAATTCGGTGCGCATCAGGCCCACGCCCTCGGCGCCGGCCTCCAGCGCGGCGCGCGCCTGGTCGGCGCGGTTGGCGTTGGCGGCGATCTCGATGCGGTGGCCGTCGGTGGTGACGGCCGGCGCGCGGCGGCTGGCGGCCTCCGCGGCCTGGCGCTCGGCCAGGCGCGCGATCAGGGCCCGCGCCTGCTCCAGCGCGGCGTCGGTCGGCGCCAGGTAGAGGCGGCCGCGGTAGCCGTCGAGGATGGCGCGGGTGCCGGGCACCAGGGCTTCGGCCGCCGGGCCGGCCGCGACCACGGCGGGCAGGCCCAGCGCGCGCGCCAGGATGGCCGTGTGCGCGGTGGGGCCGCCGCGCGCGGTGCAAAAGCCTTTCACGCGCGTGGTGTCGAGCTGGGCCGTGACCGAAGGCGCCAGATCGTCCGCCACCAGGATGCTGTCGGCCGGCAGCGCCAGTTGCGCGGCCTCGGGCTGGCCGAGCAGGTGGCGCAGCACACGCTCGCCGGCATCCTGCAGATCGGCCGCGCGCGCGGCCAGCAGCGGGTCGGGCTGGGCCTGCTGGGCGGCCACGCGCGCGGCCAGCGCCTGCTGCCAGGACCAGGCCGCGGCATGGCCCTGCACGACGCGGCGCGAGGTCTCGCGCAGCAACTCGGCATCGCCGAGCAGGCCGGCGTGGGCGCTGAAGACGCCGGCCTGCTCCGTTGCGCCGCGCTCGCGCGCCTGGGCGGCCAGGGCTTCGAGCCGGTCCTGCGCGGCGCACAGGGCATGGTCCAGCGCGACGGCTTCGGCGGCGATGTCGCCGGGGCGGTCCGCCGCCTCCAGGCGCGGCGGCGTGGCCGCGGCGATGGTGCCGATCACCAGTCCCGGGCTGGCGGCGATGCCGGTGATCGTGCGCCCGGCCTCGGGCCGCCAGTCGCCCAGCTCGCGCCCCAGGCCCTGGGCCTGCGCCTGGCGCAGCGCGGCGCGCTCGGCCTGGCGGGTTTCCTCTGCGCCCAGGCGCTCGATGGTCTCGCGCAGCGCGGCCAGCGCGGCCTGGGCGTCGTCCCCCTGGGCGGACAGGCGCAACGCGGCGCCGCGGCTGGCGCCCAGGCCCAGCAGCTCGGCCACGCTGCGGGCGTCGGCCACGGCGTGGCCATGGCGCACGCGCAGCGCGGCGTTGAAGCGCGCGGCAGTCTGCGCCCACTGCGCCGCGGGGCGGGCGTGCAGGCCGTTGGGGTAGTCCAGTGTCAATTCTTGCGCCAGCGCGAAGTCCGCCAGCGCGGGCGCGGCGGGCGCGGCGTCTTCGCCGGTCAGCGCGCGCACGATCTCGGCGGCATCGGTGGTCCGGCCCAGCGCCTGCAGGCGCGCGTCGTCGCGCATCAGGCGGGTGAGGCGGCGCAGCAGCGCGATGTGCTCGTCCGACGCGGCGGCAATCGCCACCACCAGGTGCGCGCGCTGGCCGTCGTCGCCCCAGGGCACGCCGCCCGGCACCTGCAGGACGGCCAGGCCGGTGCGCCGCACCAGGTGCTTGTCCTCCACCATGCCGTGCGGGATCGCCAGGCCCTGGCCGAGGAAGGTGGTGGCGCTGCGCTCGCGCCGCAGCAGGCTCTCCACATAGGCGGGAGCGGCGAAGCCGGCCTGCACCAGCAGGACGCCGGCGGCGCGGACCGCGTCGTCGCGGTCGGTGGGGGCGGCGGCGAGCCGGACCTCGACGGGGGTGACCATGGGTTGTCTCCTGGAAACGCTCCAGCACGCGGTGCGCCGGATTTGGTATCGATACCAAAATTTTAAGCGGCTACTTTGGCGCTTGCAACCGGGAGCCGGCCGATCGCATTCTCACAAACCCTTGATTTCATTGGAATTTATGGCTTCAGCGCATGATTGCCGGTTCGGGAAAACCCTTATTTTCGGGGCATGAATTCTGGTATCGATTGCATTCCTGCATGGCATCATGCCGACTCTCCAGCCCTTTCGACAGGATCTTCCGTGGCCAGCATCAAGGACGTCGCCCGCGAGGCCGGCGTCTCCACCACCACCGTCTCCCGCGTCCTGAGCCAGCCCGAGGCCGTGCGGCCGGCGCTGCGCGCGCGGGTGCAGCAGGTGATCGCGGCGCTGGACTACCGCCCCAACCTGGCGGCGCGCCGGCTGCGGCAGCAGCGCGCCTCGCTGATCGGGCTGATCGTCTCGGACATCCGCAACCCGTTCTTCACCGACATCAGCCGCGCGGTGGAAGACATGGCCTACCAGCACGGCCTGCGCGTGATCCTGTGCAACTCGGACGAAGACCCGGCCAAGGAGCGCGCCTACCTGGCGCTGATGGCCGACGAGCAGGCCAGCGGCGTGATCCTGTCGGCCACGCCCGAGGGCCTGAAGCGCCTGGCGAGCGGGCCGCGCCCGGCCTCGCCGGTGGTGCTGATCGACCGCGCGCCCGAGGCCCTGCCAGCCGACGCCGTGACGCTGGACAACGCCGCCGCCGCGCAGCGCCTGGCCGAGCACCTGCTGGCGCAGGGCCACCGCCGCATCGTGGCGCTGGCCGGCGCCCACAGCAGCACCGGGCGCGAGCGCCAGCAGGGCTACGAGCAGGCCATGCGCGCCGCCGGCCTGGCGCCGCAGACCGTGCCGCTGCGCCCGAGCGCCGGAGCCGGTCAGGCCGCGATGCAGGCCCTGCTGGGCGCGCCGCAGCGCCCCGACGCGGTGCTGGCCACCAACGGCCTGCTGCTGCTGGGCGCGGTGCAGGCGATGCAGGCGGCGCGGCTGGCCTGGCCGCGCGACGTGGCGCTCGCCGGCTTCGACGACAACGACTGGACCACCCTGGTGCAACCCGGCGTCACCGTGATCGCCCAGCCCACCTACGACCTGGGCCGCACCGCAGCCGAGCTGCTGCTGCAGCGCATGGCAGAGCCCGCGCGCGGCCCGCGCCGCATCCTGCTCGAAGGCGAGCTGCGGGTGCGTGGCTCCAGCGGGCCGCGCATGGCCCGAGAGGGCGAAAGCCCAGCCAGCATCCTGGCGTGAAGCTATAGTATTAATAGCAAAACCCCCAGGCGCAGGACAGGCGGGCCGGCACGGCCGGGCCGGATAATCGCGCCATGAGCCTGCCGCGCCGCCCCCATCTCGACACCCTGGCCGTCTCCCTGCTGCTGGCCTGCTGCCTGTTCTGGGGGTTCCAGCAGGTGCTGGTGAAGGCGACGGTGGCCGAGGTGGCGCCGGTGTTCCAGGCGGCGCTGCGCTTTGGCGTGGCGCTGCTGCTGCTCTGGGGCTGGTGCCTGTGGCGCGGGGTGCCGCTGTGGCGCCGCGACGGCTCGCTGGCCACCGGCCTGCTGGCCGGCGCGCTGTTCGCGGGCGAATTCATCTGCATCTACGCCGGCTTGCAGTTCACCCATGCATCGCGGCTGACCGTGTTTCTGTATGCCGCGCCGTTCTGGCTGGCCGTGCTGCTGCCGCGCTTCGTGCCCGGCGAGCGGCTGCGCGGCGCGCAGTGGATCGGGCTGGCCTGCGCCTTCACCGGGGTGCTGCTGGCGCTGGGCGACGGCGGCGCCGCGCCGCTGCCGCGCCAGTGGCTGGGCGACCTGCTGGGCCTGCTGGCCGGGCTGCTGTGGGCGCTGACCACGGTGGTGATCCGCGCCACGCCGGTCGGCCGGCTGGCGCCGGAGAAGCAGTTGTTCTACCAGGTGGGCGTGTCGGCGCTGCTGCTGCCGCTGGTGTCGCTGCTGCTGGGCGAGAGCTGGCGCTGGAACTTCAGCGCCTTCGCGCTGGGCTCGCTCGCGCTTCAGGCGCTGGTGGGCGCCTTCCTGAGCTACCTGGCCTGGATGTGGATGCTGGCGCACTACCCGGCCACGCGGCTGTCGGTGTTCGTCTTCCTGACGCCGGTGTTCGCGCTGCTGACCGGCGCGCTGTGGCTGCACGAGCCGGTGACCCTGGGCTTCGTCACCGCGCTGGCGCTGGTGGCCGCGGGCATCGTGCTGGTGAACCGCCGGCCGCGCGTGGCGGCGGCCACGCCCGGTCAGTAGCTGCCGCCGGCGGCGCTGGCGGCGGCGCCGGCCTTGAACTTCGCCGCCACCGCATCGGCCGCATTGCGCAGCAGCAGCAAGTCCATGGCCACCGCGACGAACAGCGCGCCCTGGGCCAGGCATTCGCGCGCGCGCGCCTCGTCCACCATCAGGATGCCCGGCGCCTTGCCGCAGGCACGGATGCGGCGGATGGCGTCGTCGATGGCGGCGCGCACCTCGGGGTGCGTCGGGTTGCCCGGGTGGCCCATGCTGGCCGACAGGTCGGCCGGGCCGATGAAGACGCCGTCCACGCCGTCCACGCCGGCGATGGCCTCGATGCGCTCCAGCGCCTCGCGCGTCTCCACCTGCACCAGCAGGCACAGCTCGCGCTCGGCCTCGCGGACGTAGGCCGCGTCGCGCCCGAAGCGCGAGGCCCGCGTCGAGCCGCCCATGCCGCGCACGCCGCGCGGCGCATAGCGCATGGCCGCGACCGCGGCGCGCGCCTCGTCGGCCGTCTGCACGAAGGGCAGCAGCAGGCTCTGCGCGCCGATGTCGAGGTAGCGCTTGATCAGCACCGGATCGTTCCACGCCGGCCGCACCACCGCCGCGCTGCGGCGCGCCGGCTCGGCGTCCACCGCCTGCAACTGCTGCAGCATCAGCGGCACGTCGCTGGGCGTGTGCTCGGTGTCGAGCAGCACCCAGTCATAGCCCGCGCCGGCGATCAGCTCGGACACATAGGGCGAGGGCAGCGTGGACCAGATGCCGATCTGCGGCGTGCCGGCGGCGAGGGCGCGTTTGAAGGTGTTGGGTGTGGGCATGGAGGGAAAGATATTTCGGATTTGCCATCAGCAGTTTCCCACGGTGCCGCGCATCACCGGCAGCGCATGCGAGACAAAGACACCAAAGGCCGCGGAGCAGGCTTTGCCAAGCCGCTGGATGTGTCCCCTGAAAGGGGGTTGGCGAAGCCGCGAAGCGCGTAGCCTGGGGGTCAGCCAAAGCAACAAGAGACGGTGCCGAACTCGCCATAGTCCGCCACGATGGTGTCGCCCTTCTGCACGTCGATGGGCCGGATGAAGGAGCCGGCCAGCACCACCTCGCCGGCCTGCAGCGTCACGCCGTGGCGGTGCAGGCGGTTGGCCAGCCAGGCGATGCCGTAGGCCGGGTGGTTGAGCACGCCGGCGGCCAGGCCGGTTTCCTCGACCTCGCCGTTCCTGCTGACGATGGCGCCGATGCGGCGCATGTCGGCGTCGATCAGGTTCGGCTTGAAGGCGCGGCCGCCCAGCACCAGCGCGGCGTTGGCGGCGTTGTCCGAGATGGTGTCGAGCACGGTGCGGCTGCGGCCGGTGGCGGCGTCCACGCGCTGGATGCGAGCGTCGAGGATCTCCAGCGCCGGCGTGACATAGGCCGTGGCGTCGAGCACGTCGAACAGCGTGCAATCGGGGCCGGACAAGGGCTTGTCGAGCACGAAGGCCAGCTCGGCTTCGATCTTCAGTTGCAGGAAGCGCGCAGACGGGATCACCGCGCCGTCGCGGTAGAACATGTCGTCCAGCAGCGTGCCGAAGTCGGGCTCGTCGATCTTCACCGCGCGCTGCATGGCCTTCGAGGTGAGGCCGATCTTGTGACCCTTCACGCGCCGGCCATTGCGCTGCTTCAACTGCATCCAGGCGTGCTGCACGGCGTAGGCGTCGTCCATGGTCATGCCCGGGTGCTCCAGCGAGAACTGGCGGCAGGCGACGCGGCTGCGCTCGGCCTCCTCCAGTTGCTGCGCGGCGCGCTCGATCTGGGCAGCGGTCAGTTTCATGGCTCCTGCTCCACCATGTTGCGCAGGATGCCGACGCCGCTCACCTCCACCTCGACCACGTCGCCCGGCCGCAGGAACCTGGGCGGATCGAAGCGGATGCCGGCGCCGGTCGGCGTGCCGGTGGCGATGACGTCGCCGGCCTCCAGCGTGGTGAAGGTCGACAGGTAGGCGATGAGGTAGGCGAAGTCGAACATCAGGTGCGCGGTGTTGCCGTCCTGCCGCGCCTCGCCGTTCACGCGGGTCTGCACGCGCAGCGCGCCGTAGCCCTGCGGGAACTCGTCGGCGGTGACGAGCCACGGGCCGATGGCGCCCGAGGCGTGGAAGTTCTTGCCCTGCGTGACGTTGAACTTGGCGTGATGCACCCAGTCGCGGATGGTGCCCTCGTTGATGCAGGTCAGGCCGGCGATGTGGTGCAACGCATGCTCGCGCGCGATGCGCCGGCCACCGCGGCCGATGACCATGCCGATCTCGCCTTCATAGTCGAGCTGCTGCGACTCATGCGGCTGCAGCAGGGCGCTGCCGTGGCCCACGAACGAATCCGGCACGCGCATGAAGATGCTCGGGTACTTGGGCAGGTCGCTGCCGTCCTTGTACTCGGCGTTGCGGTGTGCGTAGTTCACGCCGATGCAGAAGATCTTGCGGGGCGCGGGAATGGGCAGTTGCAGTCGCACCCCGTCCAGCGCATGGTCGGGCGCGGCACCGTGCAGGACGGCACGCGCCTGCTGCAGCGCGGCGTCGCCGCCTTCCAGAAAGGCCGTGACCGATCCGAACTGCGGCAGGCGCCGGCCCAGGTCGACGATGCCGGCATCGGTGGCGGCGCCCCAGCAGGGGCGGCCGGCGTGAAGGAAGCTGACGAGTTTCATGCGGGATCGAATCCGAAGAAGCGGGCGGGGTTGTCGACGAGGATCCTCTGCCGTGTGGCGGCGTCGGGCGCGAAGCGGTAGAGCAGTTCCAGCAGCGCGCCTTCATTGGGCGGCTGCTTGACCGACACCGGGTGCGGCCAGTCGCTGCCCCAGACGCAGCGATCGGGCGCGGCGGCGATCAGGCGTTGCGCTAGCGGCACCACGTCGTCCCAGGGCGCGCCGGCCCGGGAGATTTTTTCGGACAGCGACAGCATCACCCAGAAGTTGCCGCGCTGGAACAGTTCCAGGATGCGCGCCAGCGTGGGGTCGGCGTCGCCGAGCGTCGGGTCGGCACGGCCCATGTGGTCCAGCAGCACCGGCACGTCGAGCGCCTCGAACGCGTCGAGCTGCTCCGCCATGCCGGAGGGCTCGGGCTGCACCTTGATGTACCAGCCCAGTTCCTTCACGCGGGCAAAGGCGCGCGCCTGCTCTGCGGCCGAGAAGCTGATGCCCAGGCCGCCGCGCGTGAAGCGCGCGCCGCGCACGCCGGCGTCGTGCAACTGCTGCAGGTAGGCGTCGTCGCGCTCGATCAGCACGGCGGCATTGGCGCAGGCCATGTAGCGGCGCGGGCCATCGCCATTGAGGCCCGCCAGCGCATCGAGTACCACCGTGTGGTCGGCGCCATAGGTGGTGGCCTGCACGATCACGCCGCGCTGGATGCCCAAGGTGGCATGCAGTTGCCGCGCGACCTGCCAGGTGGCGTTGGGCATCTCGTAGGCCGCGCCTTCGCGCACCGGGTACTGGGCGCGCGGGCCGAAGACGTGGAACTGGCTGTCGCAGGACAGGGCCGGCGGCAGCGGCACCGGCGCGCGCGGATGGGGGTCGAAGGGAAGGTATTCAGGCATGGAATTCTTCAATGAACGTGGGGATACGCCCCGGTCCTACCGCGGGATACCGCGGATCCTGCTTTGCCGGTCCGCCGGCATCGCCCCCTGCAAGGGGGTTGGCGAAGACACAGAGTGCGGAGCCTGGCGGTTAGTCGATGTACGCCGTGAAGCTGCATTCGATGAGCTTTCCCCCGTCAAGCCCGGGCGCCACGATGGCGTGGCGCGCGGGGCGCGATGCGGGGTCGGGGAACATCTCCAGCCAGGGCACGTTGAGCGCGGGGCGCTGGCTGCGATCCTTCATCCAGACGGTGAGCTTGACGATATCGCCGGTGTTGCCGCCGGCGGCTTCGACGATGCAGCGCACGTTGTCGAGCATGAAGCGGCACTGCGCCTCGATGGTGTCGGCCGGCTTGCCGGTGGCCGGGTCGGTGCCCAGCACGCTGCCGCTCTCGACCAGCGGCCCGATGCGGCAGGCCGCCGGGATCGGGTTCTTGTGGCCGAAGCCCTCGATGTAGATGCTGGTGCGGCGCGCCGGCGCGGCACGGCCCGGCGTTACTCGGCCGTGATGTTGGCCTGCTTGATGATCGGAATCCATCGCTGGTCTTCTTTCGTGAGGAACTGGGTGAACTGCTCGGGCGTCATGCCGCGCGCCTCGGCGCCGAGGATCTGGAACCTCTCCTGCACCGCCTTGTCGGCCAGGATCTTCTGCAGCGCAGCGGAGAAGCGCAGCACGATGTCCGGCGGCGTGCCCCGGGGCGCGAGGATGCCGGTGAAGGTCTCGGCCTCGAAATCCTTGAAGCCGGCCTCCTGCAGCGTCGGCACGTCCGGCAGTTGCGGCACGCGGCGCGCGGAGGTGACGGCCAGCGCACGCGTGCGGCCCTGCTGGATGAAAGGCTGCGCGACGGAGAGCTGGTCGAAGTTGAACTGGACCTGGCCGCCGAGCAGGTCGGTGGTGGCCGGGGCATTGCCCTTGTAGTGCACGGTGGTCCACTGGGCGCCGCTCTCGCGCTGCAGGTACTCGCTCACCAGGTGGTTGGTGGTGCCGGCGCCGGGCGAGGCCATGGTCAGGTGGTTGCCGGGCTTCTTGCCGGCGGCGATCAGCTCGCCGATGGTCTTGTAGGGCGTGGACGGGTGGACCTGCAGTACCAGCGGCGTGAACGAGACCGAGCCCACCGGCACGAAGTCCTTCTTCCAGTCATAGACATTGCGCTTGAAGATGACCGGCGAGAACAGGATCGGCCCGTTGGCGCCCATGAAGAAGGTGTAGCCGTCCGGCACCGCCTTGGCCACGTATTCGCCGGCGATCATGCCGCCGGCGCCCGGCCGGTTGTCGACGATGAACGCCTGCTTGAACTGCGCCTGCAGCTGCTCGCTGATGATGCGCGCGGCGCCATCCACGTTGCCGCCGGGCGGATAGGGCAGCACCAGGCGCACCGGCTTGTCGGGCCAGGCGGCCTGCGCCCCCGCGATGCCGGGTGCAAGGGATGCGAGGGCGGCGACGAGCGCGGCCGCGCAGGGAATGGCGTGCAGTTTCAAGTCTTGTCTCCTGGTGTCGGAAGAAGCCACGCATGCAGCCTGCGACCGGTGTCCGACTCTACGGAGCGCAGACCATATGCTGCAATGCAATAGATTCCTTTTGTTCCATGATGTGGACATTTATGGAAGACGGGCCGCGGCGCGCCGCACCCGCGCTGCACACAATGGCCGTCCTGCACCGAAACCGCCCACCGCCATGTCCATCGACGCCCGCAGCCTGAGCCCCGAAGCCACCTACCGCCTCATGAGCGGCATCGTGGTGCCGCGCCCCATTGCCTGGATCACCACGCTCTCGCCCATGGGCGTGGTCAACCTCGCGCCGTTCTCGTGCTTCACCTTCCTCTCCAACAAGCCACCGCTGCTGGGCGTGAACGTCGGCCGCAAGGCCGGACAGCGCAAGGACACCGGCGCCAACATCCATGCGCTGGGCGAGTTCGTGGTGAACATCGGCGAAGGCTCGCAGATGCTCGCCATCCACGAAAGCAGCGCCGAACATGCGCCCGACGTGAGCGAGGCCGAGCTGCTGGGCCTGGGCACCCTGCCCTCCGAGACCCTGCGCGTGCCGCGCCTGGCCGATGCGCCGGTCAGCATGGAATGCCGGCTGCAGCAGGTGATTCCGTTCGGCGACACCGGCGCGGAGTTCATCGTCGGCGAGGTGCTGCGCTTCCACGTGCGCGAAGGCCTGCTGCACGACGGCAAGATCGACACCCGCGCGCTGGACCCCGTATGCCGCATCGGCGGCCCGAACTACGCCACGCTGGGCGAGATCGTCACGCTGCGCGGCATGCGGCAGACGCCCAAGTCGGTGCTGCCGGAGACCGCCGGTTGAGCGCAGAGGCCGCCTCGCCCACCGGCGGCGCGCAGAGCATCCGGCGCGCGCTGGCGGTGCTGCGCATCGTCGCGGCGGGGCAGGAGCACGGCGTGCGCCTGGTGGACGTGGCCAATGCCACCGGACTGAACCGCCCCACCGCGCACCGCATCCTGCGCGTGCTGGTGGAAGAAGGCGCGGCCGAGCAGGACGCGGCCACGCGGCGCTACCTGATCGGGCGCGAGATGTCGCTGCTGGGCCTGGCGCGCTCGGCGCGCTTTCCGATCCGCGCCATCGCCGAGCCGCACCTGCGCGAGCTGAGCCAGACCCTGGGCGACACCACTTTCCTCACCATCCGCAACGGCGACGATTCGGTCTGCCTGGACCGCCAGCCCGGCAGCTACCCGATCAAGGTGCTGTCGATCGAGATCGGCGCGCGCCGCCCGCTGGGCGTGGGCGTGAGCGGCCTGGTGCTGCTGGCCGGCCTGCCCTTCGACGAGGCGCAGGCCGTGGTGCGCCGCAACGCGCGCCGCCTGCGGGCGCTGCGCCTGGAGCCGGCGCAACTGCTGCAGCGCGCCGCGCTGGCCCGCGTGCGCGGCCATGCCTATGCCGCGCCGGGCGTGGTGCCGGGCACCTGCGCGCTGGCGGTGCCGATCTGCACCGCCGACGGCCGCACGGTGGCCGGCCTGGCCGTGACCGCCATCCGCGACCGCCTGACCGGGGAGCAGGTGCCGCGGATCGCACAGGCCATGGGCGAGCACGCGCAGCGCATCGCGCGGCAGCTCAACGCGCGGGTTCGCGGGCAGCGCTGAGTGCTATTAATAATATAGCTACAAGCCCACATATTACCTGGGCTGCAAGCCATTTTTACCAGGATTCAGGCAGGCTCAGGCTCCAGCAGGCACTGCAGCACCAGCGCCAGCAGGTGCTCCACGTCCCGCGCCACGTGCGCCCCCGGCAGCGCGATGTCGCCGTGCAGCACGAAGACCGGCTTGCCCCACTTCAGGCCCATGGCCATTTCCGACAGCGTGCCCATGTTGCCGCCCACGGCGACGATGCAGGCGCCGCTGCGCGCGACCAGGGCGTTGCGCATTTCGCCCATGCCGGTGGGGAGGGCCACGCTCAGCCATTCGTTGGCGGCGCTGGCGTCTTCCTCGGGCAGCAGGCCCACGGCCACGCCGCCGGCCTCGGTGGCGCCGCGCGCGGCCGCGGCCATGACGCCGCCGCGCCCGCCGCAGACGATGGCCATGCCGGCGCAGGCCAGCGCATAGGCCACGGAGTAGGCGGCCTCGCACTCGCGCGCGCCGCCGTCGCCAGGGCCGATCAGGGCCACCGGCTGGCGGTGGCGCTGCGGGCCGCGCTGCCTGTGCGCCAGGCGCTGCAGCGCCTCAATGACCGGCGCCGACAGCGCCACGTTCGCGCTTGCGCGTAACAACATCCCCTGCTCCCATGACGATCACACACAGCACCATCAGCACCAGCGACAAGGCCGCTGCCAAAGCAAAATCCGATCCCCCGTCGCTGACCTGCGCGAGCAGCATCAGCGGCAGGATGTTGAGCTGGGTGCCCACCAGCGCCAGCGCGGTGCCGTAGGTGCCCATGGCCAGCGCGGCCACCAGGCAGGCGCTGGACAGCACCGAGGGCGCGACCTCGGGCACCACCGTGTCCCAGAATGCGCGCAGGCGCGAGGCGCCCAGCGTGCGCGCGGCCAGCAGCGGGCGCTCGTCGAAGTTGGCGAACACCGGGTAGAGCGACAGCGCCACGCGCGGGATCAGGTAGTAGGCATAGGCGAAGGCCAGGCCCGACACGCTGTAGATCCAGCTCCCGACCGCGGCCGGGTCGGCGCCAAGGCCGGCCAGCAGTTGCGTGACGAAGCCGGCGCGGCCGAAGGCCAGGATGAAGCCGTAGGCGATCACCAGCCCCGAGAAGGCCAGCGGCAGGCCGAGCAGGGTCATCATCCACTGGCGCCGCCGCGCCGGCTGGCGCGCCAGTTCGATGGCGATGCAGGTGCCGACCAGGGCCGACAACGCGCCCGCGACCAGGCCCAGCACCAGCGTGTTGCGCAGCGCGCCCAGGAACAGCGGGTTGCCGAACAGGCGGCCAAAGGCGCTGCCGCCGTCGGCAAAGGCCTCGGGCAGCAATGCGGCCAGCGGTGCCGCAAAGAAAAGCGCCATGAAGGCCCATGCGGGCCAGGCGCCGAAGCGTCGCATATCAGTTCTCCATGGCGCTGCGCGCCACCCGCGGCACATTCGATCGGCAGGTACCGAAGGCCGCGCAGCAGGCCATGCCAGGACATGCGCGGAACCGGCTTTGCCGGGCCGCCGGATGCGCCCCCGGCAAGGGGGTTGGCGCAGCGAGACGCAGTGCGCGAAGCCTGGGGCCGCCCATCATCTTCCCAGGGCAGCCTGCGCCCAGAGTTTGTCGATCTCGGCCTTGCGCTCGGACGCCTTGACCACGTCGAGCGGGCGCACCTGCGGCGCCGGCGGCATCCTGGCGGCGACGTCGGGCGCCAGCGGCGTGCCCGGCACGGCGGGCCGCACGAAGCCTTGCGCGAACAGCGACTGCCCGGCCTCGCTCATGATGAAGTTGAGCCAGAGCTTGCCGGCGTTGGGGTTGGGGCCGTTCTTCACCAGGCTGATGGCGTAGGGCGCGGCCACGCTAGCGTCCTTGGGGATGACGACCTCGGCCGCATCGCCCATGCCGTCCGCGTACTTGGCCTTGAGGCCGTCGTTCTCGTAGCTGATCCAGACCGGGATCTCGCCCTTGAGGAACTTGGCGTAGGGCGTGGTGCCTTCCACGCGCAGCACGTTGCCGGCGGCGTGCAGCCGGCCCAGGTAGTCGGTGCCGGGCTTGATGTTGTCGACGTCGCCGCCGTTGGCGTAGGCCGCGGCAAAGGTCAGCACCTGGCCGATGCCGGTGGAGCGCGGGTCGAGGTAGACCACGCTGCTCCTGAACTCGGGCTTGAGCAGATCGGCCCAGCTGGTGGGCACGTTCTTCACCAGCTTCCTGTTGACCAGGAAGGCGATGTTGAGCGTGTGGATGGTGAACCAGCGGCCTTCGGCCTCCTTGAACACGGCCGGCAGCTTGTCGAAGCTGACCGGCTTGAAGGGCGCGACCAGGTCCTTCTTCGCCGCGTCCACAGCCGAGGCGGCGAAGTAGTAGGCGGTGTCGGCCTGCGGGCGGCGCCGGGTTTTCTCCAGCGCGACCACGGTGGCGGCCGAGCCGATGTCGTTGTAGGTCAGCTCGATCTCGGGGTAGCGCTTCTTGAAGTCGCGGAACAGCGACTTCCAGTTGGCCCACTCGGGGCCGGTGTCGAAGGAGACGCACAGGCCTTCCTTCTGCGCCTCGGCGTACAGCGCCTTCTCGCCCGCGTACAGCTCGGGGCCGTCGAAGGCAAAGGCGGTGCGGGCCGCGACGGCTGCCAGCGGCAGGACGCCGGCGGCGTGGATCAGGGTTCTGCGGTACATGAGGTTTCTCCTTGGGGACAGGGGGTCAGTGATCCAGCAGCCGGACCTGCTCCGGCGCCACGGCGATCGCTTCTGCGGCGGGCACGCTCGACTCGGCCAGGAAGGGCACATCCGCCCCCGTTACGTGGAAGTCGTAGCGGGTCAGCGCGCCGTAGTAGCGCTGCGCGCCCGGCTTGCCCGCCAGCCGGTTCAACGCGCCCGCCGGCGGGTCGGCCTGCACATGCTCGGGCCGCAGCAGCGCATGCACGGCGGCGCCCACGGCGCGGGTGCCGGTGGGCGCGGACCATTCGGCAAAGCCCAGGTCGATGCGGTCCTGCGCCACGACCCTGGCCGGCAGCAGGGTGGACAGGCCCACGAACCGCGCCACCGCGCGGCTGGCCGGGCGCTCGTAGATCTCGCGCGGGGCGGCGATCTGCAGCAGCCGGCCGTCCTGCAGCACGGCCACGCGGTCGGCCATGGTCAGCGCCTCTTCCTGGTCGTGCGTGACCAGCAGGGTGGTGGCGTTGAAGCGCTGCTGGATCTGGCGGATCTGGTCGCGCAGGTGGCCGCGCACGCTGGCGTCGAGCGCGGACAGCGGCTCGTCCAGCAGCAGCGCGCGCGGGTCTATCGCCAACGCACGCGCCAGGGCCACGCGCTGCTGTTGCCCGCCGGAGAGCTGCGCCACCCCGCGCTGCGCGAAGCCGCCCAGGCCGACCAGGTCGAGCAGTTCCTGCGCGCGCTTGTGGCGCGCATCGGCGGCCACCTTGCGCAGCTTCAGGCCGTAGGCCACGTTGTCGAGCACGCTCAGGTGCGGGAACAGCGCATAGCTCTGGAACACCATGCCGATGTGGCGCTGGTGCACCGGCCTGGCCGACAGGTCTTCGCCATCCAGCGCGATGCGCCCGCGGTGCCCGGTGGCCAGCCCCGACACCAGCTTGAGCAGAGTCGACTTGCCCGAGCCGCTGGGCCCGATCACCGCCACCAGCTCGCCGGTGCGCACGTCGAGCGATACGTCCTCCAGCCCCTGCGTGCTGCCCGGGTAGGTGTAGGAGACGTGGTCCAGGACGAGGCTCATGGAAATACCTTCGCGCTTCGCACTGCGGTGCGAGCTTGCTTGGGGCGGCCCGGCGCGGCGCTCATGAGCGTCGAACCAGGGAAGAAGACAGGAAGGCCGACGCCCCCGCCAGCACCAGCAGCACCACGGTCGCGGCGCAGGCGAAGCCGGTGGCGCCATAGAAGGCCTGCAGCAGCACGATCGGATAGGTGCGGTTCTGGAAGCTCACCAGCAGGTTGGACAGGCCGAATTCGCCGACCGAGATCGCCGCCACCATCACCAGCCCGCTGATCAGGCTCTGCCGCAGGCTGGGCAGCACGATGCCCAGGAAGCGCTGCGCGCCCGAGGCGCCGAGCGTGGCCGCGGCCTGCTCCAGCCGGTCCAGCCCCAGGTGGCGCAGGTCGGCCAGCAAGGTGTTGGTGAGGTAGGGCAGCGTGGCCACCGCATGCGCGGCGATCAGCAGCGGCATGGTGCCCAGCCAGGGCAGCCAGTCGGTGTTGAACACCACCATGTAGCCAAAGCCCAGCGTGATCACCGGCACCGCCACCGGCATGGCGCTGACGATGCGCGCGGCCAGGCTGCCGCTGCGGCGCGCGCCGTGGTACAGCGCATAGGCCAGCGGCAGCGCCAGCACGGTGTTGATGGCGCAGGCCGACAGCGCCACCAGCAGGCTGTTGGCGAAGGCCTTGCGGAAGGACGCGTCCTGCCACAGGTCCCCGTACCACTGGCCGGTGACGCCGCTGGGCAGCAGGCTGTTGGTCCAGTTGCCGCCCACGCTGCCCACCAGCAGCAGCGCAATGGGCAGCAGCAGGTACAGGCCGTAGATCAGCGCAACGCCACGAATCAATTGCGTCTCCGTGTGGGAGGGCGCCTGGATTTCATACTTTCCAGATGCGCCAGTTTCAGCCTCACCGTTGTGAAGCCTCGCAAATTCTATGAACCACAGCGCGCGCCATGGATGAATAGTGGATGAGCAATGTTGAGCCGAAGGAAAGTGTTTTTCACTGCTGCGACACAATCCGCCCATGAAGCGCGATTGCCCCACCATCCAGGAACTGCTGGCCTTCGACGCCGTGGCGCGCCACGAGAGCATCACCCTGGCCGCCGGCGCCCTGTGCATCACCGTGAGCGCGGTCAGCAAGCAGATCGCCGGGCTCGAGTCCTTCATCGGCCGGCCGCTGCTGCGCAAGAGCGGCCGCGGCGTGCAACTCACGCCCCAGGGCCGGGTCTACTGGCAGAAGATCGCCGGCGGCCTGCGCGCCATCGAGACCGCCACCTTCGAGGCCCGCTCGGGCGACGCCGGCGCCGGCCTGCTCACGCTGGCGAGCGTGCCCACCTTCCTCACCAAGTGGCTGATCCCGCGGCTGCCCGCCTTCAGCCAGCAGAGCCGCCACGTCACCCTGAGCTTCAGCCGCCACCTGGAGCCCACCGACGGCATCCCGGCCGGGGTGGACGCGGCCATCCGCTACGGCTCCGACGCCTGGCCCGGCGTGGTGTCGGAGTACATCGCCGGCCGCGAATTCGTGCTGATCGCCGCGCCGGCGCGGCTCGGCGGCGGCCACCGCATCGCCCGGCCCGCCGACATCGTCGGCCACACCCTGCTGCACCACGAGGGCGCGCCCACCGCCTGGCGCCAGTGGGCCGCCCAGCACGCCGTGCCCGAGATCCACACCACCGCCGGCCCGCGCTTTGCGCAGTACTCGGCGCTGATCCAGGCGGTGCAGAGCGGCCTGGGCCTGGGCCTGGTCCCGCGCGTGCTGGTGGAGGCCGAACTGGCCGAAGGCACGCTGCGCCTGCCCTGCGGCGAGCCGGTCACGGTGGACCAGGGGCATTACCTCTGCTACCGGGCGGATCGACTGCACCTGCCGGCGTTTGCGGCGTTTCGGGAGTGGGTGTTGGGGGAGGGGGCTAGGTCGCAGGGGGGTTAGGGTTTGTTGTTTAGGGCAACGCTGAACAAGCCCCTCGCGTGTCGCGCATCCCTGCTGTGGGCGGTCTGCGGCGTTGCAAATCCTCGCCATGGCGGCGGCCATGGCTGCGGCTTGCGCCTTGCATCCCATCCCACACCAGGGCGCGCGCCATCGCGGGGACTTGTTCAGCGTCGCCTTAGATATCCGGGGCTTGCTTACCTTGCGGGCGGCGGGTGCCGGGATTTCGCCCCGGCGGGCGAGTAACTTTCTTTCGCGTCGCCGAAAGAAAGTCACCAAAGGTCGCGAAGCGGGGCTCCGCTCACTTCGCGCAGCGAAGTTATGCGGAGACCAAAGGGCGACCCCACTGTGGCGGTCCGGCTTTGCCGGACTGCTCTGCGGTGCTCGGTGTGGGCAGGCGGCTGCGGAACTCGCCTTCGGCTCAGACAGTCCTCGCCGTCCCTCCGCTTCGCTACGGGCAACCTGTCCACCCCTGCGCTCCTCGACGCCACAGAGGGGACCCGGGACTGCCAGTCGGGCCATCGCTACGCTCGGCCCGGTATTGGATGTTCGGCTGTTGGCTGTCCGCTTGCGCCGTTGGCAGGGCCGAGCAGCGCAGCGACGGGCGGATCAGGGATCGCCCTTGTCTGAGCGAAGCGAGTTTGGGCGATACCCCGCCCGGCGCGAGCAGCGCAGGGGAGCCCGAAGGGCCCCTGGCTCCGGCTCGCCTTTCTTTTGCCTACTTTTCTTTGGCGAAGCAAAGAACAAGTAGGTCGCCCGCCGGGGCGAACTCCCGGCTCCCGCCGCCAGCAAGGCAAACATAACTATCAAATAGATAGCTAATAGTCCAGGTAGAACCTGGGCCAGAGGCACTTTTCATTAAAAACCTCACCTAGACCGCGCAAACTCCACATACCAATCCAAACACTCCGGATTGGCCATCGCCTCGCGGTTCACCACCTTCTCCACCGGCTGCCCCAGCAGCAGGCGCTTGACCGGCAGTTCCTGCTTCTTGCCGGTCAGCGTGCGCGGGACGGCCGCCACCTGGTATACCGCGTCGGGGATGAAGCGCGGGGACAGCGCCTCGCGGATGGCCGCGGCGATGCGGCCGCGCAGGGCCTCGTCCAGCACCGCGCCTTCGCGCAGCACCACGAACAGCGGCATCCAGCTGTCGCGGCCCAGCGCTTCCAGATCGACCACCAGGGCGTCCAGCACCTCGGGCAGGGCTTCAACCGCGCGGTAGATCTCGCTGGTGCCCATGCGCAGGCCGTGGCGGTTGATGGTGGCGTCGCTGCGGCCGTGGATGATGCAGCCGCCGTCCTCGCGCAGCAGCCGCCAGTCGCCATGGCGCCAGACGCCGCCTTCACCGCCACGCCGGCCGTGGCCCGGCGGGTAGTGCTCGAAGTAGCTGGCGCGGTAGCGCGCGCCGTCGGCGTCGCCCCAGAAGTACAAGGGCATGGAGGGGATCGGCTGGGTGCAGACCAGCTCGCCCAATTGGCCGGTGACCGGCGCGCCGGCCTCGTCCCAGGCCTCGACCGCGGCGCCGAGCATGCGGCACTGCATGACGCCGGGCTGCTGCGGCAGCTCGCGGTTGCCGCCCAGGAAGGCGCCGGCGAAGTCGGTGCCGCCCGAGATGTTGCTCCACCAGATGTCCGGCGTGCCGATGGCGGCGAACTGCCGCGACACCCAGGCCTGCACCTCTTCCGACAGCGGCGAGCCGGTGCTGCCCAGCGCCCGCACCCGCGACAGGTCGCCGCAGGCGGCCAGGTCGACGCCGGCCTTCATGCAGCCGGCGAAGAAGGCCGCGCCGGCACCGAAGAAGCGCACGCCGGTCTCGGCGGCGAAGCGCCACAGCACGCCCCAGTCGGGCCGCTCTTTGCTGCCGCTGGGGCTGCCGTCGTAGATGCAGCAGGTGGCGCCCAGCAGCAGGCCGGCGGCCTGGGCGTTCCACATGACCCAGCCGGTGGAGCTGTACCAGTGGAAGCGCTCGCCCAGGCTGTTGGGCGCGTAGCCGGGGCCCAGGTCGTAGTGCAGCGCGCCATTGGCCATGGCGACGATCAGCGTGCCGCCATGGCCGTGCACGATGGGCTTGGGCGCGCCGGTGGTGCCGCTGGAATAGACGATCCACAGCGGGTGGTCGAACGGCAGCCAGAGCGGCTCGAAGGCCGCCGTTTCTGCGTCATTTCGGGCGCAGGCCAAGGAGAGGCAACGGCTGTCCGCTATCGACCCAGGAGCGCCGAGTTGGTGCAGCACGAACAGTTGCCGCACGCTGGGCAGGGCCGCGCGCAGCTCCTGCACCAGCGCGCGGCGGTCCACGTCGCGGCCGGCGTAGGTCACGCCGTCGCAGGCGATCAGCACCTTGGGCTCGATCTGGCGGAAGCGGTCCAGCACCGCGCCCGCGCCCATGTCCGGCGCGCAGACGCTCCACACCGCGCCGATGCTGGCGCAGGCGAGCAGGCAGACGATGGCCTCGGGCACGTTGGGCAGGTAGGCGGCCACGCGGTCGCCGGACACTACGCCGGCGGCCTGCAGCTCCAGCGCCAGCGAGGCGACCCGCCGCCGCAGCGCGGGCCAGGACAGCTCGCGCGCGTGGCCGCGCTCGTCCCGGCTGACGATGGCCGGCAGGCCGGCCGCGTCGGCCGCCGCCACGTGGCGCAGCGCCTGCTGCGCGTAGTTGACCTGCGCGCCCGGGAACCACACCGCGCCGGGCATGGCGTTGCGCGCCAGCACCGCCGTGTGAGGGGTGGGCGACTGCAGGTCGAAGTAGTCCCAGATGCTCTGCCAGAAGGCATCCAGATCGGTCACCGACCAGCGGTGCAGCGCCGCGTACCCGTCAAAGCGCAGGCCGCGCTCGGCCGCCAGCCACTGGCGGTAGAGCGCCATCTGCGGCACACAGGGCGGCTGCGCGCCAGAGGCGATGGCGGGCAGGTTCACGAGGGCGGAGGCGGCGTCGGACATGCGCCTGAGCCTAGGGCGAGCAGGGCGGCAGCGGTGCCGGGGTTTTCACCGTGCAGCTCGTGCGGGCGACAGGCCGCGCTGCAGTTTTGGGCGAAAAGCGCCTGAAGCCCAGGCTGAATAAGGGCTAAGTGCTACATATTTAATAGCAAACGGAAGAACGGCACGCCCTGCTTCACCCCGGCATCAGCGTCACGCTGGTGATGGCATACCCCTTCTGCGCGATCTGCTCGCCCGGCCGCTGGATGCCGTGGGCCGGCCAGGCGTCTGCGCCGTCGTCCATCTCGGTGCCGCGGCTGACCGATTGCCAGTCGATGTTGATCGCCTCCTGA
>NZ_JAELTO010000075.1 GCF_016428875.1 Xylophilus sp. ASV27
GTGTTGCCACGTCTATCACTCCTGGTCTCCTGCTGCTCAACGAAGCAGCAGGTTAGGGTTAGTACGTGGGTCAGGTTTGGATGGAAATCCTGGGGGTTAGTGGGTCACTTCTGCGTGGAAATCAACAGTGCGGTGACTCGAAGACTTCGATCAGTTCCATCCGCTCGCGCTGGACATCAGAGAGCGGCGTCGCCACCGCAGGCTGAGGCAACGCAACGGCAGACAGTCGATGCGCGGCGGCGGAGACCAGCGGCATCGCATCGCCAGGCTTCGTGACCAGCAGGATCGGGGACGTCGCGGCTGTCTTGGTTGGCGCGGCGTTGGTGGTCTGCTCGTTGGAGACGGCGGGTGCGCCTTCCAAGTGAATGGTCAGCGGCATGCTGGCCGCCTCGACCAGGTTCTGCTCGAAGAGATCGAGTCGATCCGCCCAGTCCTGCATCATCCGACGCCGCTGCTCCACGTACTCGGCATGGTTGTAGGTGGCACTGACCTTGTTGAGATCGACATGGGAGAGCTGCGCGTCCACCCAGGCCTTGGGGTAGCCAAACTCGTTGAGTGCGGTCGACATCGTCGCGCGGATGCCGTGCCCCGTCAGCAGGTCGCGATAGCCCATGCGCTTGAGGGCGGTGTTGAGCGTGTTTTCGCTCATCTGCCCCTTTACATCCCAGTCGCCTCGGAACAGATAGCGTTGGGCCGGCTTGAACTCAGAAAGCATGTGCCGGACGATCTCGATGGCTTGCACCGACAGCGGCACCATGTAGGGCGGGATGTCCTTCGCTTGCTGACGCTTCCTGCGCATGTCCATCTGCAACTGCTTCACGACCTCGGGCGGGATGATCCACAGTCCCTGGTCCAGGTGAAACTGGTCCGGCGTCGCCAGCCGCAACTCGCCGGTGCGCACGCCGGTCAGGAACAGCAGCCGCAGTCCGAGTTGAGTCCGCAGCCTGCCGCGATACTTGCGCAGCCGCTGCAGCAGCTTCGGTAGCTCCGCCATGCGCAGGAACGGGTTGTGGTTCACGGGTGGCAGCGGCACCGCGACCACATCGAGATCAGAGGCCGGGTTCTGTTCCAGGCCCGGCACGGCCACCAGGGCATAACGGAACAGTTGGTTGAGCCAGGTCCGCACCTTTTCGGCAACGGACAGTGCCTTGCGCCGCTCGATCCTGGCGATCACTTCCAGCAGATCGGGCCGCTTGATCTCGTAGATCGAGCGCTTGCCCAACAACGGAAGAACGTCCTTGTCGAAGATGCGCAGGAGTACCGAGGCGGTGCACTGCCGGCCCTTCTTGAGGCTGAGTTCGCGATGGGCGAACCACTTCCTGTACACGGCCTCGAAGGTGTTCTCACCGGCGAGCTTGGCAACCGAACGCTTCTGCTTGCGGTGAACACGGGGGTTGATGCCCTTGGCGACCAAGGCCCGTGCTTCGTCGCGAAGCGCGCGGGCTTCGAACAGCGACACTTCCAGATAGGTGCCGAACGACATCCGCTTGCGCTTGTTCAGCCAGTAGTAGCGGAAGTGCCAGCTCTTGCCACCGTTGGCGGTGACGGCCAAGTACAAGCCCAACGTGTCGTAGAGGTCGTAGGCCTTGCCGGTGCCTTTCGCGCGCCGGACAGCCATGTCTGATAGCACCATGCTCTAGCTCCTGAACATTCGTCAGGAACTGGATGCTGGTCACATCAGCCTCGCGCCTCTAGCAACAATCCGGAAGCCGCCGTACCCGTGAAAATGGGCCCAAAAATGGGCCCATAAGTCCCGGATTCAGGTGGATTTCAGTGGATGCCCCTGGAACGTCGCTTCGATGAAAAGTCGTTTGGTGACAACGATTTGCAGCGCTTCATGGACCTCCACGGATTTCCGTGGATTGATGCAGTGGAGCGGGTGAAGGGAATCGAACCCTCGTATGAAGCTTGGGAAGCTGCCGTTCTACCATTGAACTACACCCGCGTAGCTGCGGATTCTAGCGTGATCCAGCGGGCCATCGCCGCTCGGCCGGCCGGGCTGGCGCGGGCGCGCCAACTGCATCTGCACACGCCTCACCGCTTGAAATGCGCGGGCAGGCTCCCATCTCGGGGACGGATTTTTCGTTTCACGCGGGCCGTTCGCTCGACCAGACAGAGAAAGGGGTTTGATTGACCATGAATTCGCGTTCCCAGGCTCCCTCATCGGCAGGAAACCCAGGCCCGCAGAGCGGGCGCGTGCGGCCCGATGGAATACCTTTCATGTCGGAGCGGCAAATGCAGGCCTACCTGCTTGCGCGCGATGCCGTGCGACGGGTGCGGCGCACCTCGTCGCTGGTAAGTGCGGTCACGCAAATGGCGGCGAACCCCGTGTGGCAGCAGCGCAGTCCTGGGAGTTGATGCTGGTCCGGGAACCGGGGAGCAGTGCCGGGGTATTTCTATGGAAATTCATGCAGCGCGTGTCCTCCGAGGATTGACAGAACATCGGCTGCAGGCCCGTTTCAGCCCGGTCGGCACTGGAGATAGAGACTGCGAGAAGGTTTCAAGGGCCTGATCGCAGCAGGCTGGCGCCCCGGCGGACGCGTCAGTCGTCTTCGGACGCACGGGCAGAGGAAGGCCGGCCGAGCAACGCGGCCTCGATCCTGCGGACCTCGCTGCGCAACTCACGCACCATGTTCTCGCGGCGTTCCGGCCCGAGCCGCCCCGAGATGGCCGCGATACTGATGGCACCCACCGGGTTGTCCTTCGGAAACGCCATGCCGATGGCGCCTGTGCCCGGCGTCACCGCGCTGTCGAGGAACGAATAGCCACGCTCCCGGCCCTGCGCCACCGCGTCGCGCAGGAAATCAGCGGTAAACGAGGCGAACTTCTCGTAGCGGTGGCCGTTGGCCTGGATGATGGCCTCGGCCTCCGCCTCGGGCATGGCGCACAGCATCGACAGCCCGCCCGCGCCCACGCCCAGCGGGCGCCGGATGCCGATGTCCAGCGGCATCGCCTTGATCGGGTAGTCGCCCAGCGCGCGGTTCGTGCACACCGCCTCCATGCCGCTGCGCTCGCTCAGGTAGAGCGTGTCCTGCGTGAGATCGGCCAGCCGGTGCAGGGCACCGTCGCATAGTTCGCTGAGCCGGTAGCGCGGCCGTGCGAGCAGCCCCAGTTCGTGCAGCAACGGCCCAAGAAAGTACTTGCGCGTCGCCGCGTCACGATCGACCAGCCCTTCGATCTCCAGCCGCGCCAGCATGCGCGCGCAGGTCGATTGCGGCAGCCCGCTAGTGGCCGCGATTTCCCCGATACGCATCCCCCGCCGGCCGCGCGACGCCACGACGCGGAGCATGCCGACCACGCGCTCGATGCTCTGCGTGCCGGTGCGCGTGCTCTCACTTTGTGGCGATTGCCTGCCTGCCATGTTCACTCCTTCGCTTTTTCACCCTGGGTGTCGCTTTATATTGCACCCACATTGTGGATATTTAAGGGTCAACCCTAGCCGAGGCCTTGGGCCTTCGCGCCTGTAATTCACGTAAGACGACAGCACATATCACCACATTGTGGATATACGAGGAATGCCGATGCCCCAGACGATGACCGAGAAGATCCTGGCCCGCGTGGCCGGACGCGCCAGCGTCCGCGCCGGCGAAGAAGTGCTGGCCCGCCCCGATTTCGTGATCGCCTACGACTTCCCCGGCTACACCGACATGTTCTTCAGGGAAGCCCGCGAAGAGTTCGGCGTGGACAAGGTGCCCAGCCCCGAGCGCTTCGTGCTCTTCATCGATCACATGGTCCCGGCCACCGCGCCCAAGGAAGAAGAGCTGCACAAGGTCACCCGCGCCTGGGGCAAGGAGCAGGGCGTGCCGGTGCACGAGCGCGAAGGCATCGGCCACCAGGTGTCGGCCGAACTGGGCTACGCCACGCCGGGCGCCTTCGCGGTGCACTTCGACGGCCACGTGAGCCAGCTGGGTGCCTTCGGCACGCTGGCCATGGGCGCGCGCAAGAGCGTGCTGGAGACCTTCGTGAGCGAGACCATGGCGCTCACGGTGCCCGGCACGGTGAAGATCGAACTCACCGGCACGCTGCAGCCGGGCGTGATGGCGCGCGACGTGTTTCACCACATGGTGCGCGTGCTGGGCCCGTCGTCGTGCCGCTTCAAGGTGGTGGAGCTGTGCGGCCCGGTGATCGACGCCATGAGCATCGAGGGCCGCCAGACCATCTGCGGCCAGGCGATGTTCCTGGGGGCGACCACCATGCTGATCGCGCCCGACGCGAAGACGCTGGCCTATGCCGAGGGCCGCTCGAAGATCGCGCTCGCGCCGGTCTACCCCGATGCCGACGCCGTGTATGACCGCGAAGTGACCATCGACGTGAGCACGCTCACGCCCATCGTCGTGGCGCCGCCGAGCCCCGCGAACACGCGCGACCTGAGCGAGTACGCGGGCCTGGAGGTGCACACGGGCTACCTCGGCTCCTGCGCCAGCGGCCGGCTGGAGGACCTGCGCGCCGCGGCCGACGTGCTGCGCGGGCGCCGCATCAAGCCCGGCTTCCAGCTGCACGTGGTGCCGACCTCGCAGGCCATCATGTCGCAGGCGGCGAAGGAAGGACTCATCTCGACGCTGGTGGACGCCGGCGCGTTCATCAGCTCGTCGAGCTGCGACTACTGCTACGGCCGCATCGCGACCATGACCGACGGCCAGCGCGCGGTGTCCACCGGCACGCTGAACACGCCCGGGCGCATGGGCAGCGCCGACTCGGAGATCTTCATCTGCAACGCGGCGGTGGTCGCGGCCTCGGCGCTCGAAGGCTGCATCGCCGACCCCCGGCCCTACCTGGCACAGGCCGCGCAGGCCCGCGCTCTCGAAGGGAGCGCCGCATGAGCATGCCGAACCTGCAAGGCCGCGCGGCCTGGATCTTCGAGGAAGACGACTTCGACATCGACCTGATCGTCGGCATCAAGAACATCAAGATCACCGACATCCACGAGCTCGCCGCCGTCACCATGACGAGCTACGACCCCGCCTTTGCCGCCTCGGTGAAGAAGGGCGACCTGCTGGTGGGCGGCCACAACTTCGGCTACGGCCATCCGCACTACCCGGCCATGCGCGCGATGCGCCACCTGGGCGTGGCGGGCGTGATCGCCGAGTCGTTCTCGCCGGGTTTCTTCCGCGGCGAGATCAGCATGGGCTTTCCACTCGTCACCTGCCCCGGCATCCGTGAGATCTGCAGGCGCTGGGACGAACTCAAGGTCGACTGGGAGGCCAACACGGTGACGCATGTGGCCAGCGGCAGGTCGCTGCCCTTCGAGCGCCTGTCGTCGGTGGAGCGCGGCACGCTCGAAGCGGGCGGCTTCATCCCGTACCTGAAGGCGCGGCTCGCGCGGCAAGGCGACACCCCTGCGGCGGCCTGAGCCCGGAGCGCACCGCATGCTGCAGATGATCGTGAGCGGCGTCGCCCTGGGCGCCATCTACGGACTGATCGCCCTGGGCATCGTGATGGTGTTCAAGGCGACCGGCATCCTCAATTTCGCGCACGGCGAGGCGGCCATGCTCTCGGCCTTCACCGCGTACACCCTGGTGCGCCTGGGCCTGCCGATGTGGGCCGTGGTGCCCGTCGTGCTGCTGTTCGGCGCGGCCCTGGGCATGCTGATCGAGCGCTTCATCATCCGGCGCTTCATCGGCAAGGCGCTGCTGTCGTCGGCCATCTGCACGCTGGGCCTGTTCCTGATCTTCGGCGACCTCGCCATCTGGATCTGGGGCAAGGACACGCAGGAGCTGCCGAGCGTGTTCCCGGCCGCGCCCATCGACGTGGGCGGCGTGATCGTCTCGGGCATCGACCTGGGCATCCTGGGCGTGTGCGCCGTGCTGGCCGGCGCCCTCTTCGCCTTCTTCCGCTTCACGCGGCTGGGCATCGCGATGCAGGCCACCATGGAGAACCCGACCGCCGCGCGGCTCATGGGCATTCCCATCAAGCGCATCTACTCGCTGGCCTGGGCGCTGTCGCACGTGATCGCCGCGGCCGCCGGCCTGCTGATCGCGCCGCTGACCTTCGTGCATTTCTCGATGATGCAGAGCGCCCTGCACTTCGCCTTCGCGGCGGCCGTGCTCGGCGGCATCGGCAGCATGCCGGGCGCGCTGCTGGGCGGCGTGATCATCGGCGTGACCTCCAACCTCACCGGCGCCTACCTGTCCTCCGAATGGAAGGACGCGGTGCCTTTCATCGTGATGCTGGCCATCCTGATCCTGCGCCCCCACGGGCTGCTGGCGCGGCGCCAGGTCAAGAAAGTCTGAGCAGGCACGCCATGACACGCATCTTCGATTCGCGGCCCTGGCTGGCACCGCTGGTGTTCATTGCCCTCTTCGTGCTCGCCCCGCTCGTGCCGGGCGGCTACGCGCTCTACATCTTCACGCTGGTGCTGATCTACACGCTCGCGTCCTTCGGCACCAACATCCTCACCGGCTACACCAACCTGATCTCGATGGCCGGCGCGGTGTTCTTCGGCATCGGCGCCTACGGCAGCGCCATTCTCACGACGCACTTCGGCGTGCCGCTGGTGCTGTCGATGCTCATCGCGGCGGCCGTCGCCACCGTGGTGGGCGTGCTGCTGGCGCTGCCGGTGCTGCGTCTGGAAGAGGTGTTCCTGGCCATCGCCACGCTGGGCTTCGTGATGATCTCGGTGGAGATCGCCAAGTCCGGCGGCGAGCTCACGGGTGGCGAGAACGGCATGGGCGCGCCCGGGCCCACGCTGTTCGGCTTCGCGCTCGGCGAGCGGGCCTACCACCTGTTCGTGGCAGCGGTGCTGGGCGCGGCACTGTGGGTGGCGCGCAATCTGTCGCAGAGCCACTTCGGACGCGGCTTCCTCGCGCTCAAGGGCAGCGAGACCGCCTCGCGCGCGCTCGGGCTCAACGCGACCAGGCTCAAGCTCATCGCCTTCGGCGTGTGCGCCTTCTACACCGGCCTTTCGGGCGCGCTGTATGCGCCGGTGGTGCGCTTCATCGACCCATCGCTGTTCAACATCATGGTGTCGATCAGCTTCGTGTCGATGGTGATCGTGGGCGGACTCGGCTCGATCATGGGCTCGGTGCTGGGGGCGGTGTTCGTCATCGGTGCGCCGCAGTTGCTCACCTACTTCGGCTTCGACCAGTTCCAGCGCGCGCTCTACGGCGTGGCGATGATCCTGGCGCTGATGTTCCTGCCCGACGGGCTGGCCAGCCTGCTCAAGCGCAAGAAGCTGCCGGGCGCGGACACGGCTGCGGGTACGGAGGTATCGCGATGAGGGCACTGATCGACGGCGCGCCCCTCGCCACCCGTGCGCAGCCCGGTCCCGGAGGCGCGCCCCTGCTGCGCCTGTCGGACGTGCGCATGAGCTTCGGCGGCATCGTCGCCGTGCAGGACGTGGGCTTCGACGTGATGCCCGGCACCGTGCACGCGCTGATCGGCCCGAACGGCGCGGGCAAGACCACGATGCTGAACTGCATCAGCCGCTTCTACACGCCGCAGAAGGGCACGATGCGCCTGCGCACGCCCACCGGCGAACACGACCTGCTCAAGTGCAAGGCGCACCAGATCTCGCGCCTGGGGATCGCACGCACCTTCCAGAACCTGGAGCTGTTCTCCGAGCTCACGGTGTTCGACAACGTGCTCATCGCGCGCTCGGGCGCCATGCGCTGCACGCTGGCCGAGGCGCTGCTGCGGCTGCCGCGCCAGCGCCGCGAGGAACGCGAGCAACGCGAACGCACGCAGCAGATCATCGACAGCCTGGCGTTGGGCGCGCACGCCCACACGCTGGTGCGCGACCTGCCCTACGGCACCCAGAAGCTGGTGGAACTGGCACGCGCCATGGCGCTGGAGCCGGGGCTGATGCTGCTCGACGAACCGGCCGCCGGCATGAACAACCGGGAGATCGACGCGCTGGGCGACACGCTGCGCCGGCTGCAACGCGCCACGGGCGCCACGCTGCTGCTCATCGAGCACAGCATGCCGCTGGTGATGTCGATCTCGGACACCATCACCGTGATGCACAACGGCGCCTTCCTGGCGCAGGGCTCGCCGCGCGAGATCGAACAGAACCCGGCCGTGGTCGAGGCCTATCTCGGAGGAGGCAAGAGTGGCAAACGCCGTTGACTCCCTCAAGCGCGGCGAGCCGCTGCTGCGCGTGGACAACCTGAGCGCCGCCTACGGCAAGATCCGCGCGCTGCACGGCGTATCGATCGAGGTGCCGGCCGCGGGCATCGTGTGCGTGCTGGGCGCCAACGGCGCGGGCAAGACCACGCTGATGCGCGCGCTCTCCGGCCTGCTGCCGGTGGCTGGCGGCACCGTCGTCTTCGACGGCCGCAGCGTCGCCAACGTGCCGGCCGAGCAACTGGTGCGCCGCGGCGTGGTGCACGTGCCGCAGGGGCGCATGGTGTTCGCGCAGCTGTCGGTGAAGGAGAACCTCGTGCTCGGCGGCTACACCCGCCCGGCCGCCGAGGTGCGCGAGGACATCGACCGCGTGCTCGGCTACTTTCCGCGGCTGAAGGAGCGCATCGCCTCGTGCGCGGGCACGCTGTCGGGCGGCGAGCAGCAGATGCTGGCCATTGCGCGCGGCCTGCTCGCCAAGCCGCGCCTGTTGATGCTCGACGAGCCCTCGATGGGCGTGGCACCCATCATGAAGGACGCCATCTTCGCCACGCTGCGCGACATCCGCGACCGCGAGCGGCTCACGCTGCTGATCGTGGAGCAGGACGCCGACATCGCTCTGGACATTTCCGACGAAGGCTACGTGATCGAGACCGGCCGCGTCGTCATGCACGGGCCGGCGGCGCAGCTGGCCGGCAACGAGGACATCCGCCGCGCCTACCTGGGCGGCTGAGCACGCACCCCATCCACCCATTTCCCCACATCAACGACAGGAGACACCCCCCATGAAACACATCGCTTCGCGCCGCACGGTACTCGCCACCACCGCCGCACTGCTGGGCGTCGCCGCACTGCCGACGCTCGCCCTTGCGTTCGAGAACAAGGCCGAAGGCGTGCTCGACAAGGAGATCGTGCTCGGCTCGTCTCAGCCGATGTCGGGCACGCTGGCCTACATGGGCAAGGCGGTGGACGAGGGCATTCGCACCTACTTCGACATGGTGAACGAACAGGGCGGCGTGAACGGCCGCAAGATCAGGCTCATCACCTACGACGACGAGCTCAAGCCCGCGAAGTCGGTGGCCAACGCCAAGCTGCTGATCGAGCGCGACAACGTGTTCGCGATGGTGGGCAACATCGGGCACGCCACCAACATCAGCGCCTATGAATACAGTTCGACGAAGAAGGTGCCGACCATCGGCGCGCTGAGCATCTCCGACCTGACGAGCACGCCGCCGCGCGAACTGCTGTACGTGCTGCCTTCGCCGCAGTCGACGGAAACCGCCGCCTACATCGACTATGCGGTGGAGAAGCTGAAGGCGAAGAAGATCGCCATGCTCTACCAGAACGACGGCTGGGGCAAGCCGGCCTACGACATCGCGGTCAGGCAGCTCGACAAGCAGGGCCTGAAGCTGGTGGAGGCGCAGAGCTTCGAGCGCTTCGCCACCGACATCACCTCGCAGGTGTTCAAGCTCAAGCAGGCCGAGCCCGACGTGGTGATCGTCTATGCGCTGGGTCAGGAGGCGGTGCTGTTCTTCCGCGGCGCCGAGAAGCTCGGCTGGAAGCCGACCGTGTTCGGCGCGGGCGGCCTGAACGACCCCAAGTTCGTCGAGCTGCTGGGCAAGAGTCCGGCCAAGCTGTACGTCGCCTCGTACTACGACGCGGTGGAAGGCGACAACCCCGCCATCAAGGACTTCTTCTCGCGCTACGCCAGGCTGTACCCGAAGTCGGCGCCCTCCTCCACGGCATTGATGGGCTACTCGGCCGCGGCCGTGGCGGTCGAGGCGCTCAAGCGCGCCGGCAACGAGCCCAGCCGCGCCAAGGTGGTGGCCGCGCTCGACGGCATGAGGGACTTCGACCAGAAGATAGGGCCGAAGATCTCCTTCCAGCCGCTGAGCGCCGGCGGCTATGCCCGCCGCGGCCAGACCGGCGTGGCGCTGATGGAACTCAAGGACCAGAAGTTCGTTTCGCTCGGTGGCTACATCGACCCCGTCAAGCGCTGATTCCACCCTCCTCTCAGGAAGCACCCTCCCCATGACCTCCGTTCGCAAGACGATGCGCGCGCGCATCACCTCCGGGCCCACCTTCTGGATGGCCGGCGCGCAGGACGCGCTCTCCGCGTTGCTCGTCGACCAGTCCGGCTTCGACGGCATCTTCACCACCGGTTTCGGCATCTCGGCCTCGCTGCTGGGCCAGCCCGATGTGGAGCTGTACACGCTGACGGAAAACGTCGGCGTGGTCAACCGCATCGCCAACATCGTGAAGAAGCCGATCTTTGCCGACGCCGACACCGGCTACGGCAACGTGATCAACGTCGCGCGCACCGTGCGCGAGTTCGAGAAGACGGGCGTGGCCGCCATCTCCCTCGAAGACCAGTTCAGCCCCAAGCGTTGCCCCGCGGCGGCCAGCACCATGCCGCTGGTGCCGGTGCACGAGGCGGTCGCGAAGATCCGCGCCGCGGTGGACGCGCGCCAGGACCCCGACTTCCTGATCGTGGCGCGCACCGACGCCATCGACCCGTCGGAGGCGATCGATCGTGCCTGCCAGTACGCCGAGGCCGGCGCCGACCTGATCCAGCCGATCTCGCGCACCTTCAAGGGCTTCGACGATCTGGTGAAGCTCAAGGAAGCCACGGGCCGGCGACTGTCGCTGCAGTTGATGCAGGGGCTGTGGATGGCCAGGCTGAGCCGCGCGCAGATCGAGTCGGTGGCAGGCTTTGCCACTTATCCGATCGTCACGCTCATGAGCACGGTGCATGCGCTGCAGGCCAACCTGCAGGTACTGGCCGAGCGCCGCACGGGCGATGTCGACGGCCTGCCGAGCGGTCAGACCAGCATGCCGGCCTTCAAGGACATCATCGGCTGGAACGCCGTCGAGCAACGGCAGGCGCATTACGAGGTAGCGGCCCAGGGGCAATAGGCACGACGCCAGGCTCGCGCCGGCGCAATGTACGGCAGGGTACATCGCTGCAGACGCATGAATACTGTGCGAATACATCGGCTCACGGAATATCCATGCATTGCACGGTGGAACCGATGCAGCCCATGGAGGCAGCGCCGGTAATTCCGACCCTTGCCGGCAGGAAAACAACACCGGGCTAAGATACAGGGATAAGCCTCATCAAAAAGGTATCCCATGGTGCAACTCTCACGACGCCAGTTCATGAAAGTGACTGGCAGCACGTTGGCTGGATCCAGCCTCGTGCTGATGGGCTTCTCGCCCGCCACGGCCTTGGCCGAGGTGCGGCAGTACAAGCTCGCAGCCACTACCGTCACGCGACAGACCTGCACCTACTGCTCGGTCGGCTGCGGCATCCTGATTTACTCCCTGGGCGACGGGGCCAAGAATGCCAAGCGCTCGGTCGTCCACGTGGAAGGCGACCCGGACCATCCGGTCAACCGCGGCACGCTCTGCCCCAAGGGTGCGAGCCTGCTGGACTTCATCAACAGCCCCAACCGGCTGCTGCATCCCGAGTACCGCGCGCCGGGCTCCAGCGAGTGGCAGCGCATCTCGTGGGACGATGCGCTGGACCGCATTGCCCGCCTGCTCAAGGCCGACCGCGACGCCAACTTCGTCGAGAAGACCGCCGAAGGCCTGAGCGTCAACCGCTGGCTCACCACCGGCATGCTGGCGGCCTCCGCGGCCAGCAGCGAAGCCGGCTACATCACCCACAAGATCGCCCGTAGTTGGGGACTGCTCGCATTCGACAACCAAGCCCGTGTCTGACACGGCCCGACGGTGGCAGGTCTTGCCCCGACGTTTGGCCGAGGAGCGATGACCAACCACTGGGTGGACATCAGGAACGCGGACGTTATTCTGATCATGGGCGGCAATGCCGCCGAAGCGCATCCGTGCGGCTTCAAGTGGGTCACCGAGGCCAAGGCGCACAACAAGGCGCACTTCATGGTGGTGGATCCGCGCTTCAACCGTTCGGCGTCGGTGGCCGACTTCTATGCGCCGATCCGTTCCGGCAGCGACATCGCCTTCCTGGGCGGAGTCATCAACTATCTGCTGACGAACGACAAGATCCACCACGAGTACGTCCGGAACTACACCGACTTCGCCTTCATCGTGCGCGAGGATTTCAGCTTCGAAGACGGGCTGTACTCGGGCTACAACGCCGACAAGCGCACCTACGACAAGGCCAGTTGGGACTACGAACTGGGAGAGGACGGCTTCGCCAAGGTCGACCCGAGCCTGCAGCATCCGCGCTGCGTCTACCAGTTGATGAAGCGGCACTACGCGCGCTATACGCCCGAGAAGGTGGAGAGCATTTGCGGCACGCCCAAGGCCAAGTTCCTGCACGTGTGCGAGAAGCTCGCCTCCACCGCGGTGCCCGGGCGCGCGGCCACCATCATGTATGCGCTGGGCTGGACCCAGCATTCCATCGGCGCGCAGATCCTGCGCACCGGCGCCATGGTGCAGTTGCTGCTGGGCAACATCGGCGTGGCCGGCGGCGGCATGAATGCGCTGCGCGGCCACTCCAACATCCAGGGCCTGACCGACCTGGGCCTGCTGTCGGCCAGCCTGCCGGGCTACCTGACCATGCCCAACGAGAACGAGCAGGACTACCAGAAGTACATCGCCGCGCGCACGCAGAAGCCGCTGCGTCCGGGCCAGGTCAGCTACTGGCAGAACTACCCCAAGTTCCACGTCAGTCTGATGAAGGCCTGGTATGGCGCCAATGCCACGGCCGAGAACAACTGGGGCTACGACTTCCTGCCCAAGCTCGACAAGCAGTACGACATGCTGCAGATCTTCGAGCTGATGAAGCAGGGCAAGGTCAACGGCTACCTGGCGCAGGGCTTCAACCCGCTGGCCGCGCTGTCGGACAAGAACCGCGTGCGCGACGGCCTGGCCAAGCTCAAGTTCCTGGTCATCATGGACCCGCTGGCCACCGAGACGTCGGAGTTCTGGAAGAACTACGGCGAATACAACGACGTCGATGCCAGCCAGATCCAGACCGAGGTGTTCCGCCTGCCGACCACCTGCTTTGCCGAAGAGGAGGGTTCGGTGGTCAGTTCCTCGCGCGTGCTCCAATGGCACTGGAAGGCCGCCGAGCCGCCCGGCCAGGCGCGCACCGACGTGGCCATCATGTCCGGCCTGTACCTGCGCATGCGCGAGATGTACCGCAAGGACGGCGGCAAGTACCCGGACCCGATCCTCAAGCTGTCCTGGCCCTACGCCCACGAAGGCGAGGCCACGCCAGAGGAACTGGCCAAGGAGTACAACGGCCGCGCGCTGGTCGATCTGACGGACCCGAAGGATCCGGGCAAGGTGCTGCGCAAGGCCGGTGAGCAGATTTCGGGCTTTGCCGAGCTGCGCGACGACGGCACCACCGCCAGCGGCTGCTGGATCTTCGCGGGCGCCTGGACCCAGGCCGGCAACCAGATGGGGCGGCGCGACAACTCCGACCCGAGCGGCATCGGCAACACCCTGAACTGGGCCTGGGCCTGGCCGGCGAACCGCCGCATCCTCTACAACCGCGCCTCCTGCGACCTGGCGGGCAAGCCGTTCAACCCCCACCGCACGCTGGTGAGCTGGAACGGCAGTGCCTGGACCGGCGCGGACGTGCCCGACTTCGTCGTGACCTCCGCCCCGGACGCGGGCGCCGGGCCGTTCATCATGAACCCTGAGGGCGTGGCGCGCTTCTTCGCGCGCAAGGGCCTGGCCGAAGGCCCGTTCCCCGAGCACTACGAGCCCTTCGACACACCGCTCGGCTACAACCCGATGCACCCGAACAACAAGGCGGCCACCAGTTCGCCTGCGGCCCGGGTGTTCAAGGACGTATGGGCGAGCTTCGGCAGCGCCGCGGAGTTCCCCCACGTGGGCACCACCTACCGCCTGACCGAGCACTTCCATTACTGGACCAAGCACGCGCTGCTCAACGCCATCACACAGCCCGAGCAGTTCGTCGAGATCGGCGAGGCGCTGGCGCAGTCGATCGGCGTGAAGGCCGGTGATTTCGTCAAGGTGTCTTCCAAGCGCGGCTACATCAAGGCCGTGGCGGTGGTCACCAAGCGGATCAAGCCCATGGCGATCGAGGGCCGCACGGTGCACCACGTCGGCATCCCGATCCACTGGGGCTTCAAGGGCGTGACCAAGCCCGGCTTCATCGCCAACACGCTGACGCCCTTCGTCGGGGACGGCAACACCAACACGCCCGAGTTCAAGACCTTCCTGGTCAAGGTCGAGAAGGTTTAACCATGTCCCTGCAATCCCTCGACATCAAACGGCGCTCGGCCACCACCCTGCCCTCGCCCAGCGTGCGCGAGCCGGCCTCGGGCGAGGTCGCCAAGCTGATCGACGTCTCCAAGTGCATCGGCTGCAAGGCCTGCCAGACCGCCTGCATGGAGTGGAACGATCTGCGCGAAGAGGTCGGCACCTCCACCGGCATCTACGACAACCCGCGCGACCTCACCGCCAACGCCTGGACAGTCATGCGCTTCACCGAGTACGAGAACGAGGAAAGCGGCAACCTCGAATGGCTGATCCGCAAGGACGGCTGCATGCACTGCGAAGACCCGGGCTGCCTGAAGGCCTGTCCCTCGCCCGGCGCCATCGTGCAGTACAGCAACGGCATCGTCGACTTCCACGAGGAGAACTGCATCGGCTGCGGCTACTGCGTCACCGGCTGCCCGTTCGACGTGCCGCGCATTTCGCAGAAAGACCACAAGGCCTACAAGTGCACGCTGTGCTCGGACCGGGTCGCGGTCGGCCAGGAGCCGGCCTGCGTCAAGACCTGCCCCACCGGCGCCATCATGTTCGGCACCAAGAAGGCGATGAAGGACCAGGCCGAAGAGCGCATCGAGGACCTGAAGGAGCGCGGCTTCGCCAACGCGGGCCTCTACGACCCGGCCGGCGTCGGCGGCACGCACGTGATGTACGTGCTGCACCATGCCGACAAGCCGTCGCTGTACAACGGCCTGCCCGACAAGCCGAAGATCAGCCCCATGGTCAGCCTCTGGAAGGGCGCAGCCAAGCCGCTGGCGCTCGCCGGCATGGCGCTGACCGCGCTGGCCGGTTTCTTCCACTACACCCGTGTCGGCCCGAACGAGACCAACGAGCACGAGGAAGACGACGCCGATGCCCAGGCCCTCGCGCGCCGCAGGGATGCGGGCGTGAACACAGATCCCCTGGCCCAGGTTCACCAGCAGGAGGCCCGCCATGAGCAGCACCCCCAAGGCTGAGCGCCCCACTGCGCGCGACTTCGCCACCGTGCACGACCAGCCGGTGATCCAGCGCTACACCGCCAACGAACGCAGCAACCACTGGATCACCGCCATCTGCTTCGTGTTGCTGGCGCTGTCGGGCCTGGCGCTGTTTCACCCGGCCATGTTCTGGCTCACCGCCCTTTTCGGCGGCGGTCCGTGGACACGCATCCTGCATCCCTTCATCGGCGTGGTGATGTTCGTGTCCTTCATGTTGCTGGTGATCCGCTTCTGGCACCACAACGTAATGGAGCGCGGCGACGTGCAATGGATACGCCAGATCGGCGACGTGCTCGCCAACCGCGAGGAAAAACTGCCCCCCATCGGCCGCTACAACGCCGGGCAGAAGGTGCTTTTCTGGGTGATGCTGGCCAGCATGCTGGGGCTGCTGCTCACCGGGCTGGTCATGTGGCGGGCGTATTTCAGCCACTTCTTCCCGGTTGGCGTGATCCGCGCCGCATCCCTGCTGCACGCGTTCTTCGGCTTCGTGATCATCTGCTCCATCATCGTCCACATCTATGCCGCAATCTGGATCAAGGGGGCCATCCGCGCCATGACCCAGGGCTGGGTCACCTATGCCTGGGCACGCAAGCACCATGCGAAGTGGTATGGCGAAGTGGTGGAACGCGAACGCTCGCTGGCGCGCGGGCGGCGCGAATAGACTAGGGCGTGTCATCCTTCAGTGCACAGCGCCGGGCCTTCCCGGCGCTTTGTCTTTGGCCTGCCCCCCAACTTTGGACATTGCCCGTGCAACGCATTCTCCAGCCCGGCGAAATCGAAGCCCTCGACCACATCGACTTCCCGCGCGTGCGCCTGCCCCAGCTGGCCACGCTGTTCCAGGAGCGCGCCGCGCGCCTGCGGCAGCTGGCCGGTGGGCATGCGATCGCGGACTACCTGCTCTTTGCCGCGCGGCTGGTCGAGGCGCAGCATCACCTCGCATCCCGCGCCCCACAGCCCGCACCGCTCGAAGCCTCCGTGGCGCAGCGGGCCAGCGCCCACGGCATGCCGCTGCTGCCGGCGGCCGAGAACCTGCCGCCCGGATGGCAGGACACGCTGCGCGCGCTGCTGGCAGAACTGCAAGGCGATGCCGCCGTGCCCGCCAGCCTGTCAACCGTCTTCACCCACCTCGCCGCGCTGGACGGCGCCGCCCTCGACGCGCTGGCCCGCCAGGTGCTGGCCGGCGGGCCCGGACGCGAAGACCTGGCCGCCGCGCCGCTGGTCATGGCCGCGCTGCAGGTGGGTTTCGCCACCCGCGCCGCCGCGCTGCCGGTGCAGGACGTGCCCTTTGCCGAACCCCCCACCATCTGCCCGGTCTGCGGCAGCGCCCCGGTCGCCAGCGTGCTGCGCATCGGCGGCGCCGCCGGCGGCCACCGCTACCTGCACTGCGGCACCTGCGCCACCGAGTGGCACATGGTGCGCGTCAAATGCAGCCACTGCGAATCCACCAAGGGCGTGCGCTACCAGGGCCTGCAGAATGCACAGGCCGAGCCGGCCGGCAAGGCCGATACCCGGCAGGCCGTGCTGGCCGAAACCTGCGAGCAGTGCCACACCTACCGCAAGCTGGTGAACCAGGAGCAGGACCCGTTCGTGGACCCGGTGGCCGACGACCTGGCAAGCCTTACGCTGGATCTGCTGATGGGCGACACCGAGTTTTCGCGCGCCAGCGGCAACCCGCTGCTGGCGATCTGAATGAATCCCCCTGCTGCCCCGGCGCAGCGCCTGCCCTCGCTCGACCGGGTGCTGGCCGCCGCGCCGCTGCGCGCCCTGGCCGAGCGCTACGGCCACAGTGCCGTGGCCGACGCGCTGCGCGCCGAGTTCGATGCGCTGCGTCCGCGGGTCCTGGCGGGCGAGGTCACGCCACAGGCCCTCGCGGAAGACCAACTGGCCGCAGCCTGCGGGCACCGGCTGGCGGCCCGCTTCGCCCCGCGGCTGCGCAGCGTCTTCAACCTCACCGGCACGGTGCTGCACACCAACCTGGGCCGCGCCCTGCTGCCCGACGCGGCGGTGCAGTCGGTGCTGCGCGCCCTGACCACGCCCGCCAACCTCGAATTCGACCTGGCCAGCGGCGGGCGCGGCGACCGCGACGACCTGGTGGAAGACCTGCTGCGCGAACTGACCGGCGCCGAGGCCGCCACCGTGGTCAACAACAACGCGGCGGCCGTGCTGCTCACGCTCAATGCGCTGGCCGCGAGAAAGGACGTGATCGTCTCGCGCGGCGAACTGGTGGAGATCGGCGGCGCCTTCCGCATTCCCGACATCATGGCGCGCGCTGGCGCCAGACTGGTGGAGGTGGGCACCACCAACCGCACCCACGCCCGCGACTATGAGGAGGCGATCACCGCCCGCACCGCGCTGCTCATGAAGGTGCACTGCAGCAACTACGCGGTGAGCGGCTTCACCTGCGACGTGTCCGGGCAGGAGGCGGCGCGCATCGCCCATGCGCACGGCCTGCCGCTGGCGGTGGACCTGGGGTCGGGCACCCTGGTCGACCTTGCGCGCTGGGGCCTGCCGCAAGAGGCCACGGTGCGCGAGACGATAGAGGCCGGCGCCGACCTGGTCACCTTCAGCGGCGACAAGCTGCTGGGCGGCCCGCAGGCCGGCCTGATCGTCGGCCGCAAGGACCTGATCGCCCGCATCAAGAAGAACCCGCTCAAGCGCGCCCTGCGTGTGGGCAAGCTCACGCTCGCGGCGCTGGAGCCGGTGCTGCGCCTGTACCTGGCGCCTGAATTCCTGGCCGAGCGGCTGAGCACGCTGCGCCTGCTGACCCGGCCGCAGGCCCAGATCCGCGCCCGTGCCGAGGCCTTGCTGGCACCGGTGCGGCAGGCCGTCGGCCCGGACTTCGGCGCCGAAGCCGCCCCGCTGTTCAGCCAGATCGGCAGCGGCGCCCTGCCCGTGGACACCTTGCCCAGCCATGGGCTGGCGCTGCGCCCGGCTCAGGGCAGGCGCAGCGGACGCCAACTGGCCCGCCTGGAGGCGGCGCTGCGCGCACTGCCACGCCCGGTGATCGGCCGCATCGCCGACAACGCGCTCTGGCTCGATCTGCGCTGCCTGGAAGCCGCGGACGAAGCCGCCTTCACGGCCCAGTTGCCGCGCCTGGCGGAACTGCTGCAGGGCCGCACTGCATGATCATCGGCACCGCCGGCCACATCGACCACGGCAAGACCACGCTGGTGCGCGCGCTCACCGGCGTGGACACCGACCGGCTCAAGGAAGAGAAGGCGCGCGGCATCTCGATCGAACTCGGCTATGCCTACACGCCGCTGGCCAATGGCGACGTGCTGGGCATCATCGACGTGCCCGGCCACGAGCGCTTCGTGCACACCATGGCCGCGGGTGCGGTGGGCATCGACCATGCGCTGCTGGTGGTCGCCGCCGACGACGGCGTGATGCCGCAGACCCGCGAGCACCTGGCCATCCTGGAACTGCTGGGCGTCGCCCAGGCCACGGTGGCGCTGAACAAGGCCGACCGCGTGCCCCCGGGCCGCATCGCCGAGGTCCGCGCCGAACTGCAAGGCCTGCTCGCCGCCACGCCCTTCGCGCGGGCCGCGGTGTTCGAAACCGCAGCCACCGATCCCGCGGATGCCGGCGTGGCCGCGCTGCGGGCGCACCTGCACACCGTGGCGCAGGCCCAGCCCGCGCGCCGCAGCGACGGCCTGTTCCGCCTGGCGGTGGACCGCGTGTTCACCCTCGCGGGCCAGGGCACGGTGGTCACCGGCACCGTGTTCGGCGGCACGGTGCGCGTGGGCGACACGCTGCTGCACTCCGCCAGCGCCACCCCGGTGCGGGTGCGCAGCGTCCATGCCCAGAACCGCGAAAGCGCCAGCGGCAGCGCGGGCCAGCGCTGCGCGCTGAACCTGGCCGGCATCGCCCGCGAGGCGATCGCGCGCGGCGACTGGCTGGCCGACGCGCGCGCGCTGCAGGCCACGCAGCGCATCGACGTGCGCCTGCGCCTGCTGCCCGATGCGCCCGCCCTCACCCAGTGGGCGCCGGTGCATGCCCACCTGGGCACCGCGCACCACGTGGCGCACGTGGCGCTGCTGGAGGGCGAACGCCTGGCGCCCGGCACGCAGGCGCGGGTGCAACTGGTGTTCGGCGCACCGGTCTTCGCCCTGCCCGGCGACCGCCTGGTACTGCGCAACGCCCAGGCCAGCCAGACCATCGCCGGCGGCAGCGTGATCGACCCGTTCGCGCCCGCGCGCAAGCGGCGCAGCGCCGAGCGGCTGGCCGCCCTCGATGCGCTGGAAGCCTCGGCCAGGACCGGCGACCCGTCCCCCTTGCTGGCCGGCGCCCCGCTGGGCCTGGCGCGCACGCAACTGGTACGTCTGCTGGCACGGCCGCCCGAACACATCGCGCTGCCGGCCGGGCTGGTGGCACTGCCGCTCGGCGGCGACGACGCCCTGCTGATCACCCAGGCCCACTGGGAGCGGCTGCGCCAGACGGTGCGGGCCACGCTCGCACGCCTGCACGAGCGCATGCCCGACGAGCCCGGCGTGAACAGCCCACGCCTGCAGCGCATGGCGTTGCCGGGGCGGGTGGAGGCCGCGCATGCCGCGCTCTGGCGCGGCCTGGTGGCCGCCCTGCTGGCCGATGGCAGCCTGGCGCAAAGCGGGGCCTGGCTGCACCTGCCCGGCCATCAGGTGGTGCTCGGCCCGCACGAGCAGAGGCTGGCGCAGCGCCTGCTGGCCGCGCTGCAGGCCGGCGGCTTCGATCCGCCCTGGGTGCGGGACCTGGCACGCGAGCACGCGGCGACAGAAGAAGCGGTGCGCCAGTTGCTGCGCAAGCTCGCGCGCAGCGGCGCGGTGTTCCAGGTCGTCAAGGACCTGTTCTATGCACAGGCCCAGATGGCGGCGCTGGCGGCCCTCGTGGCGCAACTGGCCGCGCAGGCGCCGCGCGGCGAAGTCCAGGCGCACGCCTTCCGCGACGCCACCGGCCTGGGCCGCAAGCGCGCGATCCAGGTGCTGGAATTCTTCGACCGCACCGGCTACACGCGGCGCGTGCGCGATGCGCACCTGCTGCGGCCGGGCGCATCGTGGACGTAGAAATCGCCCAGAATATGATTCAAAAGTGCCTGAAGCCCAGGTGGAACCTTGGCATAGTGCTACAAATAAAATAGCAAAATGGCGCAGCGCGCGGCCGCCTACAATTCCCGCTCCTTCCGAGTTGTCCATGGCAATGCGCGCGATGGGCCCCCGCAAAGAGGGCGGCGAAGACGCCAAGCGCGCAGCCTGGGGATCCGCCTCATTCCAGGAGGGCATACGCACCCGGTGGTGCGCCCGGGCTTCAAACCCGGTAGGGGGCGTCAGCCGCTCCCTGGTAGGTTCGACTCCTGCTGCCTTCCGCCTTTGCCGCCTCTGCCAGGCGACGGTACAAGGAGGCGTAGGAGCGCTCAAACATGGCGTGCAGCACAGGGCAAAACCCGCATGATGCATGGCAGATGAACTGATCGTTCGCCTCAAGATTGGCGCCGCGCTGGCCGGCATGTCCAGGCCGCATCCTCTTCTTCGGTGCGGACCCGCTGAGCGGCTGGGCACGGCTGCAGGGCAACTCAAGCCCCGCCCCAGGCTCGTCGAGGCGGCCGTCGGCGGTGCATATCGGCGTACCGTGAGCCCATAGACTTGGCAAGACATCTACGCCCAGGCAGTAACACACCATGGACCTCACGACATCGACCCCCTCTCCCCCTCCCGCCGCACCGCGGCTGACCTCGCTCTCGCACGGCGGCGGCTGCGGCTGCAAGATCGCGCCCGGCGTACTGGCGGACCTTCTGCGCCGCAGCAACCTGCCGCCGCAGGTCTTCCCCGACCTGCTGGTGGGCACGGAGACGGCCGACGACGCCGCCGTCTACCGCATCAACGCGCACCAGGCCATCGTCGCCACGACCGACTTCTTCATGCCCATCGTGGACGACCCGTTCGACTTCGGCCGCATCGCCGCCACCAACGCGCTGTCGGACCTCTACGCCATGGGCGCGCAGCCGCTGATGGCGCTGGCCATCGTCGGCATGCCAGTCAAGGTGCTGCCGGCCGAGGTGATCGCGCGCATCCTCGCAGGCGGCGAGTCGATCTGCCGCGCCGCCGGCATTCCGCTGGCGGGCGGGCATTCGATCGATTCGGTGGAGCCGATCTACGGGCTGGTGGGCATCGGCATCGTCGATCCGGCCCGGCTCATGCGCAATGCCACGGCCCGCGCCGGCGACGTGCTGATCCTGGGCAAGCCGCTGGGCGTGGGCATCCTGTCGGCCGCGCTGAAGAACCAGCAGCTCGACGCCGCGGGCTACGAGGCCCTGATCGCCAGCACCACGCAGCTCAACCGGCCGGGCACGGCGCTGGCGCAACTGGACGGGGTGCATGCCCTGACCGACGTCACCGGCTTCGGCCTGCTGGGCCACGCGCTCGAGATGGCGCGCGGCGCAGACCTCACCGCGCGGATCGCCAGCGCCAGCCTGCGCCTGCTGCCCGGCGTGCAGGCCCTGGCCGACCAGGGCGTGGCCACCGGCGCATCGGGCCGCAACTGGGCCTCCTACGGCGGCGACGTGGTCCTGCCGACCGGCGCCACGCCGGCCCTGCGCGCGCTGCTGACCGATCCGCAGACCTCGGGCGGCCTGCTCGTCGCCTGCGCGCCCGAGGCCGCGGCGAAGGTGCTGGAACTGTTCGCAGGACAGGGGTTTGCCGAAGCGGCGGTGGTGGGTTCCATGCAGGCCGGCCCGGCGCGGGTCGAGGTTCTCTGAGACGACGCTGAATAAATCCCCGCGATGGCGCGCGCCCTGGTGTGGGATGAACTGCAAGGCGCAAACTGAGCGGTCCCGGGTTTGAACTGACCCCCAGAAGTTGGACGGTCACGATTCCGCCGATCAGGCGGTGCTTCTCGATCGGTAATCAACCGGACTGAGCCCCTGCAGCCTGAGCTTGATGCGCTCGTGGTTGTAGTAGTAAGCGTAATCATGCACGCCCGCTTCGAGCGTATCAATGCTGTCGGGCCTTTCGAGATGGAAGTACTCGGCTTTCAGGGTGCCGAAGAAGCTTTCAATCGCCGCGTTATCGAAGCAGTTGCCCTTGCGGCTCATGCTTTGCTTGATTCCGTGTCGCACGAGCATTGCTCGGTAGGGCTGCACCTTGTAGTGCCAACATGGTCGGAATGCACGATCAGGCCGGCGGCGCAACTGGTCCACGAGAGCGCTGCCTCAAGCATGCTGGAGCCCAGGAGACCACCACATCCATCTGGGCCAGCAGTTCTTGCTTGCGCGTCTTCTTGGTGCTCAGGTTCAGGTCAAGGCTGCTTTGTTTCATGGCTTGCGAGGATGCCATGGCTGTGCTGCTTCTATCAGGCCGCCATCGAGGTTTTGCAGGATTTCCTTAACCAGCGCGCCGCCGCGTGTAGGCGAAGCCAAAAACTGCCAGCACGCCCGACATCAGCAGCAGTCCCCACTGCGAAAGCGTAGGAACGGTTGCTGCACCCGCACCGCCAACAGGCGCAACGTTGCCAGTGACCGTGATAGCCAAAGTAGCTCGCCGAACCGTGTCCAGCGGCGGCGTTGAGCCATTTGTCTGCGTAACGGTGCCCGTGCAAGGTGTAGCGCCTGTGTTAACCGAAAGACTACCTGGCCCTGCGGACAGCGTCTGCTTAAAGGCTATCGTCGAGCCGGCGGGAATCGATGCATTGCCAAAATTGAAGGTAACGGGTGTGCCACCAGCCGTGCCGTTTGTCACACTGGCAGTTGCGTTGGCAGTCCCTACCACCGTGCCATCAAAGGCGTTGAGCCTCGCCTCCAACGCAACGGTGTACGTGCCTGTTGTAGACGCGTGGTAGTTCACCGTGACGGTGTCCAGGGTTCCTGCGGAATAGGCAGGGAGATAGAAGGACCGAGACAGACCGTCACCACCTGTACTGGTGTTGGCCGGGCAGCTCACCACAGTCGCCGCAGAGGCCAGAACGGGAGCTGCGAGGGCACAAAGCACGAACCTACGGAGCAGTGCGGACATTATTAAAACTATCAAGTTATAGAAAAATGCAGTATATGCGTTGTTTGCAATTCTTAGCAATGTGGAACATTCAATGGTCTCACCATATGCAACAGATAGATATTTTCTTAATCTTACTGTGTCATAAATATCACAATTCGATCTTCCGGACTTCGATTTGGAGGATCGATGAATGCAGCCGAGCGCTTCGATAGCTATCTGGAGCACCTGAGCGAAGGCCTGGGTCACGTGGACCGGCATGCGGGCCTTCGCGGTTA
>NZ_JAELTO010000076.1 GCF_016428875.1 Xylophilus sp. ASV27
CCCCCCCCCCCCCCCCCCCCCCCCCCCCCCCCCCCCCCCCCCCCCCCCCCCCCCCCCCCCCCCCCCCCCCCCCCCCCCCCCCCCCCCCCCCCCCCCCCCCCCCCCCCCCCCCCCCCCCCCCCCCCGTTTAGATGTGTATAAGAGACAGGGCCGCGCCAGCAGGTCTTGCACGCCCAGGCGGATGCTGCCGACGGCCGAGGTGCCGACCGGCGCCCAGGCGGCGGTCTGCGGATCGTCGGTCAACTACACCAGCGGGGCGCCTTCGGGCAGGTGCGGGCCGAAACCTTCGACGTGGTAGGTGAAGGCCGGCGCGCCCAGCGCAAACACCAGGTCGTGGCCGGCGAGCAGGCCGACGATCTTCTCGCGCATGGCGGGCAGGAAGCCGGCGAACTGCGGGTGGTCTTCGGCAAAGCCTCAGCGGCCTGACATGGGCGCGACGAAGACGGCGGCGCGGTGCCGCTCGGCCAGCGCGCGCACCGCCTCCCAGGCGCCATTGCGGTCCACCGCCGCGCCCACGACGAAGGCCGGGCGCCGCGCCGCATCCAGCGCCGCGCCGATCTGCGCCAGCACGGCAGGCTCGGGCCGGTGCTCACGGTGCGCGGCGCCACCGGCTCGCAGCGCCGGCTCCAGTCGTCGGCCGGGATCGAGACCAGCACCGGCCCCTGCGGCCGCTGCATGGCCATGTAGTAGGCGCGCGCGATGGCCAGCGGCACGTCTTCGGCGCGCGCCGGCTCGATGCTCCACTTGACGTAGGGCTTGGGCAGCTCGGCCGCCTGGCCCTAGGACAGGAACGGGTCGAACGGCGGGATCGAGCGTGCCTGCTGGCCCGCGGTGATCACCATCGGCGTGCGGTTCCTGAAGGCCGTGAAGATGTTGCCCATGGCGTGGCCCACGCCCGCGGCCGAATGCAGGTTGACGAAGGCCGCATTGCGCTCGGCCTGCGCATAGCCGTCGGCCATGCCCACCACCACCGATTCCTGCAGGCCCAGCACGTAGCGGAAGTCCTCCGGGAAATCGAGGAACAGCGGCGGCTCGGTCGAGCCCGGGTTGCCGAAGACGGTGCGCATGCCGAAGGCACGCAGCAGGCCGAGCACGGCTTCGCGCACCGTGGTGGACGCGGCGGCAGCGAGGGAGGAAGGGGGCAGGGCGCCGGGATGGGACATGAGGCAATGCGGGAAACAGAAGGAAAACACCGGCGTGCCGAAGCAGACGTGGGGCCAGTGTGCAAGGCGCCGCAGCATCCATCAACAAAATGAGCCCACTATCCAATATCAATCTCATGCATATCAACGAGATCGACCTCAATCTGCTGCGCCTGTTCGACACGGTGCAGCGCACCGGCAACGTCAGCCGCGCGGCCGAGGCGCTGAACCTCACGCAGCCCGCGGCCAGCCAGGGCCTGTCGCGGCTGCGCGGGCTGCTGCACGATCCGCTGTTCGTGCGCGCGGCCGGCGGCGTCGCGCCCACGCAGCGCGCGCAGCGCATGGCCGGCGTGGTGCGCCGCGCGCTGGCGGCGCTGGAGCAGACGATAGGCGAGACCGGCCAATTCGACCCGCTGCTGTCGCGGCGCAGCTTCCGCTTGCACATGAGCGACATCGTCGAAGGGCGCTTCCTGCCGGAGTTGAGGGCCGGGCTGCGGCAGCGCGCGCAGCAGGTGCGCCTGGAGACCGCGCCGCCGCCGGTTGCCGAGATCGCCGCCGCGCTCGACAGCGGCCGCATCGACCTGGCCGTGGGCTACCTGCCGGAGGTGCGCGACACGCAGCGCGCTACATCGTGCTGCTGCGCCAGGGCCACCCGTTCGCGCGCAGGCGCCGCAGCGCCGAGTCCCTGATGGCCGACCTGCACACGCTGGACTTCGTGGCCGTGCGCTGCCACGCCGACACGCTGCGCATCCTGCAACTGCTGCGCCTGGAAGACCGGCTGCGCCTGGTGCCGTAACACTTCATGTTGCTGCTCTCCATCGTGCGCGCCACCGACCTGACCGTGGTCATGCCGCGCAACATCGCGCGCAACTTCGCGGGGGAGGGCGGCTACGCCATCGTCGAGCCCGAGTTCCCGCTGCGCGACTTCTTCGTGGGCCTGCACTGGAGCCGGCGCTTCGAATCCGACTCCGGCAATGCCTGGCTGCGCGGGTGATGGTGGAGTTGTTCAGGGAGCCGCGGGAGAGTGAGCCCGGCAGTCGAATGCTCCAGGGGGTCTCTTCTTAAGACGACTGAGTCAGGTGCTGCGCAGCTTCTGCGCGTAGCGGAAGCGGTCTGCCGGATAGAGGCTCACGGTGCAGTACAGCGAGCCCTCGGTGCGCGAGACGAAGCGGTGCACCACGCGCAACGCGGGCATGAGGGGCTGAGCGTCCAGCACCTCGGCAATGTCCTGCGGCAGTTCTGCGGCCCCGATTTCCTGCTCGATGTCGTCGAAGCTGACACCGAAGCGCTCGGCCAGCAGCGCATACACCGGCCCGGGCTTGCGGCCGATGCGCGGCAACACGGCTTTGAAGCGTGGTCGCAGATAGTACTCGGTCCATGAGATGGGCACAGTGCTGTGCTCCGGCGTCCGAGCCGCCTGGATGCGCAGCCAGCGTTCGCCGACCGCACAGCCCAGCTCCCGCGCCTGCTCGGGCGAGGCAAGCACCTCTTCGCGCCGCAGCACCCTTACCAGCGTGGAGTCGAGAAAGGCCAGCAGTTCCGACAGGCGTCCCACCGACACCGTATAGCCGGTCTGGCGCGATGCCGCGGTGACCACCGTTCCTATGCGCGCGCGGCGCGATACCACGCCGTCCGCCTCGAGTTGCGCCAGCGCTGCGCGCACCGTGAAGCGGCTCACCTGAAAGCGCGCGCACAGTTCGGCCTCCGTCGGCAGGCGAGCGCCCACCGCCCAGTGGCCTTCCTGGATCTCGCTCCGCAACTCGCGAACGATTACTTGATAGGCGGGTACGCGACCGTGGGAACTCTCTCCTGCTTCTCCTTCGGGAGGCTGCGCGCTTACGGTTCTTTTCATGGCGGGCAGCTTAACGCATGGCTTGTGCTTGACATCTCCATTGATAGTTTTATAGTCCGGACAATTAAATTAAATGCATACAAATGGAGGCATCAATGCAAGGCATCATCAGCGTCTCGGCTGCCGTTGAGGAGGCACGGGTACACCAGGACTTGCTGCGCATCGAGCGCGAAGCCGACCCCTACCTCGAGGTCGCGGCGCTGGCGCGTGCAACCGACGCGGGCCCCGTAGTGCTGTTCGACCAGCTGCGCGGGCAGGCAGGCCAGCGCATTGTCACCAACCTGTTCAGCGACCGTCGGCGCATTGCGCGCTGGTGCGGCGTTGAGCCCCATGACCTCCCGCGTATGCTGGCCGACGCGGCGCTGAACCCGGTGCCGCCGTGCGAGGTGGCCGAGGCTGCGAGCCAGCAGCATGTGATCACGAGTGGCATCGACCTGTTCAAGACCCTGCCCCTTGCGCAGCAGACCGCGCAGGACGCGGGCTGCGTGATCACTGGCGGACTTGCTCTGGTGCGCGATCCGGACACCGGCGTGTTCAACGGCTCGTACCACCGGATGCGCGTGCTTGGCGCGGACCGCACCTGCATCACCATTCAGGCCGGCCGCCATTTGCTGGAGATCGCGCGCAAGCTGCGAGCCAGGGGCGAGCGGCGCGTTCCGATTAGCGTAAACATCGGCGCCGGCCCCGCGGCGCTGCTGGCCTGTTCGGGCAGCACGCAGCAGACGCTCACCCCTTTGGGCTATGACGAACTGGGCATGGCCGGCGCACTGCAGCGCCAGAGCGTGGGTGTGGTGCGCTGCCGCAGCCTGGAGGGCGCCTGGGCGCTGTCCGAGGCCGAATACGTGCTGGAGGGCTACTTCGACACGGACCGGCTCGTATCCGAGGAGGATTCGGGCAAGGATGGCGAGAAGGGCATGATGCCCGAGGCGGGCGGCTACATGGGCCGCGCGTGGAAGGTGTGGGAGTTCAAGGTCACTGCCATCACACACCGCCCCGACCCTGTGTACTGGTTCCCGCTGGCCATCAACGCGGAGACCACCAACCTGATGGCGCTGCCGGCCGAGGCGTCGGTGTATGACGCCTGCCGTCGCATCAGCCCGCGCTTGTTCGACACCTGTCACGTGCTGCAGGCCATGCGCGGCTGCCTTGGCGTGGTGATCCGCATCCGGCGCAAGAGCTTTCGCGACGAGGGATTGCAGAACAACCTCGCCTTCGGCGCGCTGTCGGCGCATTCGGACCTGGGCTGGGTGATCGCGGTGGACCACGATATCGACTTGACCAACTCCGATGACGTGCTGTGGGCGGCGATCACGCGCGCCGACATGCGCGACGGCCTCATGCTCACGCCGCGCGCCAAGGTCAGCGGCATGCTGTCAGAGGGGGATGCGGCCGGAACCGGGCGCAAGGTCTACATCGACGCCACGGCGCCATTCCAGCGCGCCGACCGCTACCAGCGGGGGCATTTCGAAGCCGTGGACCTGAAGCAATGGCTTGGCGCTGAAGCAGCGCTGCGACTGCGTGCGCGCCAGCCCGACTATCTCAAGTCGCTGCTCGCACGCGGCTACTGAACATATCTCCTCTGCATCAATGAAAGGTCTGCCATGAGCGATATACAGAGCCCCGACAAGTCCTTCAACTGGGCCAAATTCCAGGCGCACCTGGGCTATACCGACGAGGAGATGGCCGAGTTCCGCGCCGATGATCGCCGGCGCAAGGCGGCCGAGGCCATTCCCGCGGCCAACCGCCGCACCATCGTCGCCACTGTGATGTCCAGCCACGGCTGCGCCGCGGGCTTCAAGGTGGGTGACACCATCGAAGTCAGCGGCGCCGGCGTGGTCAAGTCGTGCAACGTCTGCATCTATGCCGTGGCCCCGATGACCATTCACGCGGCCATGGCGCACGACCGCATTGCTGAGGGGCTCGATCCCAACGGCATGTGGTTCAACACCTTCAGTTGCCAGGACGGAGGCTTCTGCAATGGCAGTTGGGGTCAGGTGTGCTTCAAGGTGTGCGTGGAATGAGCGCGCAGCCTGCCTGCCGGCGCATTGTCGTGGGCATTACAGGGGCCAGCGGTAGCGCCTACGGCATTCGCCTGCTGGAAATGCTGCGCTTGGTGCCCGGCGTGGAGAAGCACCTGATCATCAGCAGGTCCGCGCGCCAGACGCTGCAACTCGAAACCTCCGTGTCCCTGGAGGAGGCCGAGGCCCTGGCTGATGTCGTCCACTCGAGCACCGACATCGGGGCAGCGATCTCCTCTGGCTCGTTCCGCGTGCATGCGATGGTCGTCGCGCCGTGTTCGATCAAGACCATGTCCAACCTGGCCTGGGGCAACACGGGCGAACTGATTGCGCGCGCGGCCGACGTGGCCCTCAAGGAGCGCCGCCGCGTGGTACTGATGCTGCGCGAGACGCCGCTGCACGCTGGCCACATCGAAAGCATGCTGCGCGTGACGCAGGCCGGGGCCATCGTGTTCCCGCCCGTGCCGGCGTTCTACAACCGGCCACAGAGCGTGGCCGACATCGTGGATCACAGCGTGATGCGCTGCCTTGACCTGATCGACGTGGAATGCGAAGCCGCACCGCGCTGGCGTGAAACCAGCCGCCGCCTGCTCGCGGCACGCTCCGCCACTCACTCTACTGGAATCACCGCATGAGCGCTCCGCTCCCAGCCATTGCCACCGACCACCAGGCGCTGGTCGACCAGATCCAGAAGCACCTGCGCCTGCGCAGCACGCCGCTGGCCCTGCAGTTGTTCGAGACCGTGGACGCCATGCGCCAGATCCGAGGCATCCGCTGGCCTGCCGCCGACACGCGGTTCTCGATGTGTCAGCTCATCGGCCAGGCCCGCTGGCTGGGCTGGACATTGGGTGCCACGCATGAGAACGTGCCGGCCGACAGCAACTGCGGCGGCGTTATGGGCCTGAACGCTCCGGGTGCGAAATACCTCGACGGCAGCATGTTCCACGGCGTGTGGTTCGCCACCATCGAGGCATCGCGGGATCACCAGTCCCAGATGCCGCGCGTGCCGCATGGCAAGTACGTCGGTGTTGCCATCTCGCCACTGGCGAGCAATCGCCTCGATGCGCCCGACACCGTGCTCGTCTACGCCACGCCGGGGCAGATGATGTTGCTCATCAACGCCTTGCAGCACCGCAGCTATGTGCGCTACCAGTTCGGCACCACCGGCGAGTCTGCCTGCGCCGACAGTTGGGGTGCTGGGCTCGCCACGCGCGAGCCCAGCCTGTCTCTACCGTGCTTCGCCGAGCGGCGCTTCGGAGGTGTGCAGGATGACGAACTGCTGATCGCTCTGCAGCTCTCGCACCTTCAGGAAATCGCCATGGGGCTGGACTGGCTTGCAAGCCACGGCATCCGCTACCCCATCGCGCCCTATGGTGTGCAGTGCGACCCGACGACGGCGTTCCAGGTCAGCTACGCCGGGAAGCTGTGATGCAGCAGATGCCACTGCCCGCCGCCTCGCTGCGGCCGCTGTTCGCGCCGCGCTCCATTGCCTTCATCGGTCTGTCCGAAAGGGACCAGGCCCCCGCAACGCGCGGCCTGCGCCACTGCCGACGGCTGGGTTTCTCCGGCGAATTGTTCGCCGTCAACCCCAAGCACGCCAGCCTGCACGGGCTGGCCTGCCACTCCTCGATTTCCGCGATCGGCCGGCCTGTGGACCTTGCGGTGGTGGCGCTCGATGCCACCGCCAGCCTGGACGCGGTGGCCGACTGCGTGGCGGCCGGCGCGGGCGCTGTCATGGTCTGCAGCGCAGGCTGGGGCGAATCGGGCCCCGAGGGGATGGACCGTTCCCAGGCGCTTGCCGCGTTGCTGCGCCAGGGCCGCACCCGCTTGCTCGGCCCCAACTGCATCGGCCTGGGCAACGCGGCTGCGGGGCTGTGCATGGCCTACAACAGCTCGTTCGAGCACATCGCGTTCCGTTATCGCTGGCCCGTCGGCATAGTGTGCCAGAGCGGCGCCATGCTCGGCGGCATGCTGCTCAACGCGGAAGATGCCGGCTTCGGCGTGGAGGCCTTCGTCCATGTGGGCAATGGCCTGGACATCGCGCTTGAGGAGGCCGCAGCCCATATGCTCGAGCGTGACGACATCCAGGCCCTGGCGCTGATGGTCGAAGGACTGAGCGTCGGCGGCGGCTTCGAGGCGCTGGCGCTGCAGGCGCGCGACGCGGGCAAGCGCATCGCAGTGTTCAAGGCCGGCCGCTCCGACGCCGGGCGCCAGGCCGTGGCCTCGCACACCGGGGCGATCGCGGGCTCGGACGAGCTGTTCGATGCCTTTTGCGAAGGGCTTGGCGTACTGCGCGTGCGCGAGCCCGAAGACCTGCTGCCCTGTGCGGCCATGCTCTCGCGATGGAGCGGCGCGCGCGGACGTGGCGTGCTGGTGTGTTCGCTGTCGGGAGGCGCGGCCTCGGTGCTGGCTGATGACCTGACCGAGCATGCGCTGGAGCTGCCCATGCCCGCGCCTGCCACGGCGGCTGCCTGCGAAGCGCTGGCACCCGCGCTGTTGCGCGCGGGCAACCCGTTGGATGTGGGCAGCACGGTGTTTTCCGATCCCGCCATCGCAGGCCGTGCGTTGCAACTCGCCTGCGCCGACCCGGGCGTGGATGCCGCGTGCTGGGTCGGCGTGGGGGCGCCGCGCGATGCACGCTCGCAGGCGCTGCTGCAGGACGCCGTGGCGCAACTGGCCGGCAGCGGCAAGCCCTCGGTGGTCGTGGCGCTTTCCGGCCATGCGCAGGAGTCGGGTTTTGCGCCCGCGCGCGTAGCCGGCATACCGGTGGCGCGCAGCATGCGCGCTGCTTCGGTGCTGCTGTCTGCCGCGCTTCACGGGGCACCGCGCGCAGAGCAGGCGCCGCGCCCGGCGGCAGCACACGCCGTGCCCTTGCCCATGCCCGAGAACGAAGCTCGCGCGCTGCTGCGCGCGTATGGTCTGCCCGTGCTGCCCAGCGAAGTGGTGGACACGCCCGAGGCTGCCGAGCGCTGTGCCCAGGCCATGCCTGCGCCGCTCGTGCTCAAGGGGTTGGTGCCGGGCGTGGCGCACAAGACCGAGGCCGGACTGGTGGCGCTCGGCCTGCCCACGCCCGAGGCGGTGGGCGACGCCGCGCGATCCATGCGCAAGCGGCATCCGGCGCTCTCCGGCTTCTCGCTCGAATGCATGGTCTCGGGCGGCATCGAGACGATGGCGGGCGTGCGCAATGATCCGCAACTCGGCCCCATGCTGGCCTTCGGCCTGGGCGGCATCGGTGTCGAGTTGCTGGGCGACGTTGCGTTCCGCCGCTGTCCGGTGGATCGGGCCGGAGCGCTGGCATTGATCGGGAAAACGCGCGCGGGGGCGCTGCTGCACGGCTTTCGCGGCAAGCCCGCAGCGGACGTTGAGGCACTGGCTGACGCGCTGGTGGCGCTGTCGCGCTTCGCGCACACACACCGGGCCGAGATTTCCGAGGTCGAGATCAATCCCCTGATCGTGCTGGAGGCCGGCCACGGCGTCCATGCGGTCGATGCGCTGGTGGTGCGCAGCAACACCGCCGAACCCCTACAGAGGAGACATCCATGCAACGCCGCACGCTGATTCAGGCTCTCACCGCCTGTACGGCCCTGCCTCTCGCCACGCAGGCCCAGGTCTATCCTGCCCGGCCCGTGCGCATCATCAACCCCTTCGCCGCAGGCGGTGCGCTGGACCAACTGGCACGGCTGTTGGCGCAGCAACTCACCCCGCTGCTTGGACAGCCTTTCCTTGTGGAGAACCGCACCGGCGCAGGCGGCAATATCGGAGCAGAGTACGTAGCCAAAAGCCCGGCCGATGGCTACACGCTGGTCATGGGGTCGAGCGCGACGCATGGCATCAACCCCAGCCTCTATGGTGCCGCCTTGCCGTTCGATCCCGTGAAGGACTTCGCGACCGTCTCCGTCGCCGTGGTGCAGAAGAACGTGTTGGTCGTGAATTCCTCGGTCCCTGCGCATTCGGTGCTGGAGCTGATCTCCATGGCTCGTGCCCAGCCCGGAAAGCTGACCTTCGGTTCCGCCGGCGCAGGTACCTCGCAGCATCTGTCAGGTGAACTGTTCAAGGCCCTGGCCAAGGTGGATCTGTTGCATGTGCCCTACAAAGGCAGTGCCCAGGCCATGCAGGACCTGCTCGGTGGACAGGTCACGATGTTGTTCGTTGACATTCCCACCGCCTTGGCGCATATCCGCTCAGGCCGGCTGCGCGCGCTGGGCCTGACCGCAGCAGAGCCATCACCGGCCCTGCCCGAGGTGCAGCCCCTGGCCCGACAAGGCCTGCCGGACTTCGATCTCAAGGCCTGGTATGGCGTGCTTGCACCGGCAGGCACGCCCGTGCAGATCACCAGCCGTGTCAGTGCCGCCGTCGTAGAGATCCTGCGCGATGCCAAGGTGCGTGAACACCTGCTGGGCATAGGTATGGAGCCCCTGGCGCTCAACCCCGATGAGTCGGCTCGCTACCTCTCAACCGAACTGCGAAGATGGGCCGACGTCGTGCGCTTGTCGGGCGCCAAGATCTGATTCAATCTCCAGCGTCAGTGAGGCAGTGCCATGTTCGCGTGGAAAAACCGGACCTGCAGCCCCACCGGCGAAAATCCCGCCCATGCACCCCCCCGTTCCGCCCCCCCGCCAGCCCCGCAACCCCCTGCACGGCCTGACGCTGGAGACGATCGTCACGGCACTGGCCGAGCACTACGGCTGGGAGGAGCTGGGCCACCTGATCCCGGTGCGCTGCTTCACGCACGACCCGAGCATCGGCTCCAGCCTCAGGTTCCTGCGCAAGACGCCCTGGGCGCGCGAGAAGGTGGAGAGCCTCTACCTCTTCATGCTGCGCGACATCCGCCGCGCGCAGCGGGACGCGTGAATCAGCCGCGCTGCACGGACAGCCGGCCGGCATCGCGGCCGCAGGCCAGCGCGGCCAGCGCCAGCAGCAGCGCGGCAGTGCCGTAGATCCAGACCGACGGCAGCACCGGCAGCAGCAGCCCGGCCGCCAGCGGCCCGGTGCCCGCGCCGATGTCGCGCCAGACCGAGCGCGCCGCCAGCGCCTGCACCCGTTCCGGCCCCGGGTGGCGGTGCGCGACGATGGGTGCGAGCAGCGGCAACTGCAGCGCGCGCAGCACCACGATGACCGCGGCGCAGCTCCACAGCCAGCCGGCGCCAAAGCCCAGCAGCGCGATGCAGGTCAGCAGCGACAGGCTCACCAGCAGTTGCTCGGCGCCCCAGCGCTCGGCCATGCGGCCGCCCACCGGGCTCAGCACGATCTCGGCCAGGTAGCGCAGGGCCAGCAGCACGCCGGCCACCACCACCGCGCTGCCGGGCAGCAGGTCCTTGCCGAGGAAGGACAGCCCGATGACGAACAGGCCGTCGAGCGTGAAGCCCTCCATGAAGGACCAGGCGTCCAGGCTGTTGGGCCGCTTCATGCGCCGCCTGGCGGTGGCCACGGCCGGGTGGCGGTTGAAGGGCAACTGCCGCACCACCATCAGCCCGGCGAGCGCGACCACGGCCAGCACCACGAAGATCGCGCGGGGGCCGGCCCACTGCGCCAGCAGTGCGCCCAGCGGCAGCGCCAGCACCGGCCCCATCGCGATGAAGGCGCGCGAGCGGCCCGAGCGCCGGGCCGCGCCCGCTGCCTCCGCCGTGGCCAGCGCCTGGGTCGCCAGGTTGAGCGCCGCGAACGACAGGCCCCACAGCAGGCGCAGCGGCAGCAGCAGCCAGAAGCCCGACAGCGTGGCGTAACCCAGCGCGCAGACCACGCTGGCCAGCACGGCCAGCGTGCAGGTCGGCCGGTCGCCGCGCCGGGCATAGAAGCGCGCCACCCAGCCGTAACCTGCAATGCGCACCAGCCGATTGGCCGCCAGCAGCATGCCGGCCTGCGCCAGGGTCACGCCAAAGCTGTCGGCGTACATGGGCAGCAGCAGGTACAGCACCGTGTCGGTCGGCAGCGCCACGCCGAGCGCGAGGGCGGCATGGCGCGAGTCGCGGTCGGCCTGCGGGTGCGTGGGGGCAGAAGACATGGCCGGCATGCTGCGCGCGCGGGGCTCGGCCGACAAGCGACATTACCGCCGCCCATGCGTGCAAGAATCGCACGCATGTCACGTCGCCTGCCGCCGCTCAACGCCGTCCGCGCCTTCGTCGCCGCCGCGCGGCACCAGAGCTTCACCCGCGCCGCGGCGGAGCTCCACGTGACCCACAGCGCGGTCAGCCGCCAGATCAAGGCGCTGGAGGCGCACCTGGGCGTGGCCCTGTTCGAGCGGCGCATCCGCCAGGTGGCGCTCACCGCCGAAGGCCAGCAGTTCTTCGGCGAGGCCGGCGCCGCACTCGATCAGATCGGCGCCGCCGCCCAGGCCGTGATGGCGCGCGCGCCGGTGCGCGCGGTGCGCATCAACGTGCGGCCATCCTTTGCCGTGCGCTGGCTGATCCCGCACCTGCCGGCCTTCGTCGAGCAGTACCCGGCCATCGAGCCGCAGGTCATCACCAGCACCGCCGCGCCGGCCCGGGCGCTCGACGGCTTCGACGTCGCCATCCGGCGCGGGCTGGAGGGCTGGCCCCCGTCGATCCAGGTGCGGCCGTTCCTGGAGGACGAGGTGCAGGTGGTGGGCGCGCCGGCGTTGCTGCGCTCCCTGCCGGTGGACACGCCGCGCGCGCTGGCGGCCCACGTGCAACTGTCGGCCCGCACCCGCAAGCAGGACTGGGACGACTGGCGCAGGCAGGCGGGCGTACCGCGCCTGCGGCCCGCGGGGCGCCTGCAGTTCGACCACCTGCACCTGGTGCTGCAGGCCGCCGTCGACGGGCTGGGCCTGGCCATGGGCCCGACCTCGCTGGTGGCGCACGACCTTGCATCGGGCCGCCTGGAGTCGCCGCTGCCGCATCTGCGCATGCCCCTGCAGCGCTACTACTACGGCCTGGCGCCGGGCGCGGGCGCCGAGGCGCTGCTGTTCGCCGAATGGCTGGAAGGGGTGCGCCGTAGCGAGCGTTTTTGAGTAAAAAGTGCCTGTAGCCCAGGTGGTATCTGGGCTATGTGCTATCTATTTGATAGTTTTGCATGGAGGGCGGGGTGCTCAGTCGGCCTTGATGTCTTCCCTCTGGATGATGTCCCTGAAGAACGCGTTGTCGGCGCGCACCCGCTGCTCGAAGGCGGCGGGGGGCTCGTAGTCGGGGTACATCGACGAGAGCAGCATCTGCTCGCGCACGCCCGGTCCGGACATGGCCTTGCGGGCTTCCTCCGCCATGCGGGCCACGATGGCCGGCGGGGTGCCGCGCGGGGCGAACATGCCGAACCAGCTGCGCGTGTCCATGTCGAAGCCCTGCTCCTTGAGCGTCGGCACTTCGGGCAGTTCGGGGTTGCGCTCGGGGTTGGTGGTGGCCAGCCCCTTGAGCTCGCCGGCCTTGACGCGCGGCAGGGTCACCGGGTCGTACATCAGGTCGATGCGCCCGCCCATGAGGTCGGTCATGGACTCCACCGATCCCTTGTAGGGCACGTGCACCACCTCGATGCCGGCCTGCTTCTGCAGCAGGACGCCGGTCAGGTGCACGATGCTGCCGACACCGTTCGAGGCGAAGGTGTACTTTCCGGGCGCAGCGCGTGCGGCGACGACGAACTCCCGGTAGGTGTTGAAGGGCGCGTCCTTGCGCGTCGTGATCAGGCCGTAGCTGGAGGTCAGCTTGGCCACGGGCGCGAAGTCCTCCGGGCGGAAGCTGACCTTGCGCAGCCATGGCGACACCACCACGGTGGCTGTGGGCGCGACGAAGAAATTGTAGCCGTCGGGTGCCGCCCGGGCCGCGAACTCGGTGCCCAGCGTGGCGCCGGCGCCTGGCTTGTTGTCGACGATTACCGGCCTGCCGATCGAGCGGGAGATGCGGTCGGCAACAAAACGCGTGATCTGGTCGGACAGCCCGCCGGGCGGGTAGGGCGTGACGAAGTGCAGGGGCTTGTCCGGCCAGCCCGCGGGCACGGCACCTTGCGCCCAGGCCGACGTGGCGGCACTGGCCGCGGCAGCGATGCAGAAGAGGCGTCGGGAGGTCATGGCGTGCGCTCCTCGGTGGCGGGCTACCGGCCGGTGAAGCGGGGTGCGCGCTTCTCGCGGAACGAGGCCACGCCTTCCTGGATGTCGGCGCTGCCGGAGATGCCGTCGAGCATGGCGCGCTGCGGATAGTACTGCTCGGTCGGTGACCGGGGCAGGGTGTGGCGGGCGATGGATTTCATGGCCTGCACCACCAGCGGGGCATTGGCTGCGATCTTGGCGGCGGTCTCCAGCGCCACGGCCGTCGCCCGGCCCTTGGGTACGACGCGGTTGACCAGGCCGATCTCGTAGGCGCGCTGGGCCGTCATCGGGTCGCCGGTCATCAGCCACTCGAGGCCGGCCTTGTACTGCATGCGCGGCGGGAAGCCGGCCATCACGCCTGCGAACGCGCCGATCTTGGCCTCGGGGTAGATGAACTGCGCCTGCTCCTCGGCCACCGCCATGTCGGCCAGCATCACCATGGTGGCACCGGCGCCGACCGCGAAGCCGCCGACCGCGCAGATGATCGGCTTGTCGCAGGGCACCGACAGATTGGGCATGGACAGCCAGACATCGCGTGGCAGGTCCTTCAGGTCGGCCCCGGCCGAGAAGGCCTGCTCGCCGGCCGCGCCCAGCACCGCGACGCGGTCGTCCTCGCGGGCGAAGCGCTTCCAGGCCGCGTGCAGGCCCTGCACGACCTCGTTGTTGATCGCGTTGCGCGCGTCGGCCCGGTCGATGGTGATGCGGGCGATGCCGTCCTTGGATTCGTAGGCGATGGCACTCATGCGGGATGTCTCCGTTCGTCTTGTGGGAAAGGGGTCAGGCCAGGGTGGCGCGGGCGTCGGCCGCCGCGATGCGGCCGCCGGCGATGAAGAGCGGGTTGATGTCGAGCTCGCGCAGCCGGCCGCCGCACGCGGCCGCCAGCGCGCCCAGCCGCACCAGTGCATCGGCGATGGCATCCAGGTCGGCCGGCGGCCGGCCACGGTAGCCGGCCAGCAGCGGCCGGCTCTTGAGCGCATCGAGCATGCGGCGCGCCGTGGCATGCGACAGCGGCGCAGGCGCCAGCTGCACGTCCTTCAGCAGCTCCACCAGCACGCCGCCGGCACCTACCATCACCATTGCGCCGAAGTCCGGATCGTGCTGGATGCCCAGTATCAGCTCGGTATCGGCCTTCCACATCTCCGTGACCAGGTAGCCGTCGAGGGCGGCCACGCCGGCGGCCTGGGCCGCCGCGGCGATGGCCGCGCAGGCGGACCGCACCGCATCGTCGCCCTGCACCCCGAGCCTGACCGCACCGATGTCGCTCTTGTGCACGATCCGCGCGCTGACCGCCTTGATGGCCACCGCACCGCCCAGCGACCGCGCCGCGTCCACCGCCTGTTCGGCCGTGGCGGCGAACTGCCAGCGGGTGGTGGGAATGCCGGCGGCCTCGACCAGCCGGCGCGCATCGGGCTCGGTGACGAAGCCCGCGGCCAGGCCGGCCGGCATCACCGGTGCCGGGCCCGGGTGCGGCGGCGCCTCGGGGGCGCTGCGCAGGGCCAGCACGGCGGCGACTTTCAGCGCGTCGTGCGGGCTGTCGAAGAAGCCGGCGCCGGCATCGCGCAGCAGGCGCCTGGCGGGCTCGCCGTGGTTGCCGGCACCCTGCACGAACAGCAGGGGCTTGCCGCTGCGCGTGCCGGCCGACAGCGCCGCGTCCACTACGCGCTCCTGCTGCGGCTGCGTGGTGAGCAGCAGGATGCCGGCGCCCACTGCCTCGTCCGCCATGGCGCGGTCGAGTGCGATGCCGACCGAGCCGCCGGCCACTTCCGGGTCTGGCGGGCAGGCGTGGTTGAGCATGCCGAAGTCCAGCGGCAGTTCGCGGTGCGTGGCGGGCAGCACGGGCGCGAGCGCCTCGCGGGTCTGCGGCGCCAGCCGCGGCAGCTCCAGGCCTTCGGCCTCCAGTGCATCGGCCAGCAGCGCGCCGCCGCCGCCCGAGCCGGAGAACACGGCCACGCCGCGCGAGGTGGCACGCTTGCCGCGTTGCAGCACCTGGGCGCCGTGCAGCAGGTCGTAGATGGTCTCGAACAGGTAGACGCCCCAGCGCCGGCAGGTCGCCTCGAAGGTGGGCCACGCGCCGGCGAGGCTGGCGGTGTGGGAGGCGGCCGCGCGTGCACCGGCTTCGCTGCGCCCCGACTTGGCGATGCATACCGGTTTGCCGACGGCCGCCGCGCGCTCCAGCAGCGCAACGAAACGCGGCGCGTCCTTGACCGCCTCCATGTAGAGGCAGGCGACATCGGTGGCCGGGTCGTCGATCAGGTACTCGAAGAAGTCGTTGAGGTCCAGGTCGGCCTGGTTGCCCACCGACACCGTGGAGGAGAAGCCCGCGCCCACGTCCACCCCGCGCGACAGCATCGCGCCCATCAGCGCCCCGCTCTGGCTGGCCAGGCCGATGCCGCCGACCGGCAGCCGGTCGATGGAGCCCATCACCACGCCCGTGGTGGCGGCCAGGTTGTGGTGGGCATTCATCAGGCCCATGCAGTTCGGGCCGATCAGGCGCACCCCGCCGGCGCGGGCAAGCGCCACCAGTTCCTGCTCGGCCTGGCGCCCGGCCGGCCCGGTCTCGGCGAAGCCGGCGGTGATGCACAGCGCGCAACCGATCTGCTTGGCCACGCAATCCTCGATGGCGCTACGCACGTGCTCGCGCGGCACCAGCAGCAGGGCCAGGTCCACCGGCCCCGGGCAGTCCTGCAGGCTGGCGTAGGCCGGCAGGCCCAGCAGGCGGTCGGCCCGGGCGTTGATGGGGTAGAGCGCGCCGTCGTGCCGGTGCCGCAGCATGTAGCGCAGCAGGCGGCCGCCCCACTTTTCTTCGCTCTCCGACGCGCCGACGATGGCGACCGAACGGGGATGCAGGATCTGGCGGACCGACTGGAGGGGCTGGACGGCGGCCGGCGTGGCGGGAGAGGTGGGCATGGCAGTGGGCGGGATGGGTGGGAGGTGGAGGACGTGGAGGCCGAGCGTCAGTTCCTGCGCACGCCGATGGCGGGCAGCAGTTCCTCGTACATCTTCTGGTCGGACTGCATGCCCTGCCTGAACTCTTCCGGGCTCTGCCAGGCGGCGATCGAGTTGGCCCGCAGGAATTCCTCCTGCACCGTCCTGTGGTTCACGACCTTGCGCAGCGCGTCGGACAGCCTGGCCACCACCGCGCGCGGCGTGCCGCGCGGCGCGAGCACGCCCCAGCCGGCACCCTTGGTGGTTGCGATGTCGAAGCCGGCCTCCTTCAGCGTCGGCACGGCGGGCAGCTCCGGATGGCGCTGGCGGTAGAAGGTGGCGAGCGGCACGATGCGGCCGGCCTTGACCATGGGCGTGGCCGCGCCGTCGATCACGAAGTCGATGTCGCCGGCCACCAGCGCATTCACGGCGTCGGCCGAGCCACGGAAGGGCACGTGCAGCACCTGGATGCCGGTGTCGCGCGACAGCGTGCCGCCGTAAACATGGCCGGCCGATGCCTCGCCGGCCGAGCCGAAGGACAGCTTGCCGGGGTTGTGGCGCGCGTACTCGATGAACTGCCGCATGTCCTTGACCGGCAGCGTCTTGCGCACGGCCATGACCGCGACATAGTCGGCCACACCCCCGATGGACTCGAAGCTGTCCAGGCTGTAGCTGAGCTTGCGCAGGTTGGGCAGCACGGTGAAGCTGGAGGCCGCGCCGAGCAGCAGCGTGTAGCCGTCGGGCTGCGCGTTGGCGACGAACTCGGTGCCGATCTGCGTGGTGCCGCCGGGCTTGTCGTCCACGAAAACGCTGCCGCCCAGTGCCCGCCCCAGGTGCTCGGCGACGATGCGGCCGAGGATGTCCGACGAACCTCCCGGCGGGAACGGCACCACCATGCGGATCGGCCGCGCGGGCCAGGCGTCCTGCGCCGGTGCCGGCAGGGACAACAGGGGCAGCAGGCCCGCGCCGATCAAGCGGAGCGCGGTGCGGCGTGTCCGGCGCTGCGGACGGGGGATCGGAAGCATGGCGGTCTCCTTCTTGTGGGTATGTCGATCCGGGAACCTGGTGTGCCGGGCTGCCGGTCTATGGCGAGGCGCGCGGCGGGCGCTGCAGGCCGTCGCGGTAGCGCGCCAGCCGGCCGGCCAGGCCGGGCCGGCCCGCGGAGCGCACCAGTGCTGCCAGGTCGGCGTCGCGGGCATCGGGCCGGGCGGCGGCGCGCAGCGCGGCGTAGGTGCCAACGCCGACCGACAGCGGCGCCATATGGGCGCGCCACGCTCCCGGCTGCGAGCGGCCGGTGGCCAGGCCGTCGCGCAGGGCGGCGTCGGCGTCGAGCAGCGCGCCGGTGGACACCCATTCCAGTGCCCGGTCTTCGCCCACGCGCTGCGCGAGCCGCCGGGTGCCCAGCACGATGCCGAACGCCGCGCCAGGAAAGCGCAGTTGCGCATCCGCCGCCAGCAGCCGCAGGTCGCAGGTGGCGAACAGGTCCGCTCCCGCGCCGAAGGCACGCCCTTGCGCCAATGCCACCGTGCGCAGCGGTGCATGCCACAGCAGCGACAGCAGATGCTCCACGCGCACAAGGCGCCACAGCAGCGGGCCATCAGCCGCGGGGCCGGGCGCCAGGTCCGCCGTGGCGGGCAGGCCGCCCAGGTCGAAGCCGGTGCAGAAGTCGGCCCCTTCGGCGCCCAGCACCAGGGTGTGCAATGCCGTGTCGGCGATGCAGTCCTCGACCGCGGTGATCAGGGCCTCCACCAGTTCCGGTCCCAGGGCGTTGCCCCGTGTGGCGTGCTGCAGGGTCAGCACGGCCACGCCATCCTCGCGCTGCAGGCCGATCACGGGCGGCCCTCCGCCAGGGTGCCGCGCACTGCGGCCGAGCGGTCCCACAGGTTGGGGACGCTGGCCGCCGAATAGCCCGACACGAATGGCCGTGCCGCGCCGGTGGCCCGGTCGAACACATGCCGGGCCACCGCGCCGATGTTGCCTCCGTAGACATGGATGCTGATGGAGCTGCGATCGGCATGGGCGTTGGCCACCTGGTGGATGTCGCCGGTGGCCGGCGACACCAGTTCGATGTCGCCCGGGTCCAGCCGCTGCGCCTGGCCCTCGGGGACGAGGCCGGCCGCCGGGTCCAGGCGGAAGCGCTGACCCGTTTCCGCGCCGCGCAGCATGCCGATCAGGCCCCAGACGGTATGGTCGTGCACGGGCGTGCACTGGCCCGGGCCCCAGACGAAGCTCACCACGCTGAAGCGCTCCAGCGGATCGCAGTGCAGCAGGTACTGGCAGTAGTGGTCGGGGTGCGGCCGCGCGCAATACGCGGGCAGCCAGCCGTCATCGGCGATCAGCCGGGACAGCAGGGGCCGCAAGGCCGCGACGCGGGCGGCTTCTGCCATGGGCTGGCCGGCCAGCGCCGTGGCGGCGATGACGAAGTCGCGCAGCGGCGCCATGGCGTCGGCCGGCGGGTTCGGGCGACGGCTTGTCATGTCAAGGCGTCCTGGCTGGCCGTCTGCATGGCCCAGTGCCGCCGCAGGCCGGCGCCGTGCTCGTCGAGCGCCGGCGGCCGCGTATCGACGCCCAACGCCGCGCCGTCGAAGCGCACCGGACATCCCACGGTGCGCGTGGCCACGCCATTGGGCAGCGTCATGGGCTGGACCAGTTGCAGGTGTGCGGTCTGCGCATCGGCGAGGGCATCGCCGTACTGGTTGATCGGGGCCGAGGGCACCCCCGCGGCGGCAAAACGCTGTACCCACTCGGCCGCGCCGGCGCTGGCGAAGACGGGCTCCAGCAGCCCCCGCAACGCGTCCTGGTGCGTGGCGCGCAGAGAGGGCGAGCCAAACCGCGCATCCTCCAGCAGCGCCTGCGTGCCCGCCACCGCACACACCGAGCGCCACAGCCTGTCGTTGCCGGCGGCGATGGCGAACCAGCCATCGGCGCAGCGGAAGCTCTGGTACGGCGCATTGCGTGGGTGGGCCGAGCCGAGCCGCCGCGGATTGCGCCCGGTGCCGAAGTACTCGCTGGTCTGCAGCGCTCCGACGGCCAGGGTGGTGGCGAACATCGGCACATCGATGTGGCCGCCGCGCCCTGCCGCCCCGCCCGCGCGAAGGCGCAGCAGCGCGGCCGCGATGGCATAGGCGGCATACAGGCCGGCCGTGAAGTCGGAGATCGGCACGCCGCACTTGGCCGGCTCGCCGTCGGCAGGGCCGGTCACGCTCATCACGCCGGCAGCGGCCTGCATGGTCAGGTCGAACCCGCCCTCGTGCGCCCGCGGCCCGCTCTGGCCGTAGGCCGAGACCGAGCAGTAGACCAGCGATGGCTTGCGCTGCCGGAACCATTCCCAGCCGAGGCCCAGGCGGTCCATGGCGCCGGCCCGGTTGTTCTCCAGCAGCACGTCGGCGTCGAGCACCAGTGCGCGCGCCATGGCGAGGTCCTCGGGCCGCTTCAGGTCGAGCGCGACGGAGCGCTTGCCACGGTTGAGCGAGGCGAAGTTCTCCGAGAAGCCCTCTGTGATCGGCGGCCACTGGCGCAGGGTGTCGCCGTCCGGCGGCTCGACCTTGGTCACCTGCGCGCCGAAGTCGGACAGCAGCATGCCGCAGAAAGGGCCGGCGGCCACGTGGCAGAACTCGACCACGCGGATGCCCTCCAGCGGCAGGGGCTGGCGCTCTGCCTGTGCGTCTTCGGTCTGCTGCGGTCGCGTGCGTTCGTGCATGCGTTTGTCTCCGGTGCGGTGTTGCGGCAAATCGTAGAGTCATTCCGGATTTAAAAACACGTGTTCTGTATTTGGGAACAACTCTAGAATGCCGGCATCACGCAAGGAGGTCTGCCATGAACAACACCCTCACCCACGGGCTGCGCCTGCTGGAGACCCTGGCCGGCCGCGACGCGCCGGTGGGCGTGAGCGAACTGGCCCTGCTGCTGGACATGGGCAAAAGCAATGTCCACCGCACGCTGCAGGCGCTGGTGGAGCTGGGCTACGTCGTCAACGAGGACGGGCGCGGCCTGTACCGGCCTTCGCTCAAGGTCTGGGAGATCGGCGCGCGCGTGATCGCACGGCTCGACGTGCGCGCCGCGGCGGCGCCGGCCATGCACTGGTTGCTGGACGAGACGCGCGAGACGGTGCACCTGTCGGTGCTCGACGGCACGCAGGTGGTCTACATCGACAAGCTCGACAGCCCCGAGCCGGTACGCGCCTACAGCGAGATCGGCGGCCGGGCGCCGGCCTACTGCGTGGCCACGGGCAAGGTGCTGATGGCCTGGCGCGAGCGCCACCTGCAGCAGCGCGATGCCGAGGCGCCCCTGCGCGAGGCGCACACCCCCAGCACCATCACGGACGCCGCCGAGCTGGCGCGCGAGTTCGAGCGCGTGCGCACCCAGGGCTACGCGGTCAACCGCGGCGAGTGGCGGGCCAGCGTCTGGGGCATCGCCGCGCCGATCCGTGACGGCACGCAGCGCGTGGTCTCCGCCATCGGGCTGTCAGGCCCCGCCACCCGGCTCCGGCCGCAGCGCATCAAGCCGCTGGCGCAACTGGTGATCGAGGCGGCGCGGCGGGTGTCCACCGCGATCGGCATGCAGGACGCAGCGCTGTCCGGGCGGTGACACCGCGCTGCGCGCGACGGGTTCAGTGCGCCGGCAACCGACCCAGCGCCCGCAGAACGTTCTCCGCCGTCGCCGGCGCTTCCAACTGCAAGGGCTGGGCCTTGTCGTGCGCTCCGCGCGCCGCCGCCACCGCGTCGCGCAGCGCCTCGTACACGCTGATGGCCAGCATGAAGGGCGGCTCGCCCACGGCCTTGCTGCCGAAGACGTTGTCTTCGCGGTTGGGCTCGGGCCAGAGGTCGACCTTGAAATGCTCGGGGATGTCGCCGGTGGCGGGGATCTTGTAGGTGCTGGGCGCGTGGGTGCTGAGCAGGCCCTTGTCGTTCCACACCAGTTGCTCGGTGGTGAGCCAGCCCATGCCCTGCACGAAGCCGCCTTCGATCTGGCCGATGTCGATGGCAGGGTTGATGCTGCGGCCGACGTCGTGGAGGATGTCGACCTTCAGCACGCGGCTCTCGCCGGTGAGGGTGTCGATGACGACCTCGGTGGCGGCTGCGCCGTAGGCGAAGTAGTAGAAGGGCCGGCCGGTGAGGGTGTGCTTGTCATAGTGGATCTTGGGCGTGCGGTAGAAGCCGTCGCTCCACAGTTGGATGCGGTTGGCATAGGCCATGCCCACGACTTCGTCGAAGCTGCGCGTGCGCGTGGGCGAGATGACCCGCCCGTCCTCGAAGCGGATGGCGCCGGCGCCGCAGCCGTCCAGGCCGCAGACGAAGCTCGCCAGGTTGTCGCGCACGTTGCGCGCGGCGAATTGCGCGGCGCGGCCGTTCAGGTCGGTGCCGCTGCTGGCGGCGGTGGCGCTGGCGTTGGGCACCTTGCCGGTGTCGCTGGCGGTGACCAGCACGCGGTGGAAGGGCACGCCCAGTTCGTCGGCCACGATCTGCGCCACCTTGGTGTTCAGGCCCTGCCCCATTTCGGTGCCGCCGTGGTTCACCTGCACGCTGCCGTCGGTGTAGACGTGCACCAGCGCGCCGGCTTGGTTGAACAGCGTGGCGGTGAAGGAGATGCCGAACTTCACCGGCGTGATCGCCAACCCGCGCTTCATCACCGGCTGCGCCGCGTTCCAGGCCTTGATCGCTGCCTGCCGCTGCCGGTACCGGGCGGTCTGCTCCAGCCGGGACAGCAGGGGCTGCAGGATGTTGTCCTCGACCTGCATCTGGTAGTGGGTGACGTTGCGCTCGGTGATGCCGTAGAGGTTGCGCATGCGCACGTCGAAGGCGTCGTGCCCCAGGTGGCGCGCGATGTCGCCGAGGATGGCCTCGATCACGATCACGCCCTGCGGCCCGCCGAAGCCGCGGAAGGCGGTGTGGCTCTGGGTGTTGGTCTTGCAGCGGTAGCTGCGGATCACCACGTCGCTCAGGAAGTAGGCGTTGTCCGCGTGGAACACGGCGCGGTCGGCCACCGGGCCCGAGAGGTCGGCGCTGAAGCCGCAGTTGGCCAGCATGGTCAGGTCCAGCGCGGTGATGCGGCCGCTGTCGTCGAAGCCCACCCGCCAGTCGTAGGCAAACGGGTGGCGCTTGCCGGTGACCATGAAGTCGTCGTCGCGGTCGAGCCGCAGCTTGACCGGGTAGCCGGTCTTGCGCGCGGCCAGCGCGGCCCACACGGCCAGGTGGCCGGCCTGGGTTTCCTTGCCGCCGAAGCCGCCGCCCATGCGCCGGCATTCGACCCGCACCGCATGGTTGTCGATGCCCAGCGCATGCGCCACCCAGTGCTGCACCTCGCCCGGGTGCTGGGTGCTGGAGTGGATCCACCACTGGTTCTGCTCCAGCGGCAGCGCGTAGGCGACCTGGCCTTCGAGGTAGAAGTGCTCCTGGCCGCCGACTTCCAGCGTGCCCGAGAGCACGTGCGGCGCGTCCCGCAGGGCGCGCTCGGGGTCGCCGCGCCGCACCGTCACCGGCGGCAGCACGTAGCTCTGCGCGGCATGCGCCTGGCGCGGCGACAGCACGGCGGGCAGGGGCTCGATGTCCAGCACCACCTTGCGCGCGGCGCGGCGCGCCTGCATCACCGTCTCGGCCACCACCACGCCGACGACCTGGCCGATGTGCTGCACGGTATCGAAGGCGAACACCGGCTCGTCATGGCTGAAGGCCGCCAGCAGCCTGTCGCCGGGAATGTCATCGGCCAGCAGCACGTCGCGCACGCCGGGCATGGCCAGCGCCGCGGCCGCGTCCACGCCGCGCAGCCGGCCATGCGCCACGCTGGAGAGGATGGGCGCCGCATACAGCGTGCCGCGCACCTCGGGGATGTCGTCGACGTAGGTGGCGCCGCCGGCGACCTGGGCGCGCGCGCTTTCGTGCGGATGCGAGCGGCCGGCCGCGTGCGCGGCGGCCTCGGGCGTGCCGGGCAGGGTGCTCAGCTCGGGCGAATATTCCTTGGCGTTCATGCGGCCTCCGTGATCGACAGCGTGTCCAGACTGACCTGCTGCAGCCCCTGGCTCTCCAGCCAGTAGCGCCGCAGCAGGCTGGCCAGCAGCGCGCGCCGGTAGGCGCTCGATGCGCGCATGTCGGAGATCGGCTGGAACTCCGCCTGCAGCGCCTCGCCCGCGGCCTGCGCGGCGGCGGCCGTCCACGGCTGGCCGGCCAGCGCCGCCTCGGCCCTGTCTCTTATACACATCTGACGCTGCCGACGAAGAGAACCTAGTGTAGATGTCGGTGGGGGGGGGGTGGGGGGGGGGGGGGGGGGGGGGGGGGGGGGGGGGGGGGGGGGGGGGGGGGGGGGGGGGGGGGGGGGGGGGGGGGGGGGGGGGGGGGGGGGGGGGGGGG
>NZ_JAELTO010000077.1 GCF_016428875.1 Xylophilus sp. ASV27
CCCCCCCCCCCCCCCCCCCCCCCCCCCCCCCCCCCCCCCCCCCCCCCCCCCCCCCCCCCCCCCCCCCCCCCCCCCCCCCCCCCCCCCCCCCCCCCCCCCCCCCCCCCCCCCCCCCCCCCCCCCACAACCTTTTTTAGATGTGTATAAGAGACAGTGCCGCCGGGGCGCATCGGCATCTACGTGAGCGAGGCCGTGGTGGACCTGTACGGCGCCCGGCCGGGCACGGATTTCGCTCCGCTTTCAGAGGCTTTCAGGGCTGAAGCCCAGGAAAAACCTGGGCATTCAGCTACATTTTTTGTAGCAGGCGTGTGGCGCGACTATGTGCGCCAGTTCGGCGCCATCAGCATCGACCGCGACGACTTCATCCGCCTGGGCGGCGACCGCGCGGCCAACGACCTGGCGCTGTGGCGCGCCCCGGGCACCGACGCGGCCACGCTGCAGCAGGCGGTGCGCGCGCTGGCCGAGCAGATGCTGGGCCCGGGCGCGCCGCTGGAGTTTGCGGCACCCGGGGCGATCCGCGCCAATTCGCTGCGCATCTTCGACCGCAGCTTTGCCGTCACCTACTGGCTGCAAGCGGTGGCCATCGGCATCGGGCTGTTCGGCGTGGCGGCGAGCTTCGGCGCGCAGGTGCTGGCGCGGCGCAAGGAGTTCGGCCTGCTGGCGCACCTGGGCCTGACGCGGCGCCAGATCCTGGCCGTGGTGGCCGGCGAAGGCGCGGCCTGGACGGGCGCCGGCGCGGCCGCGGGCATCGTGCTCGGGCTGGCGGTGTCGCTGGTGCTGGTGCTGGTGGTGAACCCGCAGAGCTTCCACTGGACCATGGACCTGCGCGTGCCCTGGCTGCGCCTGCTGGCCCTGGCCGCCGCGGTGGCCGCCGCCGGCACGCTGACGGCGCGCATCGCCGGCGGCGCCGCGGCCGGGCGCGATGCGGTGCTGGCGGTCAAGGAGGACTGGTGAAAGAGCCAAAGACAAAGACAATGTGCGCATGACGACCTCCACCCCCTGGCTCGATGCAGCCATCGCCCGCATCGAAGCCGACTACCAGCGCAGTGCCGATACGCACCTGATCCCGCTGCCCCTGCCCGGCCTGGCCCGCCACGGCATCGACCTGTACCTGAAGGACGAGTCCACCCACCCCACGGGCAGCCTCAAGCACCGGCTGGCGCGCTCGCTGTTCCTGTACGCGCTGTGCAATGGCTGGGTGCACGAGGGCGCGACCATCGTCGAGGCTTCGAGCGGCTCCACCGCCATCAGCGAAGCCTACTTCGCGCGCCTGCTGGGCCTGCCCTTCGTCGCGGTGATGCCGCGCGGCACCTCGGCCGAGAAGATCGCGCAGATCACCTTCTACGGCGGCCGCTGCGAGTTCGTGGACAGCGCCGCCCAGGTGTACGAGCACGCGCGCGCCCTCGCGGCGCGGGCCGGCGGCCACTACATGGACCAGTTCACCTATGCCGAGCGCGCCACCGACTGGCGCGGCAACAACAACATCGCCGAAAGCATGTTCGCGCAGATGTCCTGCGAGCGCCACCCGGTGCCGCACTGGATCGTGGTGGGCGCCGGCACCGGCGGCACCAGCGCCACCATCGGCCGCTACCTGCGCTTTCGGCGCCACGCCAGCCAGGTCTGCGTGGCCGACCCGGAGGGCTCGGTGTTCACCGCCTACCACCGCACCGGCGACTCCAGCCTCACCGCGCCGGGCTCGCGCATCGAAGGCATCGGCCGCCCGCGCGTGGAGCCGAGCTTCGTGCGCAGCCTGGTGGAGCGCATGGAGGAAGTGGCCAACGCCGACTCGATCGCCGCCATGCGCTGCCTGTCCGAGCTGCTGGGCCGGCGCGTGGGCCCGTCCACCGGCACCAACTTCGTCGTCATGCTAACCCTGGCGCAGGAGATGCGGGCGCGCGGCGAGACCGGCTCGATCCTGTCGCTGCTGTGCGATGCAGGCGAGCGCTACCTGGGCACCTACCATGACCCGGCATGGGTCGCACAGCACATCGGCGACTGCGCCGCGGCCCGCGCGCGGCTCGACGCGCTGCTGGAGTAGCGGGTGCAGCCCCGCTGGTCGAGGCGACGGGGGCTCGGCATGCTGGCCGCCGCCCTGCTGGGCGGGGCGCGCCCGGCGCGGGCGCTGCCGGCGCAGCCGCTGGTGTTCCCGCGCGACCTGGGCGCGCACCCCGGCTTTCGCACCGAGTGGTGGTACGTCACCGGCCATGCCGGCAGCGGCGGGCGCGGCTTTGGCTTTCAACTGACCTTCTTTCGCTCGCGCGTGGCGGCCGCGCAGGCACTGGCCTCGCGCCTGGCCGCCCGGCAGCTCGTGTTCGCGCATGCGGCGGTGACCGACCTTGCCGCTGGCCGGCTGCTGCACGACCAGCGCATCGCGCGCTGGTCCGGCGAGCCGGACAACCCGGCCGACCTGGCCACGGCCAGCGTTCAGGACACCGCGCTGGCGCTGGGCGACTGGCGCTTGCGCCGCGCTGGCGATGGCGCCTACCACGCGCGGCTGCCGGCCAGCGATTTCACGCTCGACCTGCAACTGCGCGAAACCCAGCCGCTGCTGCTGCAGGGCGACGCCGGCCTCTCGCGCAAAGGCCCCGACCCGGCGCAGGCCAGCTACTACTACAGCCTGCCGCAACTGGCCGTGACCGGCGCGCTCACGCTGCAAGGCCAGCGCTTCGCGCTCGATACGCCCGGCGCGCGCTCCGGCGTGGCCTGGCTGGACCATGAATGGAGCGACGAACTGCTGCATCCCGAGGCCGTGGGCTGGGACTGGATCGGCATCAACCTGTTCGACGGCAGCGCCCTCACCGCCTTCGGCCTGCGCCGGCGCGACGGCAGCACGCTCTGGGCCGGGGGCTCCTTCCGCGCACGCGGCGGCCCGGTGCAGCCCTTTGCGCCCGAGTCCGTGCAGTTCGCCCCCGGCCGCCGCTGGCGCAGCCCGCGCACCGGCGCGGACTACCCCGTGGCCTGGGACATCGCCACGCCCGCCGGCCGCTTCGCCGTGCAAGCGCTGCTGGACGACCAGGAACTCGACAGCCGCGGCTCCACCGGCGCGGTGTACTGGGAGGGGCTGTCGGAACTGCGCGATGCCGCGGGCGCCGTGCTCGGCCGGGGCTATCTGGAAATGACGGGCTACGTGGCGGCGCTGCGGCTGTGAGCGGGCGCCGCCGCCTTGGTGCCCGCGGCGGGCGGGAGCCCGGCATTTTCAGATAGAAAAGCGGCTGCAGCCCAGTTAATACATGGGCTTCATGCTACACATTCAATAGCAACCATCAGCGCACGCCGGTGCGCAGCTTCAACTGGTTGGGCAGCGGCACCGAGCGGTGCAGCACGCCTTCCGCCAGCCAGACAGCGCCACGGCGCGCGCGCTCGGCCACGGTGGGCGGGGGGATCTGCTGGTAGTCGTCGTTGAAGACCTCGAAGCTGTAGTCGCCGCGGTGGCCCAGTCGGCCACCGGCGCGCTGTGCACGCCCGCGGTAGAGCAGCACCTCGCGCGAGCAGTGCCGCGCCACGGGCCGGAAGCCCATGGTCTCCAGCATCTGGCCCAGCGCCTGCGGCGTGCTGGTGGCGTATTCGATGAATTCGATACCGCACAGGCCCAGCAGGTTGGCGGAATCGCGCAGAGGCTCCCGGTCGTTGGCCTTCATGCGTGCTTGCATCCTTGGTCTGGCCCGCACGATCATGGCATAGCGCGTGCAAACCGGCGCGGGCGCCAGGCCCGGGGCATGCCGCGCCCCGGCCTGCGCCGCTTCAGGAAGGCTCGCCGCGGCGGCGCCAGCGGCCGAACAGGGCGATGACCTCGCCCATCACGCCGCGCCGGAAGGCCAGCACGCAGATGACGAAGATCAGGCCCGTGACCATGGTCCCCGATTCGCCCAGGGTATTGAACCAGTCGATGGTGGTCAGCGCGGCCAGCAGGTGGCCCAGCTCGCCGATCTTGTTCTCGAGCAGCACCACCACGGCCGCGCCGACGATCGGCCCCGACAGCGTGCCCAGCCCGCCCACCAGCGTCATCAGGATCACCTGGCCCGAGGCGCTCCAGTGCACGTCCGACAGCGTGGCAAAGCCCAGCACCAGCGTCTTGAGCGAGCCCGCCAGCCCCGACAGCGCGGCCGAGAGCACGAAGGCCAGCAGCTTGAAGCGGTGCGTGTCGTAGCCCAGCGATATGGCGCGCGGCTCGTTCTCCTTGATGCCCTTGAGCACCTGCCCGAAGGGCGAGTGGATGGTGCGCGCGATCAGCAGGAAGGACAGCACCACGATCACCAGTGCCACGTAGTACATGGTGAGGTCGCCGGAGAGGTCCAGCACGCCGAACAGCTTGCCGCGCGGCACGCCCTGCAGCCCGTCCTCGCCGCCGGTGAAGTGGGCCTGCAGGCAGATGAAGAACAGCATCTGCGCCAGCGCCAGCGTGATCATGGAGAAGTAGATGCCCTGGCGCCGGATCGCCAGCACGCCGAACAGCCAGCCCAGCGCGGCGCCCGTGGCGGTGCCCAGCAGCAGGCCCAGCTCGGGCGTCACGCCCCAGACCTTCATGGCATGCCCGGCCACGTAGGCCGAGCCGCCCAGGAAGGCCGCATGGCCGAAGGACAGCAGGCCGGTATAGCCCAGCAGCAGGTTGAAGGCGCAGGCAAAGAGCGCGAAGCACATGAGCTTCATCACGAAGATCGGGTAGGCGCCGGCAAAAGGCGCCACCAGCAGCGCCAGCAGCAGCAGGCCGTAGATGATGGTGGAGATTCTTTTCATGGCGTCCTGCCCTCGGGCATTGCCTTGGGGCAGCCGTGCCCTGCAGGCAGTGCGCAGCCTTGGGGGTGTTTCATTTCTCTTTCCCGAATAGGCCCGCGGGCCGGGTCAGCAGCACGATGACCATGATGACGAACACCACCGTGGACGAAGCCTCGGGGTAGAACACCTTGGTGAAGCCCTCGATCACCCCCAGCCCGAGGCCGGTCAGGATCGAGCCCAGGATGGAGCCCATGCCGCCGATCACGACCACCGCGAACACCACGATGATCAGGTTCTGCCCCATGAGGGGCGAGATCTGGATCACAGGCGCCGCCAGCACGCCGGCAAAGGCCGCCAGCGCCACGCCGAAGCCGTAGGTCAGCGTGATCATGAGCGGCACGTTGACGCCGAAGGCCTCGACCAGCCGCGGGTTCTCGGTGCCGGCGCGCAGGTAGGCGCCCAGGCGCGTCTTCTCGATCATGAACCAGGTTGCGAAGCACACCACCAGGGACGCCAGCACCACCCAGGCGCGGTAGTTGGGCAGGATCATGAAGCCGAGGTTGGTGGCGCCGTCGAGCAGTTCCGGCGCGTCGTAGCCCAGGCCCGAGACGCCGTAGACCGAGCGGAACGCGCCCTCGATCAGCAGCGTCAGCCCCAGCGTGAGCAGCAGCCCGTACAGGTGGTCGAGCTTGTAGATGCGGCGCAGCAGCAGCCGCTCGATCAGCATGCCGAAGAGGCCCACCAGCACCGGCGCGGCCGCCAGCATCACCCAGTAGTTGATGCCGAAATAGTTCATTCCCATCCAGGCCAGGATCGCGCCCATCATGAACAGCGCGCCATGCGCGAAATTGATGACGTTGAGCAGCCCGAAGATCACCGCCAGCCCGAGGCTGAGGATGGCATAGAACGAGCCATTGACCAGCCCCAGCAGCAACTGGCTCATCAAGGAGGGAAGAGAAATATTCATGGGCGGGACTTCACCGGACCTGTTGTGTCTTCTTCAGAGCGCTGCCGCCGGCAGGCGGCCTACTTCCAGAGGCTGCACCTGGTCTCGGCCTTGGTGGTGAACACCTGGTCGCCGGGCAGCTTGGCCACGACCTTCAGGTAGTCCCAGGGCTTCTTGGATTCGGCGGGCGACTTGGCCTCCACCAGGTACATGTCGTGGATGAAGCTGCCGTCCGCGCGGATCTGGCCCTTGCCGTAGAAATCGTCGATCTTCATGCTCTTGAGCTGGGCCATGACCTTGTCGGCGTCCGTGGTCTTGGCCGCGGCCACGGCCTTGAGGTAGGTCGTGGTGGCGGAATAGTCGGCCGCCTGCACGTCGGTCGGCATGCGCTTGGTCTTCTCGAAGAAGCGGGCGCCGAACTTGCGGGTCTCGTCGTTCAGGTCCCAGTACCAGCTCGTGGTGTGCAGCAGGCCCTCGGTGTTCTTCAGGCCCAGGCTGTGGATGTCGGAGAGGAACACCAGCAGGCCGGCGGTCTTCATGCTCTTGTTGATGCCGAATTCGCGCGCCGCCTTGATCGCGTTGATGGTGTCGCCGCCCGCATTGGCCAGGCCCAGGATCTGCGCCTTGGAGTTCTGCGCCTGCAGCAGGAAGGAGGAGAAGTCCGAGGCGTTGAGCGGATGCTTGACCGAACCCAGCACCTTGCCGCCCTTCTCCTGCACGATCTTGGTGGTGTCGTCCTGCAACGCCTGGCCGAAGGCGTAGTCGGCGGTGAGGAAGAACCAGGTCTTGCCGCCGCGGTCGACCACCGCGGCGCCCGTGCCCTTGGCCAGCGCCACCGTGTCGTAGGCGTAGTGCACCGTGTAGGGCGTGCAGGCCTCGTTGGTCAGCGCGGAGGAGCCGGCGCCGTTGTTGAAGTAGACGCGCTTCTTTTCCTCTGCCACCTTGGCCGTGGCCAGCGCGACGCCGGAATTGGTGCCGCCGAAGATCATGGTCACGCCTTGCGTGTCGATCCATTCGCGCGCCTTGGAGGCGGAGATGTCGGCCTTGTTCTGGTGGTCGGCCGTGAGCAGTTCGATCGGCTGGCCCAGCACCTTGCCGCCGAAGTCGTCGATGGCCATCTGGATCGCGGTGGCGCCGCCCTTGCCCTCCACGTCGGAATACAGGCTGGACATGTCGGTGATGAATCCGATCTTCACCTTCTCCTGCGCCTGGGCGGCCTGCGAGGCCAGGCCCGCGGCGGCGAGCGTGAGGGAAAGGGCAGTCAGGCGGTATTTCATGGAAGTCTCCTGTTGGATGAGCTTGTGGGACGGAGGGGAGCGGCGAAGGGATCAGACGTTGAGCAGTTCGTGCAGCAATGGCATCTTCTGTTCGAGCTGGGCAGAGACGAACTGCAGCGCGATGCGGCCATGCTCCATGACGTAGAAGCGGTCGGCCAGCGGCGCGGCGAAATGGAAGTTCTGCTCCACCATGACGATGGTGTAGCCCTTCTGGCGCAGCGTGACGATCATGCGCGCCAGCGCCTGCACGATGACCGGCGCCAGGCCTTCGGATATCTCGTCGAGCAGCAGCAGCCGCGCGCCGGTGCGCAGGATGCGCGCCACCGCGAGCATCTGCTGCTCGCCGCCCGACAGGCGCGTGCCGGGGCTGTGGCGGCGCTCGGCCAGGTTGGGGAACATGGCGTAGATCTCGTCGAGCGACATGCCGGCGCCGGTGCCCTGCCCTGCGCCTTTCAATACCGGCGGCAGCAGCAGGTTCTCTTCGCAGCTCAGGCTGGCGAAGATGCCGCGCTCCTCCGGGCAGTAGCCGATGCCGCAGTGGGCGATGCGGTGCGTTGGCATCTCGACCGTCTCGACGCCGCCGACCTTGACCGACCCGGTGCGGCGCCCGACCAGGCCCATGATGGCCCGCAGCATGCTGGTGCGGCCTGCGCCGTTGCGCCCGAGCAGGGTCACGACCTCGCCGGGCTGCACCAGCATGTCCACGCCATGCAGCACGTGCGACTCGCCGTACCAGGCCTCGAGGTTGCTGATCTCCAGCGCCGGCACCGGGTCCGAGGACACGATCATCATCAGTGCGCCCCCTGCAACTGGCCTTCGGTGGTGCCCATGTAGGCCTCCATCACCAGCGGGTTGCGCGAAACCTCGGCATAAGGCCCTTCGGCCAGCACCGCGCCACGCTGCAGCACGGTGATCTTGTCGGCGATGGTCGATACCACCTTCATGTTGTGCTCCACCATCAGCACGGTGCGGCCGGCCGCGACCTTCTTGATCAACTGGGTGACGCGCTCGACGTCTTCGTGGCCCATGCCCTGGGTCGGCTCGTCGAGCAGCATCAATTCGGGCTCCATCGCCAGCGTGGTGGCGATCTCCAGCGCGCGCTTGCGGCCATAGGGCAGGTTGACCGTCTCCTCGTGCGCCAGATCGCGCAGGCCCACCTCCTGCAACAGCTCGAGCGCGCGTGCATCGAGCTGCTCCAGCATGCGCTCGCTGCGCCAGAACTGGAACGACACGCCGAGCCGGCGCTGCAAGCCGAGCCGGACGTTCTCCATCAACGTGAGATGCGGGAACACCGCCGATATCTGGAACGAGCGGATGATGCCCCTGCGCGCGATCTGGGCCGGGCGCTCGCGCGTGATGTCGTGCCCGTTGAAGACGATGCGGCCGGAGGTGGGCTCCAGGAACTTGGTCAGCAAGTTGAAGCAGGTGGTCTTGCCCGCGCCATTGGGGCCGATCAGCGCATGGATGCTGCCGCGGCGCACCGCGAGGTTCACGGAATTCACAGCCGTGAAGCCGCGGAATTCCTTGCTCAGCTGCTCGGTCTGCAGGATCAAATCGTCGGACATGCGCTAATGGCTCCCTCACGGGTTGGCCCCGCGTGAACATGGGTGCTGCGTTGCAGCGCACGCGGCCCCCTCATGAATGTTCACCATCGTAGGGACCGCATGGAGCCTTGCGTATTGGGGCAAGTGCCTATGCGTGCAGCGCAGCATTACAGCCCGCTTACAACGCACCGTAGTCCCGTGCCTACAGCCGTCAAGGCGGCGCTCCTATCCGGTCATGCCGGCGTGCAATCTAGAGTGCCTCCACGGCCCGGCCATGCACATGGACCGCCGGTCTTCCCCTCAACCCATCCGCAGGAGAACCACATGAACAACGACCGCATCGCCGGCAACTGGAAGCAGTTCAAGGGAAAGCTCAAGGAGCAATGGGGCAAGCTCACCGACGACGATCTGGACGTGATCCAGGGCCGGCGTGAACAGTTGCTCGGCCGCATCCAGGAACGCCACGGCATCAAGAAGGAAGAGGCCGAGCAGCAGGTCACCGAGTGGCACAAGCGCAACCCCGATTTCTTCTTCGAGAAGTCCTGAGCACCCCGGCTTTGCGCAAATACCCATACAGCATTCTCATGAAGAAGGCACTCATCGCCGTTGCAATCGCCTCCACCTGGGCCTTCGGTGCGCAGGCCATGACGGCGAGCGAGACACGCGCCAGCGATGGCTCCGTGGCCAAGGTGGCTGAAGCGCGCAAGAAAGCCGCGGAAGACAAGACCGACGCCAACTACGCTGCGGCCAAGGAGCGCTGCGACGCGCTCTCGGGCGCCAGCAAGGATGCCTGCGTGAACGACGTGAAGGCCAATCTCGGCGAGTAAGGATGACGACGGCCGTTTAGATGGGTCTCCCCAGTTCGGGCGAAAGGGAAGCGATCTTTCCCGATCGCCCGTTTTTTGTCATGCATCATGCATCGCAGGAGCGCCGGTGACGCAAGATTCCATTCCCTCCTCGGCGGCTCCCGCGGATACGCGAACGGTCTGGCAGCAGCGGCTGGCCAGCGTGCGGCAGCACACCGCTGCGCTCGCGGCGCCTTTGTCGCCAGAAGACCAGTGCGTGCAGTCCATGCCCGACGCCAGCCCGGTCAAATGGCACCTGGCCCATAGCACCTGGTTCTTCGAAGCCCTGGTGCTGCCTCAGATGTGGCCCGACTACCGGCCATTCGACAGCCAGTTCCTCTACCTGTTCAATTCCTACTACGAATCCCTCGGTACGCGCCACCCAAGGCCCCAGCGCGGGCTGCTCACCCGTCCGTCGGCACAGCAGATCCAGGAGTACCGCGCGCATGTCGATGCGGCGCTGCACCGCGCCATCGCGGAGTGCGACGACGCCACCTGGCAGCAGGTGCGGCTCCTGCTGCTGCTCGGCCTGCAGCATGAACAGCAGCACCAGGAACTGATCCTGACCGACATCCTGCACCTGCTGTCGTGCAACCCGTTGCAGCCGGCCTACGAGCGCACGCCTGCGGCCGGCCTGCGCCTTGCCGCATCGCACCGGCCGATGCGGTGGCAGGCCATGCCGGGAGGCGTGGTGCATATCGGCCACGCGCCGCCGCCCGATGCTGCCGAAGACAGTTTCGCTTTCGACAATGAGCTGCCCCGGCACCCGGCACTGCTCGCGCCCTACGAGATTGCGGACCGGCTCGTGACCTGCGGCGAGTACGCGCAGTTCATCGCCGATGGCGGCTACCGCCGGCCCCAGCACTGGCTGTCAGACGGCTGGGCCGCCGTGCAGGCCCAGGGCTGGGCCGCGCCGCTCTACTGGCGCAGCCCGGAGGACCCGCGCGTGGCGTCGCGCCAGGCGCTGCCGGCCGCGGACTGGTATGTGTTCGGCCTGCAAGGACTGCGCCCCATGGACCCGGAGGCCCCGGTCAGCCAGTTGAGCTTCTACGAGGCCGCGGCTTACGCCGACTGGGCCGGCGCGCGGCTACCGACCGAGCAGGAATGGGAGGCCGCCGCCAGCGCCCAGGTGCTGCAGCAGGCCACCGGGCTGGTCTGGCAGTGGACCCGCTCCTCCTACGACCCCTATCCCGGCTTTCGGCCGTTGGCTGGGACCGCCGCCGAGTACAACGGCAAGTTCATGGTCGGGCAACTGGTACTGCGAGGCAGCAGCGTTGCCACGCCGCCGGGTCATGCCCGCCCGAGCTATCGCAACTTCTTTCCGCCGGCCGCGCGCTGGCAGTTCTCCGGCCTGCGGCTGGCAAAGGATGCAGCATGACCCCGCCCCACCCCGCCCACCATTGCCGCGCGGAACGCCCGCGCCGCGCGGATTCGGACTTCGCGCGCGACCTGCAGGCGGGGCTGTCGCGGCGCCCTCGCGGCATCTCGCCCAAGTACTTCTATGACACCCAGGGCTCGGCGCTGTTCGACCGCATCTGCGCGCTGCCCGAGTACTACCCGACCCGCACCGAATGCGCACTGCTGGCCGAGCATGCGGACGAGATCGCGGCGCTGGCAGGCCCGCGTGCGGAGATCGTCGAGTTCGGCGCCGGCTCGCTGCACAAGGTGCGATTGCTGCTCGATGCCATGGACCGCCCCGCGCGCTACCTGCCGATCGACATCTCCGGCGAGCACCTGACGGCCGCTGCGCACGAACTGCGCCGCGCCTGCCCGCACCTGGAGGTGCAGCCGGTGGTGGCCGACTACACGCAGCGACTGCTGCTGCCGGCGTGCGCTGCCGGCAGCGGGCGACGGCTGGGCTTCTTTCCCGGATCGACCATAGGCAACTTCGATCCGGAAGAAGCCGAGCGCTTTCTGCGCGTGGCAGCCCAGGTGCTACGGGGCGGCGCCCTGCTACTCGGAGCCGACCTGGTGAAAGACCCCGCGCTGCTGCACGCGGCCTACAACGACACTGCGGGCGTGACTGCGGCCTTCAACCTGAACCTGCTGGCGCGCGCCAACCGGGAACTGGGCGCGGACTTCGACCTGAGCGGCTTCACGCACTGCGCCTTCTACAACGCCCCCCACCAGCGCGTGGAAATGCACCTGGTGAGCCGGCGCCGGCAGCAGGTCGAGGTCTGCGGAGAAGCCTTCGCATTCAACGAAGGCGAAACGCTGCACACCGAGCACTCCCACAAGTTCACGATAGACGGCCTGCGCGCCATGGCGGCCCGTGCCGGCTTTCGCCCCGGGCCGGCATGGACCGACCCGGAGCGCCTGTTCAGCGTGCATTGGCTGCAGGCGCCGACGGGCTGAATCACCCTCAGGCCTCGCACTTCGTGTCTTCGCCAACCCCCTGCGAGGGGGTACCGCCTGCGGCCTGGCAGAGCCAGATCCGAGGCGGTCTGCGCTTGGCCGGCTGCGCGGCCTTTTGTCAATGCGCGCCTGCCGCTGCGTCCGCGCTGCCGGCCGAGGGAGGCGCCGGGTGCGCGAGCCAGATCAAGGGCACCAGCAACAGGAAGATCAGGGCCGACGCATAGAAGATGTCGTTGGCCGCCAGCATGAAGGCCTGCTGGTCGATCAGGCGATTGACCTGCGCCAGAGCCTGCTCCCGCGTTAGCCCGCTGGCCACCAGCCCGCTGAGCGCTGCGGTCGCGGGGCCGCTGCCCAGGTTGATCGCCTCCGACAGCTGCGCATGGTGCAACGCCGCCCGGTTCTCCCATAGCGTCGTGACGACCGATGTGCCGATGGCCCCCGCGGTGATCCGCACGAAGTTCGACAGCCCCGACGCAGCAGGAATGCGCTCGGGCGGCAGGCCGGACAAGGTGATGGTCACCAGCGGCACGAAGAAGAAGGCCATGGCCACGCCCTGCACCAGCGTCGGAATGAGGATGGTGATGATGTCGGCCTGCGTGTTGAAGTGCGAGCGCATCCACAGCACCAGCGCGAACACCAGGAAGGCAAAGGTCGCGTAGCGGCGCGGGTCCACCTTGGCGATGGTCTTGCCCACGAACGGCGACAACAGCAGCGCAAAGAGCCCGACCGGCGCCGTCACCATGCCGGCCTGCGTGGCGGTGTAGCCCATGTACTGCTGCAGCCACAGCGGCAGCAGCACCACGTTGCCGAAGAACAGGCCGTAGCCCACCGAAGTGGCCACCGTGCCGGCCCAAAAGTTGCGGCGCCCGAACAGCGACAGGTCCACGACCGGATGCTTGTCCGTGAACTCCCAGGCCAGGAAGAACGCCAGGCCGACCGCGGCCACCACGGCCAGCGTCACCACCATGGGCGAATGGAACCAGTCATGCTCCTTGCCCAGGTCCAGCATGATCTGCATGGCGCCGACCCAGATCACCAGCAGCGCCAACCCGATGGAGTCGATGGGCAGCTTGCGTACCGGGCTGTCGCGGTGCCGGAAGATGCCCCAGGTGACCGAGGCCGCGATGATGCCCACCGGGATGTTGATGTAGAAGATCCAGGGCCAGGTCATGTTGTCGGTGATCCAGCCGCCCAGCAGCGGCCCCATCACCGGCGCCACGAGCGTGGTCATCGCCCACATCGCCATGGCGGTACCGGCCAGCGCCTTGGGGTAGCTGGCCAGCAGCAGCGTCTGCGACAAGGGGATCATCGGCCCCGCGACGAAGCCCTGCAGCGCACGGAAGGCGATCAGCGTCTCCATGTTGGGCGCCAGTCCGCACAGCCACGATGCCATCACGAACAGGACCACGCTGGTGATGAACAGGCGCACCTGGCCGAAGCGCTGCGACATCCAGCCGGTGAGCGGCACCGCGATCGCGTTGGCCACGGCGAAGCTGGTGATGACCCAGGTGCCCTGGGTCGGGCTCACGCCGAGGTCGCCGGCGATCGCGGGGAGCGACACGTTGGCGATCGACGTGTCGAGCACGTTCATGAACACCGCCGCGGACAGGGCGATGGTGCCCCAGGTCCGCGCCGAGCCTTCGAGCGGCGCGTGCGGAACGTGGGCCGCGGACTGTGGGGCGGAAGCCATTGGCCGCCCCCTCACTCCACGCCGGAGCCGTCATGCGACGGCGGCGCCTTCGCCAAAGCAGGCGGCGCCGTCACGGACTTGCCCGACGGGGACGCCAGGGCGCGGTCCGCGCGGCCGAGGTTTGCCGCGATCACGCGCTTGACCTCGGCCTCGGCGCCTTCGTCGAGGCGCTGGTACACCTCGGTCTGCGACAGCGCGGCAGCGTCGGCGCGCGGGGCGTCGGCCAGCATCTTGCCGTCCTTGCGCGACACGTCGATCTCGGCATCCATGGACAAACCCACGCGCAGCGGATTCTGCTGGAGCTGCTGCGGATCCAGCGCAATGCGTACCGGCACCCGCTGCACCACCTTGATCCAGTTGCCGGTGGCGTTCTGCGCCGGCAGCAGCGCGAACGCCGCGCCGGTCCCCACGCCCAGCCCCTGGACCGTGCCCTTGTATTCCACCTTCTTGCCATAGACGTCGGCCACCAGCTTCACCGGCTGGCCGATGCGGATGTTGCGCAACTGCACCTCCTTGAAGTTGGCATCCACCCAGACTTGGTTCAGCGGCACCACGGACATCATCGGCGTGCCGGCCGCCACGCGCTGGCCAAGCTGCACGGTGCGCTTGGCGACGTAGCCGTCCACCGGCGCCGGCATGTCCGAGCGCTGGGCGGCCAGATAGGCTTCGCGCACCTTGGCCGCGGCGGCCAGCACGGTGGGATGCTCCTCCACGCGGGTGCCGTCGGTCATGGCCTTGTTGCTGGCCAGTTGCTCGCGCGCGGCGGTCACGCCCGCCTCGGCGGCCGCCAGCGCACTCTTGGCGTTGTCGAGCTGCGTGCGGGCATGGTTCAGCTCTTCCTTGGACACCGCGCCGTTGCCCGACAGCGCCATGCGGCGGTTCAGGTCGTCGTTGGCGCGCGCGATGTCGGCCTTGGCCTTGGCGACGTCGGCCTGGCGCAGGGTGATCTGCGCCGCGAGCGAACCATTGTTGGCGTAGAGCGTGCGCGCCTGGCGCACGCTCTGTGCCAGGTTGGCCTCGGCCTGGGCCAGCGCGACGCGCGCATCGGCCGGGTCGAGGCGCACCAGCGGCTGGCCGGCCTTCACGAAGTCGGTGTCGTCGGCCATGATCGCCATGACCGTGCCGCCCACCTGGGGCGTGATCTGGATGACGTTGCCCTGCACGTAGGCGTTGTCGGTCGACTCATAGTGGCTCGCCACCAGGTACTCGTAAGCCCCCCAGCCCGCGCCAGCGATCACGACGATAAGGGCGATTGCGCTCAATGCCTTGCGGCGCCTGGGATTGCCGGCCGGAGCTGCAGCCTCTGCGGCGGGGGTTTTTGCTTGCGGTGCGTTCATGGATCGACTCCGAAAATCTTGAGGAATGCTCGGCTGGGCGGCGGAGGAAGCTGCGGCCACGAGATCAGTGATGGGCAGCGGCGACGACGGAGGCCACGGCCGGTAGTTCGTTGGCGACGTAGCCGCCCCCCAGGGCGCGCATCAGCGCCACCTGGTTGTCGAGGCGGCGGGCGGCCAGGTCCACGGCCTGGCGGCGCTGCGCCAGCACGGTGTTCTCGGCCGTCAGCACGTTGAGGTAGTTGCCCAGGCCCGCCTTGTAGCGCTGCAGGGCGATGGCGTAGGCGCCCTCGGCCGCGGCCTGCGCCTCGCGCTGCTCGGCCTGCTGCAGCGCGATCGAGCGCGACGACGCGACCTGATCGGCCACGTCGTGCACCGCGTCGAGCAGGCTGGCGTTGTAGCTCTCCACCGCGGCATCCAGGTCGGCCGTCTTGCCGCGCAGGTTGGCGCGCAGGCGGCCCGAATCGAAGATCGGCAGGCGGATGGCCGGGCCCACGCCCCATTCCCGGCTGCCGCCCTTGAGGAAGTCGTTGAACCCCAGGCTGTTCAGGCCGACGAAGGCCGTCAGATTCACGTCGGGATAGAACTGGGTCTTGGCGACGTCCACGTCCTTGAGCGCGGCCTCGACGCGCCACCGCGCGGCAGCGATGTCAGGCCGGCGTCCCAGCAGGTCCGCGGGAATGACCGCCGGCACGGCCACGCCCCGCACCTCGTCCAGCTCGGGCGCCTGGAGGTTCGCCACCGCCTGCGGCTGGCCGATCAGGGCGCCGATGGCGTTGCGGGTCAGCGCGATCTGCTCGCGCAGCGACTCCATCTGCTGGCGTGCCTCGGGCAGGCCACCTTCGCTCTGGCGCTGCTCGAGCTTGGTATCGAGCCCAGCGGAGACGCGGTCGCGCACCAGCTCGAGGGTCTCCTTGCGCTGCTCCAGCGTCCGTTCGGCCACCGCCAGTTGCGCCTGCAGCCGTGCCAGTTGGAAGTAGTTGCGCGCGACGTTGCTGGCCAGCAGCAGCCGCGCCGCCTGCTCGTCGGCCTTGGCGGCATTGGCCGACCCCAGGGCGGCCTCGAGCGCGGCACGGTTGCGGCCGAAGAAGTCGAGCTCCCAACTCCCCGAGGCCCGGGCCGTTGCCAGGTTGTAGGTGCCGCCGCCCAGCGGTGCGGGATAGATGCCGTTGGCGCTGAAATGCTGGCGCGTGGCATCCAGACTGCCATCGAGCCGCGGCCCTTCTGCGGCGCGGGCCGAATCGGTCACGGCCTGCGCGCGCGCCAGCCGGGCTTCAGCCTGCTTCAGGCTCGGGCTGTCCGAGAGCGCCTTGTCCACCAGGCTGTCGAGCTGCGCGTCGCCAAAACCGCGCCACCACTCGGTGGGCACTGCGATATCCGCAAACAGGTCCGGCGTGCCGGTGGCGGCGGACGGCAGGCCCAGCGACGCGCCGTCGCGCAGCTTCGCATGGGGCGCGATGCCGGCCATGTTGGCGCAGGCCGTCAGGCCCAGCGTCACCACCAGCGTGCCAAGGTACAGCAGCGCAGCGCCACGGTTGCTCCGCGCGGTTGCGCCTGCACCGGTTGGCGTGGATGGCGACAGGACTGTGTCGTTGTTCATGTTGTTGAGCCCCCTTCTGAATCGGTTGATGCGTTCGATGCCAGCGGCACGATGTTGATCAGGATGCGTGCCAGAAAATCCTTGAGCTGCCGGTATTCCTCGGCACTGAATCCCTGCGCCGCCACGCCCTGAATCCGGTCCAGGATGGCCGGGATCTGCGCCGCCGCGGCCAGCCCCTCGGCCGTCAGTTCCAGATTGACCACGCGCCGGTCTTCCACCGAGCGGCAGCGGCGGCACAAACCCTTGGCCTCCAGCCGGTCCAGCAGACGCGTCATGGCGCCCGCGTCCAGATGACAGCCGCGCGCCAGCGCGGCCACGGTGCAGTCCTGGTTCAGGTACATGCGCAGCAGCGGCTTCCATTGCGCGTCGGTCAGCCCCAGCGGCACCATCTGGCGCTCGATCTCCCCGCCCAGCAGGGTCACGATGCGCCGCATCTGGTAACCGATGCTCTCCTCCGTCGGCAATGCGTGGCAGAACGCAGGTACCTCTACCTTCTCGGAAGTGCCGGACATGGTTTCGAGCGCGCTCATGCCGCAACAATAATTGCCTAGGCATATTTTGTCAAGCTGCTATTTGCAGGAACATCCTTTGTCAGAGCAATTGCAGGGCGGCAATGGCCGGCACTGAACTACAGTCAGCCCCATGAAACTCTCTTCCATGCCCCCGCGCCAACTCATGCTGAGGGGCTTCGCCTGCATGCTCATAGGGCTTGCGATACTGGTCGCGCCGCAGTTGCTCTCTCCCGCATCGACCCTGCGCGAAGCGATCGGCGGCAGTGCCTGGGTGGGCTGGCTGGCCCTCGTACTCGGCGCCGGCCTGCTGGTAGCAGGGTGGCTGAGGCAAGGTCGCCGCGACTCCTAGCAGATTCCGGAAGATTCCGGAAAAGGGAATTTTGCTGCACCGCAACAAAAGATGCTTGATTTCGGTGCACGATGTCCTATACTTCGCTCATGTTGCACCGCAGCAATCGATGCGACAGAACTCCCAGGGGCAGGGAATATGCCCGAACGTCTATCCATTTTTTGAGGAGTTTGTGATGACCCTGACCGCCGACCAACTGCTGGCCGCCCACAAGGCCAATGTCGAAACCCTGTTCTCGCTGACCGCCAAGGCCTTCGAAGGCGTGGAAAAGCTGGTGGAACTCAACGTCACCGCGTCGCGCGCCGCGCTGGCTGATGCCGCCAACCACACCCAGGCCATCCTGAGCGTCAAGGACGCACAGGAACTGGTCGCTCTGCATGCCAGCATGCTGCAGCCGCTGGCCGAAAAGACCGCCGCCTACAGCCGCCACCTGTACGACATCGCCTCGGGCACCAGCGCCGAATTCGGCAAGGCAGCCGAAAGCAAGGTTGCGGAAGCCCATCAAGCCTTCACCGGCATGGTGGACAACGCCGCACGCAACGCGCCCGCCGGCTCCGAAACCGCTGTCGCAGTGCTCAAGAGCGCCGTTTCTGCCGCCAACAACGCTTTCGAGTCGGTCCAGAAGGCCGTCAAGCAGGCCACCGATGCGGCCGAAGCCAACTTCAACGCCGTGTCCGCCACGGCCGTGAACGCCGCCAAGAGCAGCGCCGCGACCACGGCGGCTGCCGCCCGCAAGCGCTAAGCCGCGGCGCCCCTCCGCAAAGGGGCGGTTTCACGCATATGCCAGCCGGTCATCCCGGCTGGCATTTTTTTTTGGGGTGATCGGATCAGGCGCATTGCGCCCTGGCAATTACCATCGCCGCTGCCTTCTTTCCTTTGCAGCCGACTCCTCATGAAAATTGCCACCTGAAGTGTGCATTGCGGTTTCAGGGGATCTCATGAAATCTCAGAATTTCTAAAAACCCCAAATAAATCAACAGATTGCAGTTGCACAGCGTCTCAAGTGATCAAGCGAAATTTCTTGACATCGCGATCATTTGGGGGCCTCATTGGGGGCCTCGAACGGCCGAGGCCACAAAGATGCTCACCACCATCCAAGTCAAATCCGCCAAGGCGCAAGACCGTGCCTACAAGCTCGCCGACAGCGGCGGGCTATACCTGCTCGTTCAGCCCAATGGATCGAAGCTCTGGCGCTACAAGTTCCGGGTGGGCGGGGTGGAAGGCAAACAGTCGTTCGGCGCGTTTCCCGAAGTCAGCCTGGCCGAAGCGCGGGGACTACACGGCGACTCCCGCCGGCTGGTCGCACAGGGCATCAACCCATCCCAGGCCAAGCAGGAGTTGAAGGTTGCTCGGGCACAAGAGCAACTGGAACGCGTGAACGGCACTTTTGCCGCTGTGATGTCGGATTGGGGCGCCGCCACTGCCGTCGGGCTACGCCCGTCGACCGTGAAGCAGCGCCAGCGCGAGATCGACAACGATCTGATGCCAAAGTTGAAGAACCGACCGATGGACAGCATCACACGGCTGGAGTTGACCGCGCTGCTGAAAGACGTTGAGAAACGTGCTCCCGAGGTGGCCCGAAATCTTCGCAACCATCTTTGGGGAATGTTCGAGCACGCGATCGACTCGGGGCTGATGGAAAACAACCCAGTGCCGCCACTGCGCGTCATGAAGAAGCGCAACCAGACGAACCATCCAGCCCTGGCTGGCGACCAGATCGGGGACTTTCTGCGCGCTCTCGATGCCGCTGCGACGATCAATGAGGAAACGCGCATCGCCATGCTGCTGGTCTTGTTGACCGCCTGCCGGAAGGCGGAGGTCATCGAAGCCCGCTGGGATGAGCTGGACCTGAAAGCTGCACATTGGGAAATCCCTGCGGGGCGCATGAAGGCGAAGCGGCCCCACTGGGTGCCGTTGTCACGCCAGGCCGTCGAGTTGCTCACACGCCTGCGCAAGATCGTTCCTGCCGGTCGCGAACACCTGTTTCCGAACCGACTGGACCCCCGCCGACCGATGGCCAATCGCAGTCTGAACGCATTGATGGAACGGCTTGGTTTCGGCGGAGAAGGCACGCCCCACGGCATGAGAGCGGCCTTCAGCACGCACTTCAATAGCCTTGGCGCGAGCGTCGACGTGATCGAACACTGCCTGGCACACGTGCCAGCCAATGCCGTGCGCGCGGCCTACAACCGGCACGCCTACCAAGATGAACGGCGCGTCATGCTCCAAGCGTGGGCGGATCACCTGGACCGTGCACGGCAGGAGCGTATCGCAGCGCCGCTTCGGCGCGTTCCGTAGCCGAATGCAAGGACTCAAATGGAAAAACCCGGCTCTAGGCCGAGGTGGGACTTTTGGGTCTTACGTGAAGGTGCCTAGGCTATGCGCCCATTGGAGCCCAACACCGACCTGTGGTTGATTTCCACGCAGAACTCACCCGCTGGATCACGGCTGGGTGGAAATCAACATTCAACCAGCCCAAGTGGCAAAGTTGTTGTACCCATCATCACCTGACCAACAATAGATTTTGTAGCCCAGGGACGAAAGTTTGAAGAGCTTCCCCCATCGATGCTCAGCAGCAGTATTTTTCAGTGTGTAGCCCGACAACTTAGCGTAGCCAACCCACTTTCCATCTTTGGCTTCCAATACCTCAACCTTCTTGCCATCGTCACCATATTTCAAGGCAAGATAATCGAACGGATTGGGGCCATTTGGCTTCGTCAGTTGATCCTTACCTTTGATTTGATTGATGTGAACCGCGAAGACACGGTTGCCTCTACAGAGGCTTTTGATAATTTCGTATCGTACCCAAGGGCGTTCATAGGTCTGACTGCCAACAAGGACACATGTGGCGGACGTGTTATCCAGCGCACCATTGATCATTCTCGTCATCCCAAGATCATTCGTCTTCTGCGCTTCCTCCCAGATCGATGCATCAAAGTATCCCGCCTCTTCACGATCTGCTTTCGCGACCCAGTGCTTGCGGACGACATTGACCCGAAACTCAATCACATCCTTGTAATGAAAGCTGAAGAAAACTCTCTTTGCCATGATTAGCGACTCGCAATAGCAGCTTCGATCCACTTCCCGATGTTTTGGCTGATGTATGCATAAACATCGCCACTGGCCGTGTAGGGTGGATCGTAGAGGTTAACGACGGCCGACAACTTGCGTCCATCTTTCAGCGTGAATTGATCAAACGGATTTGTTCCGGCGATCGTCGCCTGTCGACTGTGATCAAGTAGGCGGTGGATGCGGATACCGAGAAGCCCCTTGTTTCCATCATTCCAGGACTTCTCAATCTCGTACCTTACCCACTGCCGGCTCGCGGTTTCGGCACCTACCAGCACTATGGTGCAGCTTCGCCCAGTCAGTTGTTCGTCGATCCATCTGCGAATCGCCGCGTCACCGCCACGCTTCACCTCTTCCCACTTGTTGTCTGTGGCGGAAGGGTTGCCCTCAACGACGCCAATATTACGAATCTGAGATGCGCGCCAAGCATCTGATTGATAGTGAAAACTAAAAAATACCCTTCTCACCATATCGCGCTCCTTAGATTTAGCTACCGTCTTTCGTCGTTGGATTCACGGGTGTTTCTTGCATCGTCGAGGGGATCAATGCCGAGTAAAACAAGCCGGCGAAGTCCACGCTAAACAGCGCGGACTCCTTGAGAGTGCCGAGTCGCTCGGCAAGTTGGCGAGCAGCCCCACCGGGCGCTGCTACAGCCAGGGTAATGGCAGCAGGATGAAAGCGCCTGAACAGATCAAACTCTGCCTCGACGCCCTCCATGCCTCCAATGAATACTGCGGCAGTCAAATCCGTGCGCGACAACATGGCTTCACGCATCCTCAGGAGACTGGCATCTCTATCATTGGGTACAGCATCGACAAAAACGACATTGCCGAAGTGCTTGTTCTCGTCTGGAAAGCGATCTTCAAAAAATCGACTCTGGTACAGCACGACCGACTTCGCGTAATCAACTCCAAGGTCTTCGCAGATGGACCAGATCATTGGCGTGATGGCGGGATGACCGCCCCAGACAATCTGCTGCGTCTTGATCACGGCCATCACCAGTTCACGGACCGCGCACTGGATCAAAAACGGGTCCGCAGTTTCATGGTAATCGCCTCGACCGACCAAAGGCACACTTGCGGACAAGAAGATTGCGCCCATCTCTTATGCCTCCCAATCTGCGAACTGCCATGCGGCTTCGCTGGCCTTGACCCAGCGGGCGGCTCGAACATGGCTCCCCAACCAGTCGAGATGTTGGAGCCAGTTGGGGTGGAGGCCGATCGGGTCATACAACACGGCAACAGAGCGGTCTGGAGCATGGGTTGTCGCATCATGCAAGGTCATCGAGGTTGGTACCCCGACGGTGGGATAGACCACAACATCCCGCCCATCTGGCAGGTGAACAAAGACGGCCTTGTTGGGACCAACACCCGCTACCTGCCCCCCAATCTGTTCTACCGCATTGCGGATGTTGCTGACCAGGTTGAGATTGCGAACTGCATGGCTTTGGCTCCGAACGGCCTCAAGCTGCAAGCAGATTCGTGCTACGGCTTCCTCTTTCAGGCGACCGGTCGCGGGATCGACCTCGTCTGGTACAAGCTCAGCGCGGCTTGCAGTTCCGGTGCGTATCGACGGGGTCGAATCCGGCCACCCGACGCGGAGCACTGAAATGCCCTTGGCCAGAGCACGGCCGAATTCGGCGCTCGTCCATCGGCTACCAAAATAATTTGGAGTGTCGAGCATGACCAGAACATCCGAATCGCATAGGCGATGCCACAGCATGGCCTGAAAATCCTCAGCCGGAGCGATACCATGGGTGTCCAGGAAAACATCGAACAGCCGGGCTGAGAACGCATCGAACAGTTGCAAAGCAGCCTGCCTTGCCTCATCTCTGCGGTAGCTCACAAAGACACGGCGCTGACGGGGTAACAGGCCAGCGCATTCCAGTAGCGCCGAGGTAGTCCGCTGAACTCCGCCAACGTTGTAGGCTAAACAATTCAATGGGCGTAGTAGTGCCGGAATCTCTTCTTGAACTTTAGTGATATCGGAGACGACGGGCAATATCGGAATACCTCGGCGCAGCAAACTCTCCACATTCGTGGCCGGAGCGTCTGCGCCGCCAAAGAATACTGCAGCAGCTGATTTCGTTTGTGCTGGATCGAACACATTTGGTCGCACGTGCCAAGCGATCTCCTCGCCTAGGCGCAACCCAAATGGTGCAGTTGCCGCTGAGATACTGTTTTCGAGTTCGCCGAGGATTGCATCCGTAGGTGCCCCAAGGACAGCCAGTTCGTAAAGGATGGCCAACGCATTGCTCCTCAGAGATTCCTGACAAGCACACCATTGGTGTTCTGGCCGGGGTGCCATACAGCAAGTTCGTTCTTGTCCGACAGATCGACGCGGCGATACAGCTGGAGGTACTCGTTGCCGTGCGTCTGCGCGCCATCTTCGGTCGGAACAATCAAGATGCGGTCGAGTTGCTTCCGGCCGTCCGCATAGCCAATTTCCCAAGGACACCAACGCGAAGCCATCGACTTCGGCGTCGCCAGAAACAGAAAATACTCCAGATCAACGATTTTCTGCTTGATGCGCTGGGCAGTTTCCCGGTTCGGCGTGTCCGGCATTTCGGCATCCTGCCAGTCAATGTAAACACGCCACCCTGCATCGGACAGGAGTTGAACCAAGCCCTTGGCCAGATTCGCATCATGGTGGCTATGACACAGGAAGGCTGTTTTAACGCCCAATGTCCGGGCCTCGTTCAATGAACGGGCCACAACGGCCGTCTGTCGCATCGCAGCCGATCGCAGTGCATCAATCCTAATCGCCATATGGTGTCTCCTCGGTTTCGTCCATCTTTCCGCAGTTTTTCAGGCCAGAGCGATACTATGCATCGCTCGAAACTCTAGCGCTCTAATATCGCTCCGCGTCAACTGACCCATTACCTGAGCCGAATCGGCAAGGACACTTGCGGCTGAATCGGCACCAGCGTCTTGGCATAGGCGCGCA
>NZ_JAELTO010000078.1 GCF_016428875.1 Xylophilus sp. ASV27
GCTGGCCGCGTTCGGCAAGCTGCGAACCCGCTTCGAGCGCCGCATCGACATTCATGTCGCGCTGCTTTCCCTGGCTTGTTGTGTCATCTGTGCTCGCAACCTCCCTTTGTTTTGTTAGCCGCTCTTATATCTGTGGCAAAGGGAACATTGCTGTTTGGGGCTCACCTGCCACTGCAGGGTAGGGCAATCCCGCTGCCCGCAGAGGAGGGCCGAGAAGGCCCCGATGGAGGCCGCATAGTTCGTCTCTGCCGACGCAGGATCTGGGTGGAGTGGCTACAATGAACCTAAGTTGATGGGTTTCTATGCTCTGGAATAGTGGCAACGTCGAACTGCGCATCTGGCCGCTGGACCACTGTCCACCGCATGTCACGGTGGTCTGCCGAGCGGACGCCTGGACGGCTCGCTTCGAGTTTTCGATGGTGACCGATGCCGTGTCGCTGTGAGACGTCAAGCCCAAGCGCAATGCGCCGCTGCTGGGGCTGCTCAACAAGCTGGCCGGTCAGGTACACCAGAACCGCCTGGCGTGTCGGCGTGGTGGTGGTTGCAGCAGACGGTCTGTCTCGACAACGTGCCCGTCAAGTGGCGTCGATCAAAGGGCGTGGCACTGTTGCCGAGTGGTGCAACGGGCGACGGTGTCGTCGTCAAGGGCAGTGGCGTTGACCTAGCAGGCCAGGGTGTGCAGGTCATGGTGAACGGGGGTTCATCGACGACGATGGAATTGCTGAAGGAGGTCTGAACATGGCGACCAGGATTTCTCATGAGGACCACGAACAGGCGTTGGCGCGCGGTCGCGAGGCGCTGGAAGAGCCTCACGTCGTGTCCGCGCGCTACGTGGCTCGCATGCTGGAGTTGGTGTACAGCAATGGCTTGGTGCTGCGCATCGATCCGAAGGGCGTGCCCGCGCTGAAGGGGGTTTCACGCGAAGCCCTCGCACAGCCCTACGTGACCCCTGGGGGGGATGGCCTGGTGTTCGGCGAGGGCGACGAGGCGGCTGCAGTCGGCATTCCCGGATTGGTGGCACGGCTGATTCCGATCGACATCGCCAGGCGGACGGTGGCCGCAACGCGCGGTCGAGTCCGCTCTCCCCACAAGGCGGAAGCGGCGCGTCGCAACGGGGCCAAGGGCGGGCGTCCTGCAAAAGCGCACGCAGTTGTTTCCGGGTAGAGTGTGAGCGGCCGGGAGGCAGTCCCTAGACTGTTCCCTCGGCGATCCGTCACTTTTGAAGAAAGAAGCGTTCATGCTGGATTGCGAGCCTTTTGGGATCGTGCCCCAGGCCACCATTCACACGACGCCTAGTCCTTCCGACTAGGCGTTTTTGTTTGTGCTGCAAGGACCTCGGCAACGCTGAACAAGTCCCTCGCGTGTCGCGCATCCCTGCTGTGGGTGGTCTGCGGCGTTGCAGATCCTCGCAGCGGCCGAATGAACATGCCGACGTCGCCAGGATTCAGATCATCCGGCCGATTCGCCGGCGCCGCCGCGCACTTTCAAGGCCTCGAACAGGTTCACGAATACCTCTCTTAACCACTCGCTCGCGGGGTCCCGGTGGAAGCGATCGTGCCAGACCATGGTCACGTCGAAGCTTGGGAACTGCACTGGCGGCTCCACGATCTGCAGTTGCATGTGGCTGGCCACTACCGCCGCCAGGTTGCTGGGCACAAGGCCCACGATATCGCTGCCCGCCACGATGGGGCCGACGCAGAGAAGGCTATGGACGCGCAGCACGACTCGCGCCTTCACACGCGGACTCGACAACACCTTCTCCACCGCGCTGGCATGCTGCATGGCCTTGGAGCCACCGACGACGTGCAGCAGGCTGCGCAGTTGTTCGCGCTGGAGTTTTCCGCTCACGATCGGGTGCCCCTGCCGGGCCACGTAGGCAAAGCGCTCGCTAAACAGGCGGCGATGGTGGATCTGCTTGCTCATGCTGCCGAAGAAGCCCACCGCAAGGTCAATCTGACCAGAGGTCAGAGCATCCTGCAACTGCTCTTCGTTTGGTGACACCGCTTCGATCACGACCTTGGGTGCAATGCGGGTGACGTGGTCAATCAGGCGGGGCAGGAAGATGCGCTCGCCCACGTCACTCATCGCCACCCTGAAGGTGCGCGCTTCCACGGCGTGGTCGAAACTCGCCCGGGCCAGTGTTGAACGCAGGGTGTCCAGTGCCGCAGCGACAGGTGCCGCCAAGGCGTCGGCGAATGGTGTCGGCGCTACTCCGCGTTGCTGCCGCACAAAGAGCGCATCCCCGTACATCTCACGCAGGCGCCCCAGCGCGCGGCTGACGGCAGATTGGGTGAGGCCCAGTTGGGAGCCTGCCGCCGTGAGGTTGCGCGTCCGGTAGACGGTCTCGAAAAGCTCAAGCAGGTTCAGATCGACCTGTCGGCTCAGAGGAATGGACCGATGGGCTTCGCTGACATGAACTCTGGACATGTCCGTGATCGTAGACAGGCGCAGAAGAACTGTCACGCACGCACAGTCCAAGGAGATCCAGACATGCCTGGAGAGCATGACACAAAGCCGATCATTTCATTTCTGGAATGTTGGTCGAACCCATAAAGTCTCGCCAACGGTGCCCGCACGATGGCGCCCCACGACAAGAGAGACAAACCATGCAACGACGCAACGCCTCGCAGCGCATTGCCCTGGCAGGCTTTTATGGCGCTTTTGCCACGGCGTGGACCTGCGCGCGCGCGCAGAGCTTCCCGAGCAAACCTGTTCGCGTGCTAACCCCGTTTCCCGCGGGCAGCGGGCCGGACGCCGCCATGCGGGTTCTTGGTGAGCAACTCTCCCGGCGTTGGACTCAGCCGGTGCTGATCGACAACCGGCCTGGCGGCAACGGCTTCATCGCCGTCACGGCTTTCAAGTCTGCGCCAGCGGATCACCACTCGCTGCTGCTGGTCGACAGCAACCACACGACAACGCACCCGCACACCTTCGCGCAGTTGCCGTACAGCGTCGAACGTGACTTGCAGCCGGTCGGCATGATCCTGCGCACGCCATTTTTTGTCGCGGTGGCGCCCGATAGCCCTTACCGCACATTGGAAGACATCGTTGCCGCGGCCAAGGCGCGACCCGACGCCGTCACCTATGGCTCGTGGTTCGTGGGCAGCCCTGGGCACATGGGCGCACTGCGGCTGCAGGCCTTGCGCGGTGTCAGCATGCGCCACATCCCCTACCGCGATTTCGGCCAGCTTTACGCCGCCGTCTCGACGCGGGAAGTGGATTGGGCGTTGGCCAGCGTGGCCAGCGCCAGCGCGCTGGAACGCGCGGGCAGACTGCGCTTCATCGCCGTGGCGGCGCCCGCCCGTGATCCGCTGTATCCCGCCGTGCCCGCCACGGCGGAAACGCCTGCGCTCCGCGACTTCGAAGTGAGTGCCTGGGCGGGTCTGTTCGCAAGCCCGGCTACGCCGCACGCCCTGGTCGAACGCCTCAACGCCGACCTGCGCTCCGTCTTGCAACTGCCTGAAGTGGCGCAGCGCTACCGGGACTTCGGCTACGAGGCACCGCAACTCACACCCGAGGCCTATGGGCAGTTGATAAAGCGCGAGACCGCGGCCTGGGGCCAGGTGATACGCGAGGCCAATCTCAAGCTCAACTGAAAGCCATGATCCATCTGCTCGACATCCGCTATGTCCGCCTCGGCACCCGTGATCGCGGGCAGGCCGATCGCTTCGCCAAGGACGTTCTGGGCCTTGAGCGCGTGCGCGAGGAGGCCGGCGCCACCTACTTTCGCAGTGATAGCCGCGATCACACGCTGGTGTATTTCGACGGTGACCCCACCGACCACACCGTTGGTTTCGAGCTCCGGACCGCGGACGAGCTTGAGCAGGCTGCGGCTGAACTGAGCAATCGCCATATCGACGTGAGGGCTGGAACGCCGGACGAGTGCGAACAGCGGCACGTAAGGGCCTTTGTTCACTTCAAGGACCCGACGGGCAACAAGATTGACCTGATGGCCGGGGCGCACCACAGCGGCCGGCGCTACTTTCCTGCGCGCGATGCCGGCATCACCGGCTTCAGCCACGTGGGCCTTTGTACGACCGACGCGGCCCGTGACGAGCGGTTCTGGACGGAAGTCCTTGGCGCTCGCGTAAGCGACTGGATCGGCGCCGCCCCGCTGCTGCGCATCGACGAGGTTCACCACAAGATCGCGCTGTTTCCCACCACACGTTCTGGCGTGCAGCACGTGAACCACCAGGTCGAGAGCGTGGACGACATCATGCGTGCCTGGTACACGCTGCAAAAGCTCAACGTGCCCATCGTCTTCGGGCCGGGCCGCCATCCCACCTCGGGCGCCAGATTCCTGTATTTCCGCGGGCCGGACGGCATGATCTTCGAATACTCCACCGGCGTGGGCCTGATTGCTGCCCAGGACGAAGCGACCTACCAACCGCGCCAGTTCCCCAGCGCCAACGAGTCCTTCTGCATGTGGGGCTCGGTGCCGGACATTCCGGAGTTCAGAACGCCGGGCGCGCGGGAGCAGAAGCCGTGAAGGCCCCGGAAGAGCTGCAGCGCGAGCTCCGCATTGCAGCGCGCGCGCTGGGACGGCATGGACTGGCACATGCCTACGGCCACTGCAGCATCAGGTTGGACGCCGCGCACTTCCTGGTGTGCGCCGCAAGGCCGATGGGCTTGATACGCGCCGGGGAGGCGGGCCAAGTGGTGCCCGTTGACGGCCCGCTGCCCGAAGGGGTTCTGGGCGAGGTCCGCCTGCACCAGCGGATCTACCAGCGGCGCCCGCATGCAAAAGCAGTGGCGCGGACCATGCCGCCGGCGCTCATGGCGCTCGGCACCGCTCGGCTCACGCCCAGGCCCCGCCATGGCTTGGGCGCGTATTTCGGTGCCGGTGCCGCGCTGTGGGATGACCCGCAACTGATACGCGACGACGCCCGGGCGGCCTCCGTCGTCGACGTGATGGGTGATTCGAACGCCGTGGTCATGCGTGGCAACGGCCTGGTCGTGGCAGCCGAATCGCTGGCCCAGGTGGTCACGCTCACCTGGTACCTCGAAGACGCGGCGCGCATCGAGCTGGCCGTGCGCAGCGCAGGCCTGGAGCAGGCCTCTGCACTGCTCGACGCCGATGAATGCCAGCGCCGCGCAACGGCTGCGGGCGGCATCTTTGAACGCATGTGGGAATTCCTTTCCGCAGGCGACCCTGAAACCTGACAGCGGAACGATAGACGTGATTCTCAACTTCATTGATGGCCAGTACCGAGAGGGCAGCAGCGGCCGCAGCTTCGATGACATCAACCCCGTCGATGGCTCCCTGATCGCCAAGGTCAGCGAGGCGTCGCGCGAGGACGTGGACGCCGCCGTCCGCGCCGCGCGCCAGGCCCTGTCCGGCCCTTGGGGGTCTCTCAAGCTGGCGCAGCGCTGTGATCTGCTGTACGCCGTCGCCGCAGAAATGGACCGCCGCGCGGAGGACTTCATTGCCGCTGAGGTGGCCGATACCGGCAAGCCCCGGTCCCTGGCGTCGCATCTGGACATCCCGCGCGGCGCGGCCAATTTCCGCGTGTTTGCCGACGTCGTGCGCAACGTTCCCACCGAAGCCTTCACCAGCCACGCGCCCGATGGCAAGCCGGCCCTGAACTACGCCTTGCGACGCCCCAAAGGCGTCGTCGCCGTGGTCTGCCCGTGGAACCTGCCCTTGCTGTTGATGACCTGGAAGGTTGGCCCGGCGCTGGCGTGTGGCAACACGGTGGTGGTCAAGCCCTCCGAAGAGACGCCGGCCACCGCCGCGTTGCTGGGCGAGGTCATGAACCAGGTCGGCGTTCCCAAGGGGGTCTACAACGTGGTGCATGGTTTCGGCCCGTCTTCCGCGGGCGAATACCTGACGGAACACGCAGACATCGACGCCATCACGTTCACCGGCGAGACGCGCACCGGCGCCGCCATCATGCGGGCATCTGCGGGGGGCATCAAGCCGGTCTCGATGGAGCTGGGCGGCAAGAATCCCGCGGTGGTGTTCGCCGACGCCGATCTGGACGTCGCCATCGCCGGGCTGACCCGCTCCGTGTTCGAGAACACGGGCCAGGTCTGCCTGGGAACGGAGCGGGTCTATGTGCAGCGCCCGATCCTCGAAGCCGTGGTGCAGAGGCTTGCGGCTGCCGCCCGGCGCCTGAAGCCGGGCCGCCCGGAAGACCCGGGAGCCAACTTCGGCCCGCTGATCTCCGCCGAGCACCAGCAAAAAGTACTGGGCTATTTCAAGCTCGCCAGGGACGAAGGTGGCACGGCCGTGCATGGCGGCGGCGTGCCCGATATGCCCGCTGAGCTGAAGGGCGGCGCATGGATCGAGCCTACGGTATGGACGGGCCTTGCCCATGACTCGCGGGTTGCGCGCGAGGAGATCTTCGGCCCTTGCTGCGCGGTCATTGCGTTCGACAGTGAAGCCGAGGCCCTGCAAATGGCCAACGACACGCGTTACGGCCTGGCCGCCTCCGTCTACACACGCGACATCGATCGTGCGCACCGTTTCTCCAGCGCCTTGAAGGTGGGCATTGTCTGGGTCAACACCTGGTTCCTGCGCGATCTGCGCACCGCCTTCGGTGGGTCGGGCTCGTCTGGCATTGGGCGCGAAGGCGGCGTGCACTCGCTGGAGTTCTACACCGAGTTGTCCAACGTCTGCATCAAGTTCAGCGGGGCAGGGCAATGAACAAGAGCCAGATCCAGAAAGCCGCCGGGCTGCTGTGGGATGCGGCGGAACGCGCAACGGCCATCGCCCCGTTGCGCGAGACCTTCGCCGGCATGACCGGTGAGGACGCGTACGCGGTCCAGGAATACAACACCGAGCGCCGGCTCAAGAGCGGCGAGCGCCTGGTCGGCCGAAAGATCGGCCTGACGGCAAGGGCGGTGCAGCAGCAGTTGGGCGTGGACCAGCCCGACTACGGGATGCTGTTCGCCGACATGGCGCTCGCCGATGGCGAGCCCATTGCGTGGAGCCGCCTGATGCAGCCAAAGGCGGAGTCGGAGGTTGCCTTGGTGATGGAGCGAGAGCTGCCCGAGCCTGGGATCACCTGCGCCCAGCTGCTGCGCTGCGTTGCTTTTGCACTGCCCGCCATCGAGGTGGTGGGCAGTCGGATCGCGGACTGGAACATCCGCTTCGTGGACACCGTGGCGGACAACGCCTCAAGCGGCGCCTTCGTGCTCGGCAACACGCCGGTCAGTCTCATGGGGCTCGATCTGCGGCTCGTCGGCATGGTGATGGAGCGCTCCGGAGAACAGGTGTCGCTTGGGGCCGGCGCCGCATGTCTGGGCCATCCCCTGAATGCGGCACTCTGGCTCGCCAACAAGATGGCCGCGCTTGGCCGAGGGCTCAAGGCCGGGGATGTGGTGCTCACGGGCGCGCTGGGGCCCATGGTGCCGGTTCGACCGGGAGACGTGCTGGAAGCACGGATTGAAGGACTTGGTTCCGTCCGCGCGGCTTTCGGGGAGGAGCGTCCATGAGCGGACGACGCATTGCCACCCTTGCGGAGCGGGTCGACGTGGCGGCGCAGCAGGCGCAGGCCATCCCGCAGTTCGCCGACGTCGAAAAGCTCAGCGAGAAAGACGCCTACGCGGTGCAGGCGGCGTCCATTGCCCGCCGTGTGCAACGAGGCGAGCGGCGGACCGGCGTGAAGATGGGCTTTACCAGCCGGGCCAAGATGGTCCAGATGGGCGTGCACGACATGATCTGGGGCCGCCTGACCGACGCCATGGCACACGCCGAGGGCGCGCCGTTGTCGCTCAAGCGCTTCGTGCATCCCCGCGTCGAGCCCGAACTTGCATTCCTGCTCGGCAAGCCTCTGCCCGCGAACGTGAGTCTTGCGGAAGCGCTCGATGCGGTCGTGGCCATTGCGCCGGCCCTGGAAATCATCGACTCCCGCTTCGACGACTTCAGGTTCACGCTGGGCGACGTGGTGGCGGACAACGCGTCGTCGTCCGGCTATGTGATCGGCCCGTGGCATGAGGCGCGCCGGGATTTCTCCAACCTCGGCCTGGTGATGTCCATGAACGGCGCAGCGCGTCAGGCCGGCAGTACCGCGGGCATCCTGGGCCACCCGCTTCGCTCGCTGGTGGCCGCCGCCAGGCTGAGCGCGGGCGCGGAGGAGCCGCTGCAGGCCGGCTGGATCGTGATGGCGGGTGGCGCCACGGCCGCCGAGGCGCTGGGGCCCGGGCTCCATGTCCTGCTCGAGATGCAAGGCCTGGGCCGCGTCGAGTTCAACACGAGCGCGTGAGGCCGCCATGCCACTGATCCAGGTCACCATGATCGAAGGGCGCAGCGCTGATGTGAAGACGGCGCTGATCCAGAAGCTGACCCAGGCCGCAATCGATGCGACCGGCGCTCCGCGCGAAACCATCCGCGTCATCCTGCAGGAGGTGCCGGGCGCCCATTGGGGCGTGGGCGGCATACCCAAGTCAGCACCGGCGAAGGGAACTCACCATGTCTGAAAGCAAGCTGAAGGCAGCCATCATCGGCAGCGGCAACATCGGCACGGACCTGATGATCAAGATCCTGCGGCACGGCCACCACCTAGCGATGGGCGCGATGGCGGGCATCGACGCTGCGTCGGACGGCCTTGCCCGTGCCGCCCGCATGGGCGTGGCCACCACGCACGAAGGCGTCGAGGGGCTCACCAGGCTGCCGGTGTTCGAGGAGATCGACGTGGTGTTCGACGCCACCTCGGCATCGGCCCACGTGAAGAACGACGCCTTCCTGCGCCGGCTCAAGCCGGACATCCGCTGTGTGGACCTGACACCTGCGGCCATCGGGCCCTACTGCATTCCGGTGGTGAACGGAGCCGAGCACCTGGACGCGAAGAACGTGAACATGGTCACCTGCGGCGGCCAGGCGACCATTCCGATGGTTGCGGCCGTCAGCCGCGTGGCCAAGGTGTACTACGCCGAGATCGTCGCTTCCATTTCCAGCAGGAGTGCCGGGCCGGGCACGCGGGCCAATATTGACGAATTCACCGAGACCACATCGAAGGCCATCGAAGTGGTGGGCGGCGCCGGCAAGGGGAAGGCGATCATCGTGCTGAACCCGGCCGAGCCGCCGCTGATCATGCGTGACACGGTCTGCACCTTCAGCGAGCTGGTGGATGAATCCGCCGTCGCCGCGAGCGTGGCGCAAGCCGTGGCAGCCGTGCGCCGCTACGTTCCCGGCTACCGCCTGAAGCAGGAAGTCCAGTTCGATCGCATCGAGCATCTCCACATCCCCGGGCTCGGTCGCCTCTCGGGGCTGAGGACCACCGTCTTCCTGGAGGTGGAAGGCGCGGCCCACTACCTGCCGGCCTATGCGGGCAACCTGGACATCATGACCAGCGCGGCGCTCACCACGGCCGAGCGCATGGCAGAACGCATCCTCAAGGCGGTGACCGCATGAAGCAGATCCATATCTCCGACGTCACGCTGCGCGACGGCAGCCATGCCATACGCCACCAGTACAGCGTGGAGCAGGTCCGCTCCATCGCCCGGGCCCTGGACGAGGCCGGCGTCGACTCGATCGAGGTCGCCCACGGCGATGGCCTGCAGGGCGGCAGCTTCAACTACGGCTTTGGTGCGCACACGGACGTGGAGTGGATCGAGGCGGCCGCCAGCGTCGTCAAGCGCGCCAGGATCGCGACGCTGCTGTTGCCGGGCATCGGCACCGTCCATGACCTGAGGGCTGCATATGACGCCGGCGCTCGCGTGGTGCGCGTGGCAACCCACTGCACCGAGGCGGATGTCAGCCGGCAGCACATCGAGTACGCCCGCTCGCTCGGCATGGACACGGTGGGCTTTCTCATGATGAGCCACATGACCACGCCGGCGCAACTGGCGCAGCAGGCCAGGCGCATGGAGAGCTATGGCGCCACCTGCGTCTACGTGGTGGACTCCGGCGGCGCACTCCAGATGCACGAGGTGCGCGACCGCTTGCGCGCCTTCAAGGATGTGCTCAAGCCCGGGACGGCTACCGGCATCCATGCCCATCACAACCTGAGCCTGGGCGTGGCCAATTCCATCGTCGCGGTCGAGGAGGGGTGCGACCGGGTGGATGCCAGCCTGGCGGGCATGGGGGCGGGCGCCGGCAATGCGCCGCTGGAGGTGCTCATCGCCGCGGCCAACCGCCTGGGCTGGCGCCACGGCGCGGATGTCTTCAAGCTGATGAACGCGGCCGACGACATCGTGCGACCGCTGCAGGACCGGCCCGTCCGCGTCGACAGGGAAACCCTGGCGCTGGGCTATGCGGGCGTTTATTCGAGCTTTCTGCGCCACGCGGAAGCCGCCGCCAGGAAGTACCAACTGCGGACCGTCGACATCCTGGTGGAGCTGGGCGCGCGCCGCATGGTGGGCGGGCAGGAGGACATGATCGTCGACGTCGCGCTCGACCTGCTGCGCGCCCGTGCGCAGTCGTCCGACGGGGGCGCGGCGGCGCAATGGATCGGAACTCCACCTCACCCCGGATGTTGACGCCGCAAGCGTGGCAGCCGACCTTGGCGACCTGGATCGCTGGCGCCTATTCCATGGACAGCGCGGCCGGAGGCGGGCCGACGTGCGTGGTCGTGGATTACTGCGCTTCTTGCGGCGGCGCGTCCGGCTGCGCCCGCACCAGCAGCACCGGCACGGTGGAATAGCGCAGGATGTTCTCCGCGCAGCTTCCCATCAGGGCGCGCCCGACGCCGCGCCGTCCGTGCGTGCCGATGACGATCAGGTCGGCAGGCCATGTGCCGGCCTCTGCCGTCACCAGCGCCTGAACCGAGGCCGCAAAGTTGTCCTGCAGCACGACATCCACCTCGACGCCCGCGGCCTGCGCCCGGGCCTCGGCCTGCGCCAGGAGCTGCGTGCCTTTTTCCATCAGCACGCTCATCAGGTCCCCGGCATAGCCCATGGAGGCTTCCATGCTCATGGCGAACGAAAGGTCATCCACCACGTGGATCAGGCGCAGGCGCCCCTTGGTCAGGGTCGCGAGGCGGATGGCCTCGTCAAGGCCGCGCTGGGACGTCGGGCTGCCGTCGACGGGTACGAGAATTCGCTGGTACATGGGAAGAACTCCTTAAAGATGGGGTCAGGCCGAGGTCGTGCCGTCGGCGGGCGGTGAGGGCCGGTCCTGGCACGCCTTCTCAGGTGAGCGTGTGCAGCAGCACCGCCTGGAGCACGAAGCGGCGCTTGTCCCTGGCGTGCGCAAGCCCTGGCAGCTGAGTGGCCAGCGCGGCCGTGGGGTGTCGCGACGATGCCAGGCCATCGTAGACCGGGACTCCCGCCTCCGCTGACAGTTGCCGCACCAGGTTGGGCGCCATGCCTTGGCATTCCAGCGCGTCATACAGGCGGCCCAGCAGGCGGGCCGCATGGCGGACTTCCTGCGGCGTGTCCAGCCCGGCCAGGCTGTGGTGGATGCGGGCCACGCGCGCGCCAAGACCGGTCGCCGCCTCATGGAACAGCGTCTGATCTTCCGCATCGCCGTCCTCGCACAGCAGCGCAACGTTCTTGCCCCGCAGCCAGGAGCGCGTTGTGCCTTGCCGTGCGGCGTCCTGCAGCATACGGGCGTGCGACAGCACCGCACGTGATTCTTGCGACGCCATGCGTTGGGCAGCCGAGGGCGAGCGTGGTGCGGAGAACTGGAACACGATCCGGCGAGCGTAGCGAAACTCCCCCTGGCAACCTTGATGTCCGTCAAGGCCGCGGACGACGGACCGAGGCAGGACGGATTGATACACACCGTTCACCCAGCGTTACCGAGTGACGCCTGGAGTTGTCCCTGCATTGCCGCTGGCTCCCTAGCATGGACTTCCGATGCCCCGTGCACACAGTCCCTCAGGAGTCCACAAGATGCAAAGCCCCGCTGCCTTCGATATCTCTTCGGCCCGGCCACCGGCCGCCGCGCACCGGTCTTCCGGACGGAAGATCGAGGATACGCTGGCACTGCTGAGCGAACACGTCGAACTGCAGCGCCGGGTGGTGCATGCCGGCGACGCGATCTACCAGGCCGGCGAGCGCTTCGGCCACCTGTACGTGCTGAACTCGGGCTTCTTCAAGATCGTGAACCTGTCCTCAGACGGTCGGGAGCAACTGGTCAGCCTCAAGCTGCGGGGCGACTGGCTCGGCTTCGACGGCATCGCCGAGGGCCGCTACGCCTGCGATGCCATCGCCATGGACACGGGCGAGGTCTGGGTCTTCCCCTATGAGGCGCTGCTGGCCGCCTGCGCGCGCGCGCCGGCCCTGCTGTCGGTGCTGCACGAGGCGATGAGCCGCGAGATCACCCGCGACCGCGAGTCGCTGATGACGGTCTGCACGCTGCCGGCCGACGCGCGCGTGGCGGAATTCCTGCGCCAATGGGTCGAGCGGCTGGACCAGCGCGGCATGCGCACGGACGAGATCACCTTGCGCATGACGCGCGCGGAGATCGGCAACTACCTGGGCATGACGCTGGAGTCGGTGAGCCGCGCCCTCTCGCGGCTGGCGCGCGACAAGGTCATCGGCTTCGCCCACAAGGGGCGGCGCGACGTGCAGATCCCGGACGTGGGCGCCCTCTCGAGCTTCGTGCAGCGCTGCCTGGCACCGGCGCCCGCGCTGCTGCAGTAGCCCCTGGCACAGCCCCGGCTCCGGGCCGCGGCATTGGAGCCATGCCGTCCACACCAGTGGTCCGGTCCTTCGCTGGATGATGCTATTAAATATATAGCTAAAAGCCAAGGAGATACCTGGGCTACAGGTCGATTTCATTCAAAACAGCACCGCGCTACGCAACACCCGCGGCGAACAAAGCCCAAAGGCCCAAAAGGCCGCGGAGCAGGCCATGCCAGGACATCCGCGGAACCGGCTTCGCCGGTCCGCCGGATGTGTCCCCTTGAGGGGGAAGGCGAAGACGCGAAGCGCGCAGCCTGGGGGTGGTCGCTACTTCAAGACCCGGACGATCGCCTGCGCCAGTTCCTGGCGCGTGAAGGGCTTGCGCAACAGGTCCCAGTCGGCGGGCGCATCGCGGTCGGCATCGAGCAGCTCGCTGGAGAACCCGGACATCAGCAGGACGGACAGCCGCGGCAGGCGCGCCCGTGCTTCGGCGGCCAGGGCCGTGCCGCGCATGCCGGGCCCGAGCGCGATGTCGGTGAGCAGCAGGTCGAACGGCTGGCCGCCCCCGAGCGCGGCCAGGGCCTGCTCGGCGTTGGCGGCCGTGGCGATCCGGCATCCCAGCGCCGCCAGGAACGCCTGCACCACCTTGCGGACCTCGGCATCGTCCTCGACCAGCAGCACCTGCAGGCCGGGCGGCACCGCATCGCTCGCGGGGGCGTCCTGCGGGCCCGCCTCCGCTGCGGCCAGCGGCTGGGGGATGTAGAGCGCCACGGTGGTGCCCGCGCCCGGCGCGCTGTCGATCGTAAGCGCGCCCCGGGACTGCCGGGCAAAACCGTAGACCGTGCTCAGGCCCAGGCCGGTGCCGCGGCCGGCTTCCTTGGTGGTGAAGAAGGGCTCCACCGCGCGTTCCTTCACCGCGTCCGGCATGCCGATGCCGGTGTCGGCGATGCGGATCTCCACGAAGCGCTCGTTGGCGCTGCCTGGGTAGTCCAGCTCGCGCCGCACCCGTGGCGCAAGCCCGTTGCAGGGCTGCGCGCTGAAGCGCAGGGTGCCGCCCTCGGGCATCGCGTCGCGCGCATTGACCGCGATGTTCAGCAGCGCCGACTCCAGTTGGCCCGGGTCGGCCAGCACCGGCGGGCAGCCGGGGGCCACCTCGACCTCGATGCGGATGTGCTGGTCGAGCGTGCGCCGCAGCATGTCCACCAGCGACAGCAGCATGGCGCCCATGTCCACGGCGCTGGGCTGGAGCACCTGGCGCCGCGAGAACGCCAGCAGCTTGCCGGTCAGTTCCGCGGCGCGGTGGCCGGCACGCATCGCTGCGCTCACCAACTGGCCGGCGTGTCCGTTGCGCCGGATGCCGGGGAGTTCCTCCAGCACCTGCAGGTTGCCCTGGATGATGGTCAGCAGGTTGTTGAAGTCGTGCGCGATCCCGCCGGTCAGCTGGCCCACCGTCTCCAGGCGCTGCGCGTGCTGCAGCGTTTCCTCGGTCTGCGCGCGCTGCAGGCTGGTGGAGAGCAGGCTGGACAGCGATCCGAGAAAGCGCAGTTCCTCGTCGCCGAAGCGCTTGGGCTCGCGCGAACGCACGGCCAGCGTGCCGATCACGCGCCCGCGGTCGAACAGCGGCACGCTCAGCGAACTGACCAGCCCGGCCACCAGGTAGGACGGCGGCACGGAGAAGCGCTGCTCGGTTCGGTAGTCCGGCACGACCACCGGGCGCTCCTGCGTCAGCAGGAAACCGGGCGAGGTGTCCGGTGCTGCGGAAATGCGGGCGCCGACTTCCTCCCCGGGCACCAGGCCCACGCCACTGACCACGCGGAACGCCTGCTGATCGCTTTCGAGCAGCACCACCATGGCGGTCTGCACCCGCAGGGCCTCGGCCGCGATCAGGGGCGCATCGTCCAGCAGCGCCTGCGGGTCGCGCGCGTCGACCGCCAGGCGGCCGAACTGCGCCAGGTGCTCGCTGTAGCGCGCGCGCTGCAGCGCCTGCTGCACGCGCGGATACGCCTCGACGCCGCGGATCGCCGCCACGACCAGGGGCAGGCCCTGGTCCTGCAGCGGGCTGAGCGCGATCTCCACCATCACCTCGCTGCCGTCCTTGCGGCGCGCCACCAGGTCCATCTCCGTGCCCATGGGGCGCGGATGGGGCGCCTGCGCATAGGCGGCGCGGTAGGATGCATGGCAGGGGCGGATGCTGTCCGGCACCAGCGCGTCGATGTTCAGGCCGACCAGATCTTCCATCGTGTAGCCCAGCAGGGCCGCGGCCGAGGGGTTGGCCAGCACGATGGTGCCGGCCTGGTCGGCGATCAGCAAGGAGTCCGGGTAGGCGGCGAAGATCGAGCGGAAGACCGAATGCTCTTTCACCCCCCGCGGCAGTGAGTGGGCGGGGGACATCTAAGCCGCCGTCACCGGCGGCACCAGGATGTACCCCGCGCCGCGTACCGATTTGATGATCTGCGGGTCCTCGGCGTCGGCTTCGAGCTTCTTGCGCAGCCGCCCCACCTGCACGTCGATCGTGCGGTCGAAAGGCGCGGCCTCCCGGCCCCGCGTCTGCTCCAGCAGGAAGTCGCGCGACAGGACCCGCCCCGCATGGCGGGCAAAGGCCAGCAGCAGGTCGAATTCGCCGGTGGTCAGCGCCACCGCCTGCCCGGTCGGCGCATGCAACTGGCGCGCGCCGACATGGAGCTGCCAGCCGGCGAAGCAGAGCCGGTCCCGCGGCGCTGCCGGCGCCGGTGCCGGCGGCCTGCCGGGGGCGGTGCGCCGGAGCACGGCCTTGATGCGGGCGAGCAGCTCGCGCAGGTCGAACGGCTTGGTCACGTAGTCGTCCGCGCCTACTTCCAGGCCCACCACCTTGTCCACCGCATCGCCACGGCCGGTGACGATCACCAGGCCGCACTGCCAGTGCTCGCGCAGCTGGCGCGCGATGGCAAAGCCATCCTCGCCGGGCAGGCCCAGGTCCAGCAGCACCAGCGCCGGCGGGTCGGCCGGCATCAGGGCCATCAGGGACGCGCCGCTGTGCAGTTGCGTGGCCCGGTAGCCATGGCTCTGCAGATAGCCGGCCAGCAGCGCGGTGATGTCGGTTTCGTCGTCCAGGACTGCAATGTGGGCGGTGGCGTTCACTCGGATCGAAAGGGTTGAAGCGGCGGGTACGTGGCGCATGGTGCAGTGCACCAGCATTTGATTATGGCGTTGAACCAACGGGCGGCAGAATTGCGGGATCCGCGTCATGGCGGAGGGCGGCCCGGCGGCCTCGGGCGGCACGGACACGCCCTAGTGCGTGGTGCGTGAGGACGTCTTGGCCGCGCGCGGCATCTTGCCGTGCGGCACGCTGGCCAGGCGCTTGAACATGCGGCGGCAATAGCCGGCGATGTTCAGGCAGTTGTTGATCTCCTCCACCGGCAGCGGACCGGAGACGACCACGATGTCGTTGGCCGCGTCCTGCGCGCCCGCGGCACGCAGCCGGCGCCGCGCGCCGATGGCCCAGGACTGGATGCGGCTGGGGCTGCCGTGCTGGTGCAGCACGCCGGTGCTGGCGTCGAAGGCGATCGCCACTGTATCGGTCTTCAGCCGGAAACGGCGCTCCCCGGTGGCGCGGCTGGGGGGCTCGCGCATGTCGTACAGGTAGTAACTGCCCGCCTTGAGCTGGTATTGCAGGTCCATTCTCGAATCTCCTTGTGCCGATTGTCGAAGGCGCCTCCGCGCCGGAAGACGGATGAAAGGGCTGCAAAAGCCGCCTTTCTCGCCCCTCTGAGCGGAAAGGGCGTCAGGACCCGCGCAGCAGGAACCATTGTAGGAAAGCGCCGGAGGCCGATGTGTGCAACGGTGACGCACCGTGATAATCGCCGTGCGCCACCGCCGGCGCAGCCCCGCATCCCGCTCCCAGCCCGACCGTGCCTCAGCAGAAAGCGACCTCACGTCCCGCTCGCCGCGGCAGCGGCGGCGTCACGCTCAACGACGTCTCCCGTCTCCCGTCTCGCGGGCGTGTCGGCGATCACCGTCTCGCGCGCGCTCAACACCCTGGCCATGGTGTCGCCCGAGGCGCGCGAGAAGGTGCGCCGCGCGGTCGAGCTGACCGGCTACGTGCCCAACCTGCTGGCCGGCGGCCTGGCCTCCAACCGCAGCCGCCTGGTGGCGGCGCTGGTGCCGACCATCGCCGGCCCGGTGTTCCTGGAGACCATCCAGTCGCTGACCGAGGCCCTGGCCGGCGAGGGCTACCAGTTGATGCTCGGGCAGAGCGGCTACAACAACGGCCGCGAGGACGCGCTGATCGACGCCATCCTCGGCCGGCGGCCGGACGGCATCGTGCGCTCGGCGGAAGGCCGGCGCCGGCTGCTCGCGTCGGGCATTCCCGTGGTGGAAACCTGGGACCTCACGCCCACGCCGATCGACATGCTGGTCGGTTTCTCGCACGAGAAGGTCGGCCAGGAAACCGCGCGCTTCCTCCATGCCCGGGGCTACCGGCGCCCGGCGCTGGTGACCGGCGACGACCAGCGCGCGGCGCGGCGCAGCGCCAGTTTCGGCAAGACCATGGCTGAGCTGGGCCTGGACCCGGTGCCGGTCCGGACCGTGGCCGCGCCCACCACGCTCGGGCATGGGCGCGCGGCGCTGGCCGAGCTGCTGCGGGACGATCCCCGCTGCGACGTGGTGGTCTGCAGCTCCGACGGACTGGCCCATGGCGTCATCATCGAGGCGCAGTCGCGCCGCCGGCAGGCCGGTCGAGCCGCGGATCGTGGACATGGGCTTCACCATCGTCGGGCGCGGCGGCGTCTGAGCGCCCGCGAAGACCTTGACCAGTTCAGCGCCTTCGACGACCCCCACCATCCGCAGCGCAGGGGCATAGAGAGCGTGCCGCCCGGCCACGTGCTGGTGCTGGATTGCCGCGGCGAAACCCGCCGTGGCATCCGGCGGGCAGATCCTCACCACGCGGCTCAAGGGGCGCGGCGCTGCCGGCCTGGTGTCCGACGGCCCGGTGCGCGACAGCGGCCGCATCGCCGGGATGGATTTCCCGGTCTACTGCGCCGGAGGCAGCGCGCCGCTGAATCAGTTCGAAACCGGCGCCAATCTGGCCGGCACCCATCCGCCCAGCGCTGAAAGGCGGGGATATGTCAGGCATTATGCTATAAAAATAATAGCTATATGCTCAGGTGGTTACTGGGCTAAAGCCGCTTTTCATTGGAAAAATGAGATGCGCCATATCCGAGCCTCGCCGGCATCGCTGCACCATAGAGCAAGCAGAGCATGCCCGTATCCAAGGACACCGCGGAACCGGCTTTGCCGGGCCGCTGGTGTCGCCCCCGGAGGGGGTTGGCGAAGGCGCGAAGCGCGCAGCCTGGGGGCGAGCCTAGAAATCCACCAAGCTCAGCCCGACGCTGAGCACGGTGCGCTTGTGGTTGTAGTCGATCAGGCTGTCGCCATAGCCGCTGAACAGTTGGGTGTGCAGGCGCAGGCCGCTGTAGCTGTTGCCCATGCCGTCGCCCAGGGAGCGCAGCCATTCCAGCCGCACCGAACCGCGGTTGGTGCTGGCAAGCGAACTGCGCACCGTGCCCACCAGCGAGTTCTTGCGGTCGAGGTTCCAGACGCCCTGGACTTCCGTGCGGCCGATGTAGTTGCTGATGCCCGGGTTGTTGTCGTTCTGCGCCGACTCGCTCAGGCGCTTCCAGATGCGGGCGCTGACCCGGTAGTCGTTGCCGTGCTCGAAGCCGGTCATGAGGTAGACGCGGTTCCAGCTGCGCGACAGCGGGTCGCTCTGCCCGTTGGACTGGTGCACCAGGCCCGCGCCGCTGTAGCGCCAGTTCCAGCCGAAGGGCAGGGCGGCGGTGGTCGGGTAGACGTAGATCACCTCGGGCTCGTAGTCGGTGCTGCGGAACGGGCGAGAGAGGGTGCTGTTGAAGAACTGCCAGTACGACTGCTGGCTGTAGGCGAACCAGAGCGAGTCGCGCAGCGTGGAGTTGGCCGGCGTGAGCATGCCGCTGGCGAGCTTGGTGCGCACCGACAGTTGCAACCGCAGCTCCTGCTTGTCGTAGTCGATCGCGGTGGTGGCGTTGTTGGCGGGGTTGCCCGAGGTCGGCAGCCGGTTCATGTTGCTGCCGAAGGCCACCGACAGGCTGTTGGCCCGGAAGCCGCGGAAGCTGAAGGTCGGGCAGGTGCTGCCGGACTCCAGCTCCCAGAAGCGCGAGACGTCGGAGAACTGCCGGTCCTTGCAGCCCTGCTCCAGCCCGACGCCGACGATGCCGGCCGAGGCGGTGGGGGTGCTGGTGCCGGGCTCCAGCGCCGGCTGGGTCGAGGCCAGGGCGGCGGCCACGTCGGCGCGGATGGCCGAGGCGGCGGCGCCCGGGGGCGGCGTGCTGCCGAGGGTGCTGGAGGCGGCCGCGGCCGCATTGGCGCGCGACTCCACGGCCTGCACCAGCTTCTGCTGGGCATGCGCCCATTGGTCGAAGCAGGCCAGGCGGCCGGTGCTGTCGGTGAGGGCGGTGCACTGTTGCCAGGCGGTGGCGCTGGCGATGCGGCCTTCGGTCACCGGCGCCAGCGGGGTGGCGGCGGCAGGGGCCGGCTGGGCCGCGGCGCCGGTGCCTGAGAGCAGCAGCGCGGCGGCCAGCGTGCCGGCGCGGCGCCCCGTGTTCAGGGGCTGAGCTTGCGCAGCACGAAGGCGCGCTTGCTGTCGGTGGCGGAGTCGGTCCATGTTCCTTCGATCTTTCTGCCGCAACTGCCGGCGGCAACTTGCCCTTCCCAGAGGGCGGTGATGGATTTTCCGGTGGAAGAGGCGTCCAGGGCGAAGATGCCTTCGTCCACGTCGCCGGCCACCTGGGCCGTGGCGTCTCCGTAGTTCACGGTGCCGCGTACCGCGTTGGTGAAGTCGGGGTGCGGGTTCAGCACCATGGTGCCGGTATCGCTGCGACCGGCGAAGCGCGCCTCCCAGCGTCCGACCAGTTGCGTCTGGCCGACCTTGTCGGCGGCCGGGCAGGCCGGGGTGGCGGCGGTGACGGCCGGACCGTCGGCGGCATGGGCGCTGGCGGTTCCCAGGGCGCAGGCCAGCAGGATCGAATGCAGTCGCTTGTTCATGGGGTGTTTCACAGCCTTTCCGCGGCCGCGGCCGCGGCGGTGCCGGCCAGGGCCTTCTTGGCGAACTCGGCGCGCAGTGCGCGCAGCTTCTCGCGCGGGTCCTCCCGCGTGGTTTCCTTGTCCAGCGCCATTTCGGCAATGAAGCGGCTGGGCTGCACGGCCACCATCTCGCGGCCCTTCTTGCGCCGGCGCGTCCAGCTCACGGCCAGGCTGCGCTGGGCGCGGGTGATGCCCACGTACATCAGGCGGCGTTCTTCCTGCAGGCGCTGGGCGGTTTCGTCGCTCACCATCTTCTGGCGGCCGCCGTCGTCGTCGAGCTTGAAGGGCAGCATGCCCTCGGTCACGCCGACCAGCACCACGTGCGGCCATTCCAGGCCCTTGGAGGCGTGCAGGGTGGAGAGCGTGACCACGTCCTGGTCCTGCTCGCGCTCGCTGATGGTGGAGAGCAGCGAGATGGTCTGCGCCACCTCCATCAGGCTCTTGGTCTCGTTGGCCAGCACCGGGTTGGCGCCGGAGGCGTCGTCGATCTGGCCGCCGCAGCGCTGCGACATCCAGTCGCAGAAGTCGATCACGTTGCCCCAGCGCGCGGCGGCGACCTTCTCGCTGTCCTCGCCTTCGAGCAGGTGCTGCTCGTAGCCGATCTCCTTCAGCCATTCCATCAGGAAGGCGAGCGCGGCCTCGGCGCCCATGGTCTGGCGCGCGCGGTATTCCAGGTCGTTCATGTAGCGGCCGAATTCACGCAGGCCGTCCATCGCGCGCTCGGGCAGCATGCCGGGCAGCGACGCGGAGAACAGCGAGGCGAACAGGCTCAGCCTGTACTTGGCGCCGAACTCGCCGAGCTTGGCGAGCGTGGTGTGGCCGATGCCGCGCCTGGGCGTGGTGATGGCGCGCAGGAAGGCCGGGTCGTCGTCGTTGTTGACCCACAGCCGGAACCAGGCGCACAGGTCGCGGATCTCGGCGCGGTCGAAGAAGCTGGTGCCGCCCGAGACCTTGTAGGGGATGTTGTATTTGCGCAGCGCCTTCTCGAAGGGCTTGGCCTGGTGGTTGGCGCGGTAGAGGATGGCGAAGTGGCGCCACTCCTTGTGCTGCGAGGTCTCGCGCAGGCCCATGATGCGGGCGGCGGCGCGCTCGGCCTCGTGCTCCTCGCTGTCGGCATCGACCACGCGCACCGGCTCGCCCTCGCCCAGCTCGCTGAACAGGGTCTTGGGAAACAGCTTGGGGTTGGGCCCGATCACGTTGTTGGCCGCGCGCAGGATGGCGCTGGTGGAGCGGTAGTTCTGCTCCAGCTTGATGACCTTGAGCTGCGGGAAATCCACCGGCAGCTTCTTCAGGTTGTCCAGCGTGGCGCCGCGCCAGCCGTAGATGGACTGGTCGTCGTCTCCCACCGCGGTGAAGCGCCCGCGCTCGCCCACCAGGTGCTTGAGCACCTCGTACTGCGTGGCGTTGGTGTCCTGGTACTCGTCCACCAGCACATGGCCCAGCGCCGCCTGCCACTTGGCGCGCACCTCGGGGAAGTCCTTGAGCAGCTTGAGCGGCAGGCCGATCAGGTCGTCGAAGTCCACGCTCTGGTAGGCCGCCAGGCGCTCCTGGTAGAGCTGCATCACGCGCGCGATGACGCGCTCGTTGTCGTCCGCCGCCAGGGCCATGGCCTGCTCGGCGTTCAGGCCCATGTTCTTCCACTTGCTGATCACCCACTGCCACTGGCGCGCGGTGGCGGCGTCGGCGGTGCCGCCGGCGGCGTCCTTCAGGATGCTGGTGACGTCGTCGGCGTCCAGGATGCTGAACTGGGGCTTCAGGCCCAGCACCTTGCCGTCTTCCCGCATCATGCGCACGCCCAGCGCGTGGAAGGTGCACACCACCACCTCCTTGGCCTGGCGCCCGATCAGGCCCTTGGCGCGCTCGCGCATCTCGGCGGCGGCCTTGTTGGTGAAGGTGATCGCGGCAATGCGCCTGGGGGCCAGGCCGGCCTGGATCAGGCGCGCGATCTTGTGCGTGATCACCCGCGTCTTGCCCGAGCCGGCGCCGGCGAGCACCAGGCAGGGGCCGTGCAGATAGTTCACGGCTTCTTGCTGGGCGAGGTTCAGACCGGCGGACATGGGGGGTGTGGGAGGAAGGGGAGGGCGGGAAAAGCCGCGGAACAGGGCGTGCGGGGGCGGGCAATGATAGCGGGCGGAGGCCGGCGGTCGTTGGCCGATGGCGCAGGCAATTTTTGCGCCTGCGAGAATCCGCCGGTGCTCGCCATCCTTGCCACCACGTTCCCGTTTTTTGCGCTGATCCTGTGCGGTTACCTGGCCACGCGGCGCGGCATGCTGCCGCTGGCGGCCATTCCGGGGCTCAACGGCTTCGTGCTGTTCTTCGCGCTGCCGTGCATGCTCTACCGCTTCGGCGCGCGCACGCCGATCCACCAATTGCTCGACGCGCGGGTGACCGGTGTCTACCTGGCTTGCGCGCTGCTGATGGTAGGGGTCACCGTCCTGGCCTCGCGCCGCAGCGGTACCTCCTGGAACGACGCGGCCTTCGGCGCGCTGGTGGCGGCCTTTCCCAATACCGGCTTCATGGGCGTGCCCTTGCTGACCGCGTTGCTGGGCGCCGCCGCCGCCGGCCCGGTGATCCAGGCCATGGCGATCGACATGGTGCTGACCACCTCGCTCTGCGTTGCGCTGTCGCGGCTCGACGGCGCGGGCGCGCACGGCGTGGCCGTGGCGCTGCGGCGCGCGCTGCGCGGCATGGCCGGCAATCCGATGCCCTGGTCCATCGTGCTGGGCGTGCTGGCCTCGGCCGCGGGTTTCGTGCTGCCGCGCCCGCTCGATCAGACGGTGGGCCTGCTGTCCGATGCCGCGTCGCCGGTGGCGCTGTTCACCATCGGCGCGGTTCTGGCGCGCTCGGGCATGGACCGCGCCGAGCACACGCCCTGGCGCGGCTACGTGCCGCTGGCGCTGGCCAAGCTGCTGCTGCACCCCTTGCTGGTGCTGGCCGCCGGCGCCATCGCCCGGCTGCTGGGCATGCCGCTCGACCCGCTCGCGCTGAGCGCGCTGGTCCTGGTGGCCGCGCTGCCCAGCGCCAGCAACGTGTCGATGCTGGCCGAGCGCTTCGGCGCGCACAACGGGCGCATCGCGCGCGTCATCCTGGTGTCGACGGTGCTGGCGTTCGTGAGCTTCTCGGCGGCCGTGGCGCTGGTTGGCGCGCCCGGTATTGCTTCTAAATAGATAGCGTGATACCTATGAATATTCTAGGTTTCAGGAATGAAAGTGCCTGAAGCCTTCGTTGCAAAATGGCATGGTGCTATGGATTTTGAGGCTTCCTTGCACCGCCAGCAGGGCAATCGCATCTAAATCCAAGCGAAACTAAAGCGCTGAAACAACCCTTCTAGCGCAGCCCCGATGAACCTACTGCACCACCTGCAGAGCATCTCCGACCCCCGAAGCCACCGCACGCGTCGC
>NZ_JAELTO010000079.1 GCF_016428875.1 Xylophilus sp. ASV27
CCGGCTGAAGTCGAGCTTGTCGGCATTGCGCAACTCGCCCAGCAAAGCCAGATGCAGGTTGTGCCACACCCCTGCAGCCTGCCAATCGCGCAACCGCCTCCAGCAAGTCATGCCACTGCCCCAGCCCGGTTCCTGGGGGAGCTCTTCCCAGGGGATGCCCGTGCGCAGCACAAAAAGAATGCCATTGAGGGCCAATTCGTCACTCAGTCGCGGTCTGCCTCCCTTGGGCGAAGGCTTCACGACTGGTAGCAACGGCTTGATCTTTTTGTACAACACCGCGCTAACTTCCTTGTTTCTTTTCTTTCCCATGCACCGTCAACGCGCATCCCGCGCTTGGCGATGACAGGCTTTTGTTAGCCGCTCTTAGTACGCCACACAGCCCGCCCGGTGCCATCGCTGGTCATGAATCTGCGTTGCCTGCTGCGTCCGCACTTGGGCTGGATCTCGGTGTCGGTTCTCACGGGCCTATGCGCCGGCGCAGCCACGGTGGGCTTGCTGGCGACGGTCAATGCCGCATTGCACGATGGCGCTGCGTTGTCAGGATCAATGCTGTGGGTCTACCTGGGTCTGTGCGGCGTGGCTCTGCTGGGCCGCGGGATGTCGGACGTGGGCACCAATCGGGTGGGTCAGGCCATCGTGGCGCAGCTGCGCAAGCAGTTGGCCGCGGACATTCTTCATGCACCCCTGGAGGCCGTGGAACGGTTTGGGAGTCACCGGCTACTGCCGGTGCTCACGCAGGATGTGGAGATCGTGAGCCACTTTGCTTTCACACTGTCTGCGACTTTGATTTCGGCGGCGGTGACGACGGGGTGCCTGCTGTATCTGTCAGTGCTGTCGCCAGGGCTGTTCGGGCTGATGCTGGCGGCCCTGGTGGTGGGCACCGGCCTGCAAGTCCTGGCACAGGCGCGGGGGATGCGAGGGTTCTGGTCGGCGAGAGGACAGGAAGAGCACCTGCACCGGGACTACCGCACATTGAGCGATGGGGCGAAGGAGCTTCGGCTGCATCGGGAGCGGCGGGCACGCCTGCTGGCTCAGATCACGGCGACTGTCGATGCGATCCGTTCGGCCAATGGCCAGGCGGTCAACATCTACGTGCTGGCGAAAGCCTTCGGGGCGGCGATCTTCTTTCTGCTGATCGCTCTGGTACTGGCATGGGGAGCCTGGCAGGACATTCAGGCCGAGGTGCTCAGTGGGTTCGTGCTGATCTTGCTGTTTCTCAAAGGCCCCATCGATCAGATCGCGACGGGGTTGCCGACGTTCGGACGGGCGCGGGTGGCGCTGCAACGGATCGAGGAGTTGCGGGGGTATTTCGCGCAGCGCGGGATGGGCAGCGAGACCGTAGAGCAGACCATCGCGCCAGCGCCGGCGGCCATGGAGCGCATCGAACTGCGGGGAGTCACGTACCGGTTTGCGGCAGACACGCCAACGGATTCCAGCTTCGCGCTGGGTCCGATCGATCTGGAGCTGCGCAAAGGTGAGCTGGTCTTCATCGTGGCGACAACGGCGCTGGCAAGACCACGCTCATGAAGTTGCTGCTAGGCCTGTATGCGCCCACCGGTGGGGAGATCCTGCTGGATGGGCAGCGGGTGACATCCCAGACCCAGGAGAGCTACCGGCAGTTGTTCAGCACGGTGCTGTCTGACTTCCACCTCTTCGATGAAGTGGTCGCCGTGGGGCAGGAGGCGTCGCCGCCAGATTCACGGGCGGCGCACCATCTCGAGCGGCTGGGGCTGGGGCGCAAGGTCTCCGTCCAGAACGGTCGTTTAAGCACGACTGACCTTTCTGCGGGGCAGCGCAAGCGACTAGCACTGCTGCGTGCCTATCTTGAAGAACGGCCGGTCATCGTGCTGGACGAATGGGCGGCAGATCAAGATCCGCGGTTCCGGGAGATGTTCTACACCGAACTGTTGCCAGAGCTGCGAGAGCGTGGGCATCTGCTGGTGGTCATCAGCCATGACGAACGGTACTTCGCTATGGCGGATCGCGTACTGCGAATGCGTGAAGGTCTGCTGCTGGAAGAGTCTTGCGTACCGACTACACATTGATGCCCAGACAGAGGAAGCAGCGCGTTTGGCCTGCGCACCGTCAAGCTCCGCATGACCGCCAAATGAGGCCGGCAGCACTCCAAACCCGGCGTGCCCTGCATGTCGGCGTAAAACAACCCTATCCACTGGCAGTGGCCATTGCTTCGGCAGATGCAGCAGCCGGCCCGCGAAATGAGTGACCTCCGCGCCCAACCGAGGCGCATCCATCGTCCCGTTTTCATGCACGACCAAGACATGAGGGGAAGAGCAGGCAAAGGTCTCTCATAACCGGACGATGTTCTGCATCTTTTTACCCATCAGATGCGCCGCTTCCATGGATTTGTGGTGGACTGATGCTGGAGTTATCTGCAGCCAGTGGCACATGTTTAGGGCCTGCTTCGAATATCCAAAGATTTTTATTTGCGAATCTAAACACAAAGGCTGCCAGGCTGGATAACTCAGCAATTGCAGCCTGTCATTCCGCTCTATGGCAGGTCATTCGGTACAACACAAAACCTCGGGGACCCGCCATGGTAGCGATCGTCAGCGGCAACAGTCTCGGCCTCAACCTAACTTCTTTGGCATTGCTGGGAAACCGGGGACAGTTTGGCAATGCTGCTCAGGGGCGCAATGGAGACGGCACGTTCGTTGACATCTCCAATGGCAATCTTGTCCTGCAAGGACGTGATGGCGCCCTGATGGGGACGGGCAACAGCGACGTCATCGACCTGCGCACATACAACAGCCAAGGCACCACGAGTTTCACCGATGCTGACGGCTGGCAATGGGGCCCTTACAAATCCGTGGTCAAGGTGGGCGATGACCTGGTGCGAACCGAAGCGGACGGCTCGAGTGCCACGTTTTCCTGGAGCGAAACCAGCCAGACTTGGCAGGAGACGAGAAGCCACGGAGGCGCCGTCGGCAGCATCAAAACCAATTCAGATGGCACATACACATGGACAAGCGGCACGAGCGGCGATACCGAAGTCTACGAAGGAGATGGAGCTGGGCTGATTCTTTCGGCAGTCGATGCAAACGGTAATGCCACCACGTTCTCGCACAATGCCGACAACCTGCTCACGCAGGTCACGACTGCGAGCGGCGAAACGGTCAGCTACCAATATACAGACCGGGACTTGACCGGGATCACGCATACATTGGCGGACGGTAGCGTGAGCCATCAGGTTACCTACGCATACGACAACCTGCACCGGCTCACCACCGTCACGCTCAATCTTGATCCGGTTGGCAACGCAAGCAGTAGTTCGTCCTACTCCACGTACTACACCTACGATGGCGACAGCATGCGTGTAGCGGGTTTGTCGCAGTCCGATGGCACATCGATGCACTTCACATACGTGCTCGACAGCGGCATCTACCGGATCGCGACAGTGACCGATGGAAACGATGCGACAACCCATTTCGACTATGACAGCACGGCAGGCACCACCACGGTAACCGACTCGCTTGGGGTGGCTTCGGCCTATCACTACGACTCCAAGGGGCAACTGCTGCAAGTCAACGAGGGCGTCACGGCGGCCAACCCCGCAGGCCTGACGCACATCGGATATACGTACTCCGCTCTGGGCGAGGTGACGAACGTAACTGATGGGGTCGGTCGCACCGTCACCCTGCAGTACGACACCAAAGGCAACTTGTTGCAGCAGAAGGACAGCGCTGGCGACACTCTGTCCAGAAGCTACAACGATCGCAATCAACTGCTTACGGAAACCGTCTACGCAGTTGCAGCCAAGAATCAGACAGAAGCCGCAGCCCCCTCCACCACCCGGTATGTCTATTCAGCGGCCAATCAAACCCAGTTGCGGTTTGTGCTGAGCCCAGACGGTCGCGTGACCGAATTCCGATACGACGCTAAGGGTCAGCGCACGAGTTCCATTACTTATGCGGCGGCGATCTACGACGTCAGCCAACTCGACTTGGGTGCGGTACCCAGTGAAGCCGACATGCAGACCTGGCAGGCTGCACAGGATCAGACGAGCATCCAGCGGACCGACACCGCCTACGACTTCCGAGGCCAACTACAGTCCAGCACGATGTATGGGGCCGTGGATACCTCGGGCGAAGGCGTAGCGTCCACCGGCGCCACGACACGGTTCGTTTACGACGCTCGCGGCAACCTCCTGAAGACCGTCAGTCCCGACGGCGGCACAGTGACTCAGACGGTCTACGATGGTCTGGGCCGCGTGCTTTCCACAACAACCCAGGCCCCCAACGGCGGACCATCCATCACCACCGTCATGCAATATGACGATGCTGGCGGCAAAACCGCTGTCACGCTCGCCAACGGGCTGGTGGCCACTTCAGCCTACGACAGCGCCGGACGCCTGGTTTCCGTTACGCAATCCAGCGCAAATGCGGTCCTCAGCTCGACGAAATACGACTACGACGCCGACGGCCGCCTGCTCATGACCACCGACGCCACAGGGCGTCACGCGTGGATGCTCTACGACGCAGCCGGCAATCGGGTCGCGGACATCGATGCCGAAGGCGAACTGACGGAATATGTGTACAACGCCGCGCGGCAGCAAACACACACCATCCGCTACGCAACGAAGGTCCAAACCTCACTTCTGCTGGATGCTCAAGGCGCTCCCACTGCCCCCGCACTGGACAGCCTGCGTCCCACTGCGTCCAATCAAGATCAGAACAACTGGAGTCTGTACGACGATGCGGGGCGCCTTGCCGCGCAAGTCGATGCGCTCGGCTACGTCACCCGAACACAATACGATGGCGCCTCGCGCATCCTGTCCGTGACGCAGCAGGCCACACCGCTCGACGCACAATTACTTGGCAGCGGCACCATTGCGACCTTGGAGCAACTTCCCTCGGCCTCCGCAGAAGACCGCATAACGTCCCACATCTACACCGAGGACGGACTTCTTTCCGTCACCATAGACCCCGAAGGCTATGCGACCCAATACATCTACAACGCCGCCGGTCAGCGTACGCAGTCGATTGCCTACAAAACGCAGGTAACTAACCGCGGCGACGCCTATGCCACGCAGATCAACGGCTCCCAGGCGGAACTGCTGCAGCCCACGAGCGCGTCGGACCTGATCACCTACACACTCTACAACGCTCGCGGGCAGGTGGTGGGCGAAGTGGATGCCGAAGGTTATCTGACGGAAACTGTCTACGACGGTAACGGCAACGTGGCTTCCACCATCCGCTATGCCCAGCCTGCACAAGCCCCAGTGACCGGAACGTCCACACTTGCGTCGCTGCGCCCGCAGGCCAGCGCCGAGGATCATGTGTCGACCAACACCTGGGACACCTTCGGCCGCCTCGCGACGCAGACCAACGCAGAAGGAACGATCACCCGGTTCGCCTATGACAGCGCAGGCCGGATCACGCAATCAACCGTCGCCCTCGGCACAACCGACCAGCGCTCATCCACTGCCCGCTACGACGTGCAAGGCCGCCTGATTGGCGAATTGTCCGGCGAGGGCAGCGCACTTCTCGACGGCAGCCAGACGCAGTCCGAGATCGACGCCATCTGGACCCAGTTCGGCATTCGGCATACCTACGATGCCGCAGGCCGTCGCACCAGCAGCACCGATGCGGCGGGCCATCGGACATTGTTCTTCTACGACGATGTGGGACGCCCCCGATACACCATCGATGCGACCGGTTCGATCGAGGAAACCCGCTACGACGCGCTGGGCCGCGTGATCGCCACGGCGCGATATGCCACGCAGTTGACCCCCACAGATCTCGACGCCCTGCAGGGCGGCCTGCTGTCAGCCAGCAGCCAGGCGACGCAGCTATTCGACGCCGCCCGTTTGGCCAGCGCCGCAAACAGCGGCGTGGAAAACAGCTACGACGCAAATGGCCGGCTCCTGACGGCTACCGACGCCCTGGGGAGCAGCACCCGCTATGAATACGATGCCTTCGGAGACCGCATCGCGACGGAGCAAGCTCAGCAAAGCGGAATAGTACGTCGCGACCTTGCGACTTTCGACCATCGCGGCCAGCAAATCACTGAGGAAGCAGACGTCACGGAAGTGGACGCGATCAGCAGTGCGCAATACGACGCCTTCGGCCGACTGGTGCAGGCGACCGATGCGCGTGGCAACGTTACCGCCTACCAGTACGACCGGCTGGGTCGCACCATCGTCAAGCAGGACCGTACAAACGCCACTCATGTCTACACCTACGATGCGTTCAGCCGGGTACTCACCCAGACCGATGCTCTAGGCGCTACCACAAGCTACGCCTACGACACTGCTGCTCGCAGCGTAAAGTTGACCACGCCCGAAAACGTCACCGTCAGCACCCTGCGCAACCGAGAGGGACAGGTGCAGACCATCGTAGACGGCAATGGCAATACCACGTCATACCAGTACGACCACGACGGCAACCTGCTGGCTACCAGCACCCCGCTGAGCACGACCCGCAGCCAATATGACGCAGCGCATCGGCTGGTGCGCACCACCGACGCCAATGGCAACGTCGTCACCTATGGCTACGACGCCGCCAACCGACTCCTGACGCGAACGGTCGATCCGAACGGATTGGCACTCACCACGCACTACCAATATGACGCCAAGGGCCAGCAGATACGCTCCACCGACCCCCGTGGTGTCGTAACGGAAAGAACCTATGACGATCGCGGTGAGGTGCTCACGGAAACCGTGGACCCTGATGGTCTCGGCCTGACGACGCGCTATGCCTACGATCTGGCTGGGCATGTGCTTTCCGTCACCCATCCAGGCGGGGCCGTCACGGAGTACGCCTACGACGCCATGGGCCGCCGCATCAGCACCACGGTCGATCGCGACGGCCTGGCCCTGACCACCAGCTACACCTACGACAAGGCCGGCAACGTCGTCGCCACGACCGACGCCCAGGGCAACGTCACGCGCCGGGTCTACGACAAGGAAAACCGGCTCGCCATCTCCGTCGATGGCGCTGGCGGCGTATCGACCATGCAATACGACGCCGAAGGGCGCCTCTCGCTGGTGCGGCACTACGCCAACGCCATCTACCTGGACGGGCTCGGAACAGCAGTCGATGCTGGTGCGATCGAATCGCGCCTGCAAAGCAGCGAAGCAGACACCGCGGAACGGCGCCTCTACGACAAAGACGGTCGCCTGACCTACACCATCAACGCCGCCGGCGACACGGTGAAGTACAGCTACGACGGCAACGGCAACGTCACGGACAGCATCCGCTATGCCAATCGCGTCGTTGTCAATGGCCTTCCGGGCACCAACCCGCCCGAAGTCACTCCGGATCTTGCACACGACCAGGAAACACGTACCGTCTACGACCAGCTCAACCGCCCTGTCTACAGCCTCTCGAGCACCGGCGACGGCACGGTGGTGTCTGTCATCGCGCGGACGTTCGACGCCAACGGTAACACCGTCGCCAGCGTCGCCTACGCAACCCCCATACCCGCGACAACAGCCGCAACCATCGCCAGCGTACAAGCGGCCACTGCCTCGCTCGCGCAGCCTGACGTGGATGCTTCCTCACGCAAGGTCTACGACGCCGCAGGTCGCCTCACCTGGAGCGCCGACGGCATGGGTGACGTCACCCAGCAGGTGTTCGACGCCGACGGGAACCTCGTCAAGCGCATTGCCTACCACACCCGCGTAAGCCCAGACGCATCGCCAGCCAGCGTATCGACCGATGCAACCGACCGCATCACGCTCTACGCCTACGATGCCGCCGGCCGCATGAGCGTGACCGTGGATGCAATGGGCGGCGTCAGCCGTGCGGTCTACGACGCCAACGGCAATGCCGTGATGCGCACCGCCTATGCCAACCGCATCGCCCCCCCGACACGGGATGGCGCCGCAGCGAGCGAAGCAACGATCCTCGGCACAGTCACCTCATCCGAGCAAGACCGCACGACCCACGCCGTCTATGACGGTGCCGACCGGCAGGTCTGGAGTGTCGACGCGCAGGGATACGCCACCCGGTTCGACTACGACGGTACCGGCAATGTCTGGAAGACCACGGCCTATGCCAATGCACTGCAAGCCCCGCTGGCCCAGCAAGCCACGGCCACGCAGGTGCAGCAGGCCATTTCCGCCGATGCCGCGCACGACCGCCGCACCTTGGCGGCTTACGACTCCGCTGGGCGCAAAGTAGTGACCGTGGATCCGCTGGGCTACGTCACCAACAGCTATTACAACGGGCTCGGGCAAGTCACCGGACGCACGCATTTCATGCACGCGGTCACCATCATCGCGGAAGATGCCAATGCATGGACAGTCGCCGGTGCAGTCACCTCGGACGGGCTGGTGGACCAGAACGAGTATTACAGCTTCGACCAGGCTGGCCACCTGAAGGCCTCATCGAACTCGGGTGGCTCTTACGAGACCTACCAATACGACGGCACGGGCAACAAAGTCAGCTTCCACAATCCGCAAGACTACGCCTGGAACTATGACTACGATGCGGCAGGCCGCCTGGTGACGGAAACCACGCCCTACACGTCCGAAAGCGGCCAGATCGTCACCCGCATGCAGTATGACGCGCTCGGCAACATGGTCGCACGGACCGAGGCTGCCGGCTCATACCAGGAGCGCACCACATGGTATGAATATGACGCACTGGGCCGTCAGGTCAGAACGATCTTTGCGCCAGTACAGATATATCAAGCGGCAAGTGATCCCATCAACCCTCAAGCCCCCTACGGTGGGCCTTATGGCGGTGTTTACGGAGGCAGCTATAACCCCTATGGCGGGGCTTACGGTGGCAGCTATGACCCGTACGGAGGTGTTTACGGCGGCAGCTACGGCGGAGCCTATGGCGGCGGCATCGGATCTTACGGTGGCGAATACAGCAGCGCGAGATTCGAGACGTACGGAGTCCTCGTCAGTCGAGTCATCTACGACAGTTTCGGCGATGCCGTTGGCGGCATCGACACCGCTGGCAGCCTGAGCCTCAAGACCTACGATGCACTCGGCCGACAGGTCGATAGCGTCGATGCCATGGGCTACGTCACCCACATGGAGCGCAATACCTTCGGCGACATCACCGAACTGACCCGTTATGCGCAGGCAGTCCCCCTCCCTCAACTCGTACTCGGCGGTGTCAACGGCTACGAAATTTTCGGCCTGGACCATTTCTCGCCAGCCATAAACACCAGCTCACTCGATCGGACCATCCAGACGCAATACGACCAGCGGGGCAACAGCGTCTCCATCGTCCAGCCATCGACCTGGGTGAACGACGGCATGGGCGGGCACTACCAGGCCAGCGCCGTGGTCCGCAACACCTACGATGCCTTCAATCAGCTGGTACAAAGCGCTGCCCAAGCCGACCAGGCAGGCAGCACCTGGGCAACGACACGTCACTATTTCGACCAGCGGGGCCAGGAAGTCCAGACGGTCGACGCCTTGGGCTACGTCACCACCCACAGCTACGATGGCGCCGGCAATTTGACGGAAAAACGGGAGTATGCAAGCACCGCACCCTCAGCCGCGGCTCAGGGACAAGGCTACGCCTCGCTGCCGCCTGCGACACAGGATGACCGCATCACCCGCTATGCCTATGACCTCGGCAACCGCAAGATCAGCGAGACACGTGTAGGTGTGCGCTACAGCAGCCAGTCGGATGGGTCGAGCACCGTGGGTGACCTGACCACCACTTACGGCTACGACAGCCTCGGCAACCTCACGCGCACGACCGATCCGCTGGGTCAAAGCACATATACCTATTACGACGTACTCGGCAGGGTGCGGGCCATCGCTTCGCCAGGCAGATCCAGCACCAGCGACGGCCACGGCATCATCCCGCTGGTGGAATTCCTGCGGGACGCCTTCGGCAACGTAGTCACAAGGATAGAGCGGGCTGCCGGAGCCGCTTATGCGGACCAATTCGGCTATGCGGTCTCCTCAGTCACACAGGATGAGAACAGCAGCGGCTATGGCGGCGGCTATGGCGGCGGCTATGGCGGCCCCCTTCAAGACCGGGTGACCTACATGGCGTACGACAGCCATGGACACGTGACCGCAGTGCAGGACGCAGGCGGCGGTTATAACCAGATGTCCTACAACGCGCGCGGCCAACTGGTCAAGACCTGGCAGACGGTCTACGACCCTGACGGCGCCCACGTGCTGTTCACCGAGTTCACCTATGACCGCCTGGGCAGGCAGACGGGCATGATTACCCCCGCCTCCACGAGCGTCTCCCAGGACGGAAGCATCAGCATCCAGCAACAGACGGCAGTCGGCACGGTGTCCACCCGCATCGAATGGAATGCCTTCGGGGAAATGACCAGCCGTGGCAGCAACGCCACGAACAATGGGCCCTACCTTTACGAGCAATTCGATTACGACAACACCGGCCACCTCTGGCGCACCAATGCAGGCGACGGCAATTACAAGGTCATGCTCTACGACCTGCTCGGCCACCAGACGGCCCAGATCCAGAGCGCAGGCCGCACCGAAGACGTAGGAACCTACGACTCCAGCTTTCTGGGATTTGCCAACGCCCAGGCTGCAGACCAGGCCAGCACCGGCCAACGCACCGGCCTGCGCCGCACCGACATGCAGGTCGACCTGCTAGGCCGCGTCGTCCGGCAGACGCTGCCCGAGCGCGCGCTGGGGGATGGCTCCGACATCGTCCGGCCAGTCATCCTGCAGACCTTCGACCGCTGGGGCAACACGCTCTCGCAGACCGATCCGCGCACCCAGGCCTGGGTCACCACATACGCCTACAACGACCGCAACCAGGTCATCAGCAAGTCCCAGCCCGATGGCAACGGCATGCAGAGCCAGGGCAGTCCGGTCACCAGCATCTACTACGACGCCCTGGGACGCCAGGTGGCCGTACGTGACGCCAACGGCCATGTCAGCGGCCAGGTCTGGGATTCCGGCGACCACCTGGTTCGGGAACTGCACGCGGATGGCGGGGCCATCGAGCACGACTACACCGCCTTCGGCGAGCAGTCACGCCTGGTCGATGCCATGGGCCACGTCACCCGCTACACACGCGACGGCATGGGCCGCGTCACCGCGGTCATCCATGAAGGCATCGACCGCTACCAGGCCGATGGCAACAACCAGCTGCAGGACATCGGCTACGGGGTCGCAGAGACTTTCAGCTACGACACGGCCGGCCGCAAGACCTCGCAGACCGATGGCGCCGGGGGCACCACCCAGTATCGGTACGACAACCGCGGCAACGTCATCTCCGTCACCGACGCCGACGGATTCGTCACCTCCACCGCTTACGACGTGCATGACCGCGAGATCGCCGAGGTCGATCCCAATGGCTTGCAAGCTACCTGGACCTATGACGTCTTCGGCCAGCTGCAGGGCCATACCGACATCGGCGGAGCCCAATACTGGTACCAGTACGACACCGCCCGCCAGCTCATCGCACAGGGCAACAGCCGCGGCATGGACCAGAGCTTCGGCTACGACGGTGCAGGCCAGATCGTGCGCATCGACGACAACAGCTATGACGGCGTGAGCACCAGCAGCGGGCTGGACCAGCACACCCGCTACGCCTACGACGCCATGGGCAACCGCGTTCTGGAGCAGACCTCCCAGCAGGGCGCGGTCTACCAGAACCAGCGCATGGAGTACGACACCCTGGGCCGCCTGTCCCGGGTGCAGGACGCGCAAGCTGGTCTCAGCATGTCGCTGCAATACGATGCCGTGGGCAACAAGATCCACCAGCACACGGACTTCAGCACCGACGCGGGCGCCAGCGCCCAGGAAGCCTGGTACGCCTACGACAGCATGAACCGGCAGGTGCTGGCCGACGGCGCCGTCGATGGCAACCGCTTCAACCTGGGCAACGTCACCGCCAAGCAAGGCCACCTGCTGGCCTATGACCTCAACGGCAACCGCATCAGCGACACGTCCTGGGGCACGCAGGTCGTGCCCGAATACGCGGTGGACGAGTCCTCCAACCCCATCGGCGGCGATGGCGGGGGTGGTGGTGACGGTGGGGATGGAGGTGCCAGCGCCATGGCCCTGCCCGCGTCGTCGGCCTCCCTCGATGGCTCGACCCCGGGCGTGCATTTCACGGGCTACGCCAAGCAGACCGGGGCCATCACCCAGCATTACGCCTACGATGCGATGAACCGGCTGTCCCAGGTCTCCACCGGCGCCTATGCCGCGCGGATTCCCAATGGCAGCAACATGGAGCCCACGCCCCTGGGCTTCCAGGAGGCGATCGTGCTGGACCGTCGCTACTACGACGGCGCCAGCCGCGTGGTGCAGACCGGCCCGGGCGGCTCCCTGCCGGCCGACTATCTGAAGGCCCTGGTGGGCGCCAACCTGGATCTCTCCGGCGCCACCACGGTCACCAGCCGCTACGATGCGGCCGGCCGGGTCCTGGTGCAGCATTCTGTCAATGAGACTTTGGCCGCTTCCGATCCCGCCCGCGTGCGCGATACCGAGTACAGCCATGTGGTCACCTCCTCCCACCAGGAGCAGACGGGCGTGGATGAGTCCGGCGCTCCGGTCTACACCACGGTCACGACCACGTCCCGCACCTCCGGCTATGACGCGGCCGGCAATCTGCGTTTCACCCATTCGGTGGCTGGCTCCAGCCAGGGGACGGTGGTCACCGATACGGAGATCGCCCTGCGCACATTGGAGGGCTACAAGCAGCAGGGCACGCACACGGTCAACACCAATCTCGATTCGGGCAATGTGACCGAGGGCTCGACCGCCCTCTTCTACAGCGCCAACAATCAGCTGGTGGGGGTGGATGATTCCACCTCCCCCGTCTCCAGCCGCCGCCTGGTCAACGATTTCTCGGGCCATGTGCTGCTCAATACCCAGGGCAATCCTTCGGTCGGGGTGCATCGCCTGCGCGAGCTGGTGGTCGCCGGCGAGGTCCTGGGCGTCTACGGCAGCGGGGTGGATCGCTCCAACCCGCAGGATGACCAGGGCAATCCGATGTTCACCGAGCAGGGGGATTTCAACCCGGCGTATCGGCCGGTGACGGGCTCCTATCCGGCCGCTGCCACCGGCCAGTATCCGGTGCGTGCCGGCGATACCCTGCGCGGCATCGCCCAGGCGGCCTATGGCGATGCCGATCTCTGGTATGAGATCGCCTCGGCCAATGGCCTCTCCAATGACTCGGAGCTGCGTGTGGGCCAGGTGCTCAACATTCCCACCAAGGTGGGCGGTGTGCACAACAGTGCCTCGACCTTCGCGCCCTACGATCCCAGCCGCATCGTGGGCGCCACCGAGCCCCAGCAGCTGGCCATGCCGGCGGGCAATCAGGATGATGACGATTGCGGGGGGATCGGGCAGGTCATCATGATCGCCGTCGCCGTGGTGGTCACGGTGTACACGGCTGGGGCGCTCAGCGGCGCGAGCGGCGCTTTCCTGGATGTGGCTGCCGCCGGCGGCAGCGCCCTGGGCGGCGGCACCCTGGGCTTTACCGGTGCGGCGCTCGCGGGCGCTGCGGGCTCGGTGGCCAGCCAGGTGGTGGGCAACGCCATCGGCGCGCAGGATGGCTTCAGCTGGAAGCAGGTGGCGCTGGCCGCTGTCAGTGCGGGGGTGACCCAAGGGGTGGGCGGCTCCAATCTGCTGCCCGATGTGGGCAGCACCTTCGGCAATGCGGCCCTGCGCCAGGCGGTCAGCAGCGCGGTCAGCCAGGGCATCAGCGTGAGCCTCGGCCTGCAGGATCGTTTCAGCTGGACCCAGGTGGCCGCTTCCGCTGTCGGTGCGGGCGTGGGGGCGCAGATCAACTCGGCCATGAACTACAACCCGCAGGTCAATGGCTTCGATCTGGGCAAGAGCGTGCTGTCGGCCACCGGCGCTGCGCTGACCACCGCGGTCATGCGGGGTGGCCGGGTCAGTGTCACGCAGGTGGCGACGGATGCGTTCGGCAATGTGTTGGGGCAAGGCTTGGCCAATGTCTCGACCACCACTCAGACCCAAGGTCAAGGGCCTTGGTCTGCAGTGGACTACCGGAACGGCTCGGATATTGAGAGCGACAACGCTTATGACGCACGGCGCAGCCAGGAGTGGATCGGGCAGAGCGACGCCATCATGGCCAGACGTGCTGCCGAATCGCTGGCGGCGACCAATGTGGGCGGCGTAGATGATCGCAACGGCATGGATGTGGCGAGCGACACATACAACGGCAGCCGTCGCACCATCACCATCGGAAGAGGTCAAGGTCCGCTCGCAGCCATGCAGGCGATGGGCTTCAGCGACCAGCAGCAGCGCGCGATGTACGGCCAGCTCGCGCGCAGCGGCCAGCTTTCGTTCGACGGCAAGGGCATGCCGCTGGTTCAGCCGGGCCAGCAGTTGTATGTAGACCTGGATGACATGAGCAGTGCACGCCTGGGCGGTCGCTTGATCGGTGCTGAAAGCAGCAATCGGGCGACCATCGCGGCAGCCGAGCAGCGCGCGTACTGGGACTCGCTGCAAGCGGGCGCCTGGAGCGGCAGAACCGCTGAAGGCGGGCCTGTGTGGCATGTGGGCGGCATGCAGCAAGTCGCCGGATCTGCGGTAGACATGATTCCAACGGGCGGATACCCATATGTGCCAGCGTCCCAATCGATGCAGCCGCAGGGCTGGATTGGAAAGGGGCTGGAACTGATCGATGACTTCAATAACAGCTGGGCCGGGAAAGCGGCGCAGGCTTGGCCGCAGGAGAACTTCGCTGTCGGTGGAGCCAAGGCGGCGCTGGTCTTTGCTGGCACCATGGGACGCAATCTGTTGGGTGATGCGGCGGCTGTGGACCGGGTTTTGGCGAATGCGGCTCGGGAGGCGTCTACACTTGGAAATGTGGCAAATGAAACCGGTGGCAAGGTTCCGGTGCAGTTCGGCAACGTGATGACGTACGGTGAAAGCAAGGCTGGGGCAGTGGTCGGTGATGCACTTACTGGAGACCACATTCCTTCATACGCCGCAATTCGTCAGAACGTGGAAACAACGCTCGGACGCAGGCTGAATCCGGATGAAGCGGCCGCCCTTCGCGATAACACGAATACAGTAATCGTTGCTCAAGACTTGCACGCGTCGGGTCGAACATACTTTGGCGCTAATACTCCGTCTCAAATTGCGGCGGACTCGCTTAACCTCGGTTCGGCGGCGACTAAAGACCAAGCCGTCCATCTGGCTAACGCGCCCGGCATGGGTTATGATCCCCTAAGCCTTGAGACATCATTTAATCAACTCAACGAGCTTAATCAACAGTTGTTCAGTCGGCTTTCAACAAAGCAGTCGATTACGGAATTTTTTAGAAATCTAGGGCTGTGATTAATGACCGAATTTATAACCCTTCTGGGTCAGCATCGAAGCTCATCAGACGTTGTCGATGTAGCTGCACGATTAGGCCTTAACGAAGTGATGGATGATCCTCCGTCTCGCCAGTATTTGATTTCTCGCGAGCGAGGGCTTGACTTACTCCTTGAAGACGACCATGTAGTTGCAGTTCAGATATTCATTCAAGCTACACGGAATTTTTCAGCATTTTCAGGTGCTCTACCGCTGGGACTCAAGAGAGGGATGTCGCAAGCGGAGATTCATCAAGTGCTGGGGACCCCAATGGAATCAGACTTGCATGACAGCAAGTATTCTTTGCCGAACACAAAGGCAAAACTTGTCGTGACATTTGATGATTCCACCAAGATAAAGTATTTAAGTTTTGAGGCAGCTTAAAGAAGGTCTACATGTCGCATCCCGGACGATCATATGGCCGCTTGAGAAACAGATCCGGGCGCTCGTGGTACCACTCTTTCATGGCCTGCATGGGCGTCTTGCTGCCCAGCGCTGACTGCGGCAACTGGTGGTTGTACAGGGCCACATAGCGCTGCAAGGTCTGCTGCATGTCCTCGCGGCTGTTGAATCGGTGGGTCTTGAGCACGTCCGCGATGCGGCCATTGAAGCGCTCCACCATGCCATTGGTTCTGGGCGTCCTGGGCTTGGTCAGCCGGTGCTCGATGCCCAGTTCCTGGCACAGCTGGTCGAACTCGTGCTGGCCACTGGGTTCGCGCTCCTTGCCGGCGAACAGGCGGTCCGTGAACTCCTTGCCGTTGTCGGTCAGCAGCTTCTTGATCCTGATCGGACAGGCCTTGTGCAGTGCGTTCAGAAAGGCCTTGGCACTGGCCGCTGTCTTGTGGGTCTTGAACTGCACGAACACCCACCGCGTGGCCCGGTCGATGGCCACGAACAGATAGCGCCGGCTGCTCTCATCCTGCATCTGCGGCAGGTACTTCACGTCCACATGCACATAGCCCGGCTCGTAGCTCTTGAAGGCCTTGTGGACTACCGCCGGCTCGCGGGGCTTGAGGTCGTTGAGGTTGCCCGCTCCATGGCGGCGCAGGCACCGGTCCAGGCCCGAGCGCGAGACATGGGCGCAAATGAACTCGCGCGTGACCGCCAGCAGGTCATCGAGCGGCAGCAGCAGGGTTCGCCTCAGATGGACCACCACCGTCTCTTGCGCGGGCGTGAGCACCGTCTGCAGATGATGGGCCGTGTGCGAACGGTCCCCGAAGACCTCGCGCTTCTTCCACTTGTAGACCGTCTGCTCGGTAATGCCAAAACGCTGGGCCAGGACGCTGGCCGTCTCGTGGCTGGCCGCGATCTCGGCACGCACGGCAGGCGTGGTGCGGGCGTTCTTGTGCAGGGCTATCAACATGGCTTCGCTCCCTGAGTGGATGGCAAGGACTCTATCAACTCCTGCAGAACTGCTCGGGCCATGAAGAGGGGATAGCGTTTGGGATTTATGCAATCATCCGGGATGCGACAGCTAACGGCTTGGTCGAAGAGTTCGCCGACTTTGACGAAATGTTCGTGAGTTTCAAGAACTATGCTCAAGACGGAATCAACTACTGGCTCAAGAGAAACCAAAGCAGTAAACCGTAATTGCTGATAGCTGCCAAAGGGCTCTGTTGCACCAATCGCGTTTCGGACGGCATGCCCCCCTGACGGAGCTATGCCACAGCAGCCACTGGCACAGTTTGGGGATAGCCGATCTGCCTGAAGCACTGGCGCAAGGCCGCGCGGACACGCGACACCACAATCTGGCGCGCGAACGTGACCGCCCTCTTCTACAGCGCCAACAATCAGCTGGTGGGGGTGGATGATTCCACCTCCCCCGTCTCCAGCCGCCGCCTGGTCAACGATTTCTCGGGCCATGTGCTGCTCAATACCCAGGGCAATCCTTCGGTCGGGGTGCATCGCCTGCGCGAGCTGGTGGTCGCCGGCGAGGTCCTGGGCGTCTACGGCAGCGGGGTGGATCGCTCCAACCCGCAGGATGACCAGGGCAATCCGATGTTCACCGAGCAGGGGGATTTCAACCCGGCGTATCGGCCGGTGACGGGCTCCTATCCGGCCGCTGCCACCGGCCAGTATCCGGTGCGTGCCGGCGATACCCTGCGCGGCATCGCCCAGGCGGCCTATGGCGATGCCGATCTCTGGTATGAGATCGCCTCGGCCAATGGCCTCTCCAATGACTCGGAGCTGCGTGTGGGCCAGGTGCTCAACATTCCCACCAAGGTGGGCGGTGTGCACAACAGCGCCTCGACCTTCGCGCCCTACGATCCCAGCCGCATCGTGGGCGCCACCGAGCCCCAGCAGCTGGCCATGCCGGCGGGCAATCAGGATGATGACGATTGCGGGGGGATCGGGCAGGTCAACCAGCGCGCTCATGCGTGTGCTATGCGGATCTTACCCAAGGGGAAATGATTTTTGCGGTTCCATCTCATCACCTCACATCCCACACGACGCATAAGTTATCTGCGATGTTCCACTTTGGTTTAGAGCCTTCCTCCTTGCACTTCATGTCCCGTTGCGAAAAAGTCATTGATGGAGATTTTTTTCCAAAGCCGTGCTGACAATATGAGAAAAACCACTCCAACCAAATTTCGCATAGCTATGCTATCCGCTCTTATCAACGTAGGGGTGCGAGCATCCTCAGTCCCAACGACTTACGACGCCCGCCCGAAAGGAGAAATACGATGGGAGTGCTTAGCAATTCTGGAATGACCCAACTACCTCCCCAAGGCTTCGGCCTATGGCTACCAATACCAGATGAGGCCGAGTTGACTGGCCTGCTCTTTGGGGGCGGAGGCGGTGAGGGCGGAGGCGGCGAGACAGAGACAGAGACAGAGACAGAGACAGAGACGGAGACAGAGACGGAGACAGAGACGGAGACAGAGACGGAGACAGAGACGGAGACTGAAGCCGAGACAGAGAGCTCCGAGTCCTCCGAGAGCTCCGAATCCTCCGAGAGCTCCGAATCCGAAGGTAGCGGCGGTGGCAGCGAAGGCGAAGGCGAAGGCGGCGAAGGCTGACGTATCTGATCGTCTCACTGCGGTAGTACAGTATTTATGTATGTAAAACATTCCCCCCCAAAGGGGGACCCCGATTGGGAAAGCCTGCGCCAGAGCATCTACACGGAGGCGATTCATTTCAGCCAGCATGTGGTGTTTGACTTCCGCCGGATGCTGACGCGGGCGAGCAACGCGGCAGCGGCTGGACGCCTGATGTGGAAGCTCGTTCGCCCATTTGAGCCCGAGGTTCTCGTCGGCCCGGGGTATGGCGCAACGCCGCTGCTCTATGCGACTGCAATGGCCGCGTTAGCCGACGGCATTGATCTTCCTGTACTAATGGTGCGCGAGAGTCGCAAAGATCACAACCTCCGCAAATGGGTCGAGGGACAGCGTCAGCCCCCGGGTGCACGCGCCGTAATTCTTGATGATTTTATGCGCGCAGGTTCGGCACTAGCGCTCGTGGAGGAAGCCCTTGCAGCCGATGGTCATTTGCTCGATATCCGCGCAATGGCCTTGTTCTTCGATATGTGGCAACCGCTTGGCTCGCGCCAAATATCGGTCAGCCGATTTCCCGTAGTGTCGCTTTTCAAACGACATGATATCGGCTTGTCTCGCGACTGCTTCGATGCCCGGCCACCTACCATGACGGGCAGTTACCCGGCGCTCGTTGAAGAGCCGCTCTGGTGGCGATGGGAACTCAATAGAAAGACGACCTACCCTTACAAGAGCGTACCCCTTATCGCTGAAGGGGCGGTTTTTGTTGCGGATGACCGGTCGCGAGTGTGGCGACACAACGCAGCCAGCGGCGATATTGAATGGGTTTACGAAAGTTTGGCGCAACCGACCAAAGGTATCGTGCAGATGTTGCAAGGTGCGGATGGCAGCCTGGTCTTCGGTTGTTACGACGGGACCATTACCCGCCTAGATATGGCGACAGGCCAAGTGGTATGGCGCTGGCGGCAGGATTCCAGCGTACATGCGACTCCCGCGCTGGACATTAAACATGGCCGGCTCTTCATCAACACGGAGCAATGGAACGCCGGAAATCCCCATGGCCATTTGTATGCGCTCAACTGGGAAACAGGCCAGACGCTATGGAAGTTTCATCACCGCTACTGGCCTCCAGGCAGTCCGGCATACGACGCTGACAGCAACTCTGTAATCGCTTCTTGCAATGATGGCAGTCTGGTCTGTGTGAACGCAGACACGGGCGATCTGCGCTGGCAACAACAGACCAATGGTCTTGTGCGAGGCAGGCCTGCGGTTTCGTCGGGCCGTGTACTGTCTGCCACCGAGAATGGGCAGTTGCTTTGCAACGATCTTTATTCGGGTCAACCACTTTGGACGGTAACCTATGGCAAGGCCTCGAGACATCAATTCGCCCATGTGCAAGGCGCCCATGTATTTGTCTTCGATGGCACGTGTCACCTCACCGCTTTTGCGCTGGCCGACGGCCGGATTGAATGGCTATCCCGATTGCGCAGCCCGGGCTGCTGGGCACCGATTGCATTTGGCAACTACCTCATCGCCTTGTCCCGGCAAGGTCATTTGGCGGTATTCGACCCGGACCGGAGAGTTAAGGTCTGGGAAGGCTCCATCGGCGCTACGTTTGAACAACCTCCCACGGTAGGGTACGTAGGCAGCATGCCACTGCTTGCGGCTGCAAGCAACCATTCTGGGCTGAAGGTATACAAAATAAATGATTTCTACAGTGCAAACTCCTCAATCCGACAGCACGCCACTTCCTGATTTAGCTGTGCAAGCGTCTTCCTCCTATTTCTTGGTAACGCAGGTGAAATCGCACCGCGTGGTGTACTTCACCGATGATATCGAGTACCAACCACCAATGGAAGGGGACTGGTATTACATCAGTCATTTTCACGGCCCCCTTCCTGAGGGGATGACCTTGCGCAATTGTTGGCGATGGAGGTTCAATGGCGGCGTGTTCATCGACGCTCAAACGCCAGCAGCCAAACCCCAGCAAGAATTGCTTCTGGAAAGCAATCGCAAGGCATTACGCCGCATCTTGCTGGAGAAGATCAATGCCGTGCGAGCATCCCAGGCCCCTAAAGGCACTTTAGGTGCGAGCATCCGGGCAGAGAAATTACGTCAGGCAAATGCTTATATTGCACAGCCAGAGGAATGTGGAGATATTGGCTTCTTGCATGGCGTCGCACTTGCACGTGGCCTGTCGCTGCTCGAAGCAGCTCAGTTGATCATATGCAAAGCCGCGGATACATGGCACGTTCTCCAAGAAACCGAGCAAGTGCTTGAACAGTTTACGGTCGCCATCCAGGGTGCGAGAACCCAAGAAGCACTTCTGGCGGTAAGAGAGTCGCTACTGCAGGATGCCTACCCAGCCCTCTCGAGGACATGTCGCTATCCGGTAGCCAATACCGTCCCCATAGATGTTGATCGCCCTCTAGGGCCTGTACATTTGTGCCACGAGAAAGCGCGGTTACGCACGTTACTGGTGCAGCACATCAATAAACTACGAAAGTCTGAAGAAACTGACTGCATCGCCCACTCCGACATCAGCGAGCGCCGCTATCGGGCAGCCAAGGCATTCTTGCAATTCCCAGGCACGACGAGCGATGAGAACGAGATAGCACTCTTGAATGGGTATGCCGCCGCACAGGAAATTGCTCTAGAAGATGCTGCACGACAGGTGCTCAAGGACGTATCGCAATCAAATCAGTTGTTGGCATGGAGCGAAAATGAACGGATCAGACTCCTGCGCCATATTTCCATCATACGCACCCTGGCCGACATACGGCGGGTGGAGGCGACAATACATACTCTATCGCAAGCGCTTCCAGCGTCAGACCAGGCACAGTGTCCATCAACAGCGGAAGTGAAAGCATGACCATCACGGTCAAGCAACGCGAAAGCGGCCTATGTCATTCCTGCGACTTGCAACGCTGTAGAAACGATCACGAGGTCACCTTTGGGTGAATGAATTGCGCTACTCAGTACGGAACATGGACACCACTTTTAAAACTTGACTAAAGGCAAGCAGTTGCAACCCGAGGTGCGCCCCTGGCAGCTCAGGTGAGGACTGATCGTGGTAGCGAACTCTGAATCAAGTGCGGATAAACAAGCGGATGAACAGTCGGGTTGCTGTTCATCTCCAAAAACCAAAATTCCCCCTGTGCGTCAAGCACCGCATCGACGGTAAACACGGTGCCTGCGCGCTCGATCGGATTAATCGCACTGGCGAAATGTGGCCCCGCCTTACTCAGCGGCTCCCACCGGTCGCCGATGGCTGCCTGCAGGTCAATTACGCGGCGATCGATCGGACGCATGAATTCAGATCCGTAGCGAAACTCAAGAACCAGTCGTGTTCCCCTGGGCGGTACGGCGTCTAGCTCGTAGCCCTGGTACTTCAATACCGGTTCAAGTCGATGTCGCAGCCGCTCTTGCTCCTCCGGCGTACGGCGCCTTATGAGCCGAGCTCTGCGATCGAACTGCTCCCCCACCGAGACACGACCATCGCAGGCTAGCCTGGGTAGCTCGTCAAGTTCCAGCACGACCGGCTTATCACCAAAGTACCAGACTTTAAGCAGACGGCCCTCAATAAAGCGCTCGTAGTACTCCCCTTGTGCGATGTCTATGGCGCATTCATCGCTGCGACGATAAGGCCCCTTGATCTGCGCACCGAAAGACGACCTTGCACGCTTGACAAGCACATCGGGCACGTCAGCGTCGGCCAAAGCCCACCACGGCGGAACAGCAAGGCCCGCGCGTTGTGCAAGCTGCTTAAACAGCAACTTGTCCGTTGACTCTGCCCAACGTCGATGCCGATACGGTAGCCAGCCCGCGAAATGCGAGGCCTCGTCGGTCAGCGTAGCTACGTACTGGCTCACACCCTGCACCACCGCCAGGAATTGGGGGAAAAGCACGCAGTGGAATTCATCCTTGCGCAACAAGGCCTGCATCGACCCTCCTACAACCAGAAATTCGACGCCACTTTCCGAACAAGCTTTGCGAAGCCAGCGGAAATGGTCCAGGAAATTGTTCTTTGATGCTGGCACGAATCCTCCCCAAGTCGCCGCGACATGGCTTGCGCCACACCTATTCTTGTTGAGTTATCTACCAAAAGCTCACAGCTGTTTAGGACAGGGTGAAAAATTTGCGCATCTCATCCTCTCCCGGTAACGTTGATCGTTTTTTGCCGTGATGCGGGTCGCGGATTGGCAGATTACAGAGTTGACTCAAGAGTCTTTATTGACTCGATAGTACAGACGGCGAGGCGCCTCAAGCCTGCTCTACTGCACGAAAAGAAAAAGTAGTTGCAGTTGCCGCATGTTCGGGCTAGGGAAGGTCTGCGCAATGAGCTTTGAGATGTGCTGAGGCGGCCTGATAGAGCCAATTTGCAAACAAGTCCAGCCGTGCCGCGGCCTTTGGGCCCTTTGCGGGCCTGTTTTTCGGCCATCAGGCCG